>PWNJ01000027.1 GCA_003558985.1 candidate division CSSED10-310 bacterium
CGCCATCATACAGGCCATGAAACATGTTGTAATCATTCAGATCAAACGGTTCTCCTCGACGGTGCATTCCCAATATATCAACCGGTGTCCCTTTATTGCTGTAGTATGGCCTGAACATCGGGCCATATGGATGTGGAGGTGAATACGGAGAATGCGGATCAAAATAGTGCAACCACAGTAAAAAAGGTTTGTTTTCCAGTTTTCGCAACCATCGCAAAGCAATATCACTGACTTCATTCCCTGGCCGGTCATATGGACTCAATTGATCATGCATTTCACCCATTCCCGGTGCGAACGACAGTATTTGTGTTTGCCGTCGCTTTGTTTGATTGTCCAGGACGGCTGGTTCATTCGGTATCGGCGTTATCGGCGCCGGCGTTAAAACCGGTGTTTCGGAATCAGTCGCATCTTCGTAAAAATCAAATCCCCTGTCCAAATTGGATGCGCGCGCAGATATAACGGCGCTGGCAACCACAGCGCCTGTCTGATAGCCCTCAGCAGACAATATCTGGGCCATTGTAACAATGCCATCCCTGATAGGCTGCACATTCATCGTGCTGCCATGTCCGGCAGGCAGCAAACCGGTTAAAATCGTGGCATGCGATGGCGTGGTTCGCGGAAATTGACAATAGGTTGTCTGAAACAGAACACTTCGCCTGGCAATGGCATCCATAATCGGACTGGTTGTCAGAAAATGACCATAACTGTGAAGATGGTCAGCCCGAAGCGTATCCACTGTTATAACCAGAACATTCGGAGGCCCCTCATAGGGTTTGCCAGGTAAATAGATGGTGTCATCGTCATCGCGGGTGACCTGCCGAATTAAAGCTGACTGATTATTATAATTATTGAAAGAGGGTCCGATCAACGGAAAATCAATGCGTTGTCCACCCTTATACTGTTGATTTTTCGCAGTAAGAATGAAACTTTCCGGCAGATCATCTATATCATAAATGAACCATGTATGAGCGACCCGGTCTATGGGTTCATAGTCGTGCAGCCACCTGAAGTTGTCCAGAAAATACCGATTGGCGTTTATTGCAACCAGACCATTCGTCGGTCCTTGAGGATTGACTATAAGAAGACGATCCTGCTCAGAAGCATATTGCCTTAATAATCCAAGGTTTTGCCCCCAACATAAATTGGAATCACTCAAATAGCGATATCCCTGATCAGACCCGCCAATCAGTCGATTAAAAAACTCAAGATAATGCGGCCATGCCAAAGCCGAAGCGCTTATATGGGTTATCAACGCAAATAATGAAACGGTCATCACCACTTTTTTTGTTCCGGGCGCCGACATCAATCGTCCGAATGCTATACATAAAAACGGATAGACCGGCAGAATATAACGAAGCCCGATGTTTATCTCGCTCCAAAAAGAAAAATACAAAAACACAAGAATCACTGGAGTCCAGATAAACCATTCATCCAAACCCGATCGATATTGTTTAAATACACTCAACCAAAATGTCAGCGCCAGCAATATCAGAAAACCAATCGTAGATTTGATTCCAAATGCGACAACATAATAATGTGGAAAACCGGTTTCGTTGAACTCACCCATAAGAAATGCTGAACCGGGATGGCCCGCCTCACCGGCCCAGAACGCCAGATCGATACCCTGCACAAAAAGTGACGGAAACGGCGCTGGTAACCAGGATGGCATTAACCCGGCAGTTCGCTGTCCAGCAGAACTGTGAAAATGATAATCAGACAATGCCCGAAACGATCCAGTGAAGCCATACGAGATATTGATGACCAATACGGCAATCAGGATAATCACAGCCAGACTGTATCCCCAGAATAAAGGCTTTTTCCGGGTTCCCACCGGTCGGGATTTGTCTTTCAGAATACTTAACAAAAGGAATAATGGTATCAAAACGACAAAAACAAGCGCGGTTGCTTTTACAGCCAGCGCCAGTCCAAGCGTAACTCCAGCCCACACCATTATACCAGCAGTCGGTTTTTTAGAAAAACGACACATCGCATGAATGGCCAGCAGCATAAACAATGTGAGCGCCATATCGACGGTCACCAGACTTCCATGAGCAATCAAATTGGGTTCAAACGCCGCTACCATCGAAGCAAATGCTCCCGCCCAGGGTCCATATAATGACCATGCAAATCGGCCGACAAAGAATACCAGCAGCATCCCCAGCATAACCGTCGGTAAACGAAACAAGCGCCGTGCAGCAGGATCATCCATATTGTCACCAGTCACCAAATACGGCAATGTGTTCAGCGCTGAAACCGGACTGACACCCCGGTTTGGATTGGCATCAGCGCCTTGAGTAATCAACTCATATCCAAAACGCCAGTGAACCGGTTCATCCCGAACCGGTGTTTTGTTTTCAATGCTTGTCACAGCAATAATGGCATACAAAACAATCGCCAATCCGACAATTGCTTTTGCCGGTAAAGTATCTTTCTTCAATCCCATGTTCACTCCAGAATAATGAATTATGGCTAAACGTCCCGTCAAATCAAACAGACCCCAGGACCGGCTGTATTATAATTACAGATCGAATACATGGCAAATTACCGGGGATAAATTCAAAGTTTGAGTTCATCCAGTCTTGATACGTGTGAAAAAATTCGTCAGAATATAAAAGCCATGATTTTGAAATTGCTAACATTGATGATTTTTTTAACGGTTTTGACACAGGGCAACTGCAGCGGAGTAATCATCGAAATCAAGTTTGCAGATGATGCAGGTTATCACATGATTAACAACGCCCTTTACTGTGCCGGGAACCGTCTGGTCAACCTGCATCAACTGTCTGTAAACATTGATATACAGCCGGTCTTTCAACGCTGTCACACCAGACTTGAAGCAGACAGGCAACGTGCCGCCAGCATCGCAAACCGAACGATGCCTGATTTGACACAATACTTTCATGTTTATGTTCCTGAAACTGATCTGCAGAAAGTTGTGTCACGACTTGCCATTAAAAAGGATATTGAACAGATATTTATATTGCCGGACCATGCAGTTCCAGCATCAGTCAATGATGAAACTCCGGATTTCAGCATTCATCAGGAATATTTGTTTGACGAAGCAGGACCACAGCTTGCCCGGGCATGGACATATCCTGGCGGTCGCGGTGATGGCGTTACCGTAGCGCTGATCGAATCAAACTGTAACCGGTTTCATGAAGATCTTGTGCATCGTCTTGGCGCGCCTGATACTGTTATTGGAGGTGTTCCCGGTGGTGGAACTGGCGCAAAAGATCACGGTACAGCAGTCGCAGGAATGCTTATTGCCGGCAACAATGGATTTGGTATTACAGGTATATGCCATCAAGCGGCCATGCGTTTGTATTTTGCGTCGTCTCCCGAAGTTCTGGCAAACGCCATAGATGTAACACAGGCAAGCATCAATGAAGGTGACATCATATTGATTCAATTGCAAGTGCCCGGACCCCTTCACCCCGGCGGTGATAGCCAGTATGGAATGGTTCCAGTGGATTATATTCCTTCTGTGTTCGATGCCATCAGTCTGGCAAATACTCTGGAAAAAATCGTCGTGATTCCGGCCGGTAATGGTAGTCAGAATCTGGATGATCCGGTATATCAGGGCGCTTTTGATCCCGATACCCGGGATTCCGGCGCTATTGTGGTTGGAGCTGGCAGACCAGCAGACAGAGCTCCAGTTGCATATACCAATTACGGTTCGCGCGTTAATCTTCAGGGCTGGGCGGAGCGAATGAATCCATGCTGCCAGGTATGGACTACCGGCTACGGGAATGCTCCCGGTTCACCTGCGGAGCCCAACCGGACATATACTGACCGTTTCTCCGGCACCTCAAGCGCCGCCGCCATGGTTGCCGGAGCCGCTGCATGCCTCCAGGGCGCTGCTCAATACAGAGCTGCCCATAAATTGACACCGTCTGAAATTCGCTCAATACTGATCACCACCGGATACGATCAGACCGGAACCCGCCATATCGGTCCACTCCCAGGTATAGTTAATGCTATTGAATCCATACCAATTGCCGGGATAACTACCGAGCTTATCCTTAATATGCAAAGTTTTACCTCATTCGATCCGTTCCATCTGTCACTTGAAACCGTAAATCCACGCGAACAACGCGCCGTAATCAAGTTTTTGGCGCTGCAATGCCTGACAGAATGGTTTTTTCTGGATTGTAATCTGAATATGTTTGTTCCCTACGTTCAGGGATGCCCCGAATTACTGCTTCCCGGAACACATCACGAAACACTGTTGTCCTTTACCTGGCCAAAGGGCGATTTCGGACGATTTAATCCCGGAGAAGGCATCAGTTTCTTCGTGGTGTACACCGATATGTTCGATGGTTCTTTGGCCAGTAATCTGCACGAAATTCCTTTCGGCTGGTACTGATAATGAATTATCTTGAATGGTTTGCATTTCCTTACCGACAATTGATGCAACCCTGGATTCATCATCTGATTCCATGGCTGGTCGGTTTGAGTATCGCTCTGGTGTGCATCGATTTGTATCTTCCATCAAATATCAACAAAAAAAAAGGCCGACTGACTCTTATTCTGCTCCCTGTCAATGCGTTGCTTATTCAAAACCAGTGGTTACCCGATAATCATTTCGCGCATATTCCACTGATCCTGTTCGCAGCAGCAGCATTGCTTGTGTACGGAATTGTGTTTCGAAATACGCTTCGGGATGAATGGATCATTTTTCGCGAAACACCCCCTGTTCGAACCGGTCTGTTGATTATTCTGATAATCACCGCTGTAAAACTGATAGAACTTGAAGCGTGGCCGGCATTTTTAAATGAATATGCTGGAAATACCGGAATATGGGGGCTTGGCGCTATCGAAGGCAACTGGCCAAACTATCCGTTTCAGGGCAGAGGTTTTGATCTTAGAGGAGGTGGCCAGTCACCATTAATGCTACCGATTATGTGGCTGACCATGCTACGGTTCGGGGTCAATGTCTGGTCAGTCAGATTTTCTGAAGTTATCGGTTCAACCATTCTTCTGCTTGTTCTATGGCTTTGGTTGCGTAAAAATCTCCCGGACAAATGGTCGCTGGTCGCTTTGACTGTGTTCGGTTTGTCACCATGGCATCTGGCACAATCCCGAATGGGAACCTTTTTCAGTATTAGCGCCGCTGTCAGCATCGGATTGCTATTCACCGCTGATCGCCTTTACCGTACAAAACAGTTTTCAAAGGCAATCGGATGGTGGATCCTGTTCGGATTTCTGACAGGATGCATTGGATGGAGCTATGCTCCAATGAAAGTGTTGTATCTGTTTTTCTTGTACGTCGTTATCATTGTACCTATTCTCAAACGAAAAACACATCCAAAAGCCTGGACGGGCGCTTTGTGCGCCATGGGCGTATTCGGAATACTTTTCGCACTTCAGTTTCAGGGATTGCAAAAGCCCGGACACATGTTCCAATCCAGTTTTGGTGGACTTGCAACAGACAATCCTGTCTGGCGAAAAACTGTTGACGATCAGGTTACAAATACCACACAGCCTGTATCAGTAATCGCAAAAAATCTGCAACGGAATCTGATCCAATGGTTACAAGTTACATTTTCTGAAAACGATATTCTGCGTTTCTATCCTGGCGCACTGGTTCTATCATCAGTTATTATGCTGTTATTCATCATTCTTCGCTGGAATCCAATACTGCCCGCTTATTTTATCTGTGGCATATTACCACCACTGCTAATTTTTCCACTGCATAGGCGATCGTTGATTATCTGGCCCCTGGTCTATGTTACTGCTGTTGTTCTATTTCGGGAAATTGCCATAGCCGGAAACCTGACCGGCACAGCATCCCGAATACGCAAAATCCTTTCTGTTACCGTAATAATCTGTATTGCCCTGATTATGCTGCACGGATTTCATATCTGGATCTCAACATGGTCAATCGTGAAAGATCACTCATACTTCGGCCCACCGCGACGACTGGAATCAATGCATTTTGCAGAAAAAATAGCTGAACATCACACTGTGGTATTTGTCAATGCCTGGGTTCACAAAGATGTCATAAAAATCACCCTATATGAAAAAAACATTGAACTGGGAGGCGATGTGATCCGGTTTGCACATGTCAACCGTGGTACTCAAAGTTTAGCACAATATCTGGACCATGACCGACCCACCGCATTTATCTGGTTCGATCTGGATCATCAGCCATGGTTGAGTGATCACATCAGACGTCTTCTTCCGGGTGGTGTTTTGCAGCAATTTCGCAATCCTGATAACAGACGCGAAATACTGTATTCAGTTTATACAGTATACGGTTGAAGTTAAAGATA
The DNA here is from genome assembly GCA_003558985.1 of candidate division CSSED10-310 bacterium. Classification (GTDB taxonomy): domain Bacteria; phylum CSSED10-310; class CSSED10-310; order CSSED10-310; family CSSED10-310; genus CSSED10-310. The sequence goes on from PWNJ01000027.1 coordinate 6,276, forward strand.
ACCGGATTATTTCTACAGCAAGCTCCATGCATGTCCTTTAAGGCGCTTACAGCGTTTGACAGTCAAATTAGCCGAGGCCGCCGGAAATTATTACACAAAATAATGTTCTTTATTTATATACAGTTATAAACTCGACATGCAAAAAAGTCGTTTTAAGCTCAAAAAAAGTGCAAAAATTGTTTGCCAAAATTTTCGTTTTCCTTTTTAATAGTAACAGGTTCCAGGGTAAAGGGGTCGGGACATTTTGCCAAACCATTTTCAGGGGAGGTCGCTCCCCGGTAAATTTTCGGGTTTGGCTTTTTTTGTAACATCAGACCGAATGTGAAGATCCCTTTGAGGAAACGGTATTTCAATACCCGCTGCTGCAAGCGCTTTGAATATTCCAAAATACAACTCGCTTTTAACTTCCCGTTCACTTGTCTTTCGAATATCTATCCAGACCAGAAGTGAGAAATCAATCGAACTGTCAGCATAATCAGTAAACAGAACTGACGCTGAGCGGTCTGTGCTAATTTTTGTGCTCTTCTCTGCCTCCTTCAGCAAAATCTTATTAACTTCTTCAGGATTGGCATTATAAGAAACACCTACCGGAATTTGTATGCGAATCAACGGATCCATCAACGAGTAATTGACGATTGTTTTGGATGTCAATTCAGTATTCGGAATAATGTATTCTATGTTGTCACGAGTCACAACTTTTGTTGCCCGAAGTGTCACTTCCCGCACATATCCCAGAGTATTTTCAGTTTCTATCCAGTCACCTTTTCGGACTTTTCTGCCGAATATCAAAGTAAAACCACTAATGACATTGGCAGCAAAATTTTGCAATCCCAAACCAACACCAATACCAATCGCTCCGGCAAATACCATCAGGATTCTGAAATCAAAACCGGTTGAATACAAAGCAAACAGCACACCGGTAATAACCATCACGTATCCTATGAACGTATTAATCGAATACGCAAGACCTTCTTCGACACCTAATGCCGGAAATACTTTCAAATCAAGATATGAACGCAATATTCTGGATGTTTGAAGTATAACATATATCACCAGCATTGCCCGAATGCCAACCCACAACGAAAACGCTGTTTCACCAATATAAAATATTGGAAATGAAATTAGCCGTTGTAGCGGTTCAAAAATTCCCAACAATGAAAACACTGAATACAACAGGACAATGCCTGTTACGAAAATCAGAGCTGTTGAAATAGATGTAAAATATTTTTCTGCTGCTTCATCTGATGGCGGATATTTTTTACGGCATGAGGCGATCCACTTATTGGAATAATGATATACCAACACGATCAGCACTATGATCATTGCGACAGCCCAGGTTCTTGTCCAAATATATCGGCACAAATCTTTATACCCAAAACTCCACAAAACACCGGTTATAAACGTACCGATCATGGCCGGAGTATAAACGCGAAGCAGTATTTTGCGAAAAGCCTGATATCCTTTGTAAGGCAAATCGGGTAACAGACTCATTATTGCCTGTTTTTTTACCAGCAACGCGATAGAAGCCAACACAATACTCAGATTTATGACGACTTGAAGTAACGCCAAATTCTCAGGGTTGATCTGAAATGCTTCCACACTATAAAAGATGACTATCGTTAAGACGATATACAGTGTAATAAATCGCGTGACGCGATATATTGTTTTTCCATAGTTGTCCGGAATATTAATCAATTGCTCATAAAAAAGCGCCTTTAACAACACCAGAGCTGCTACTGCTCCTGCCCAGACAATCATTAGTCTGCCTATCAGAATAAACCACGGCTGATCCAATCCGGTAAACGACTGGACAAACCAGTATAACAACCAGAAAATTCCCGGAAACAAGACTGCCGCAAGCAGTTTCAGCAACAGTTTCAAATATGGGTGAAATGCTTTCGGCACATTTGTGATTAAAGGCACAAGAAGTGTTTCCAGGTAATTCAATACTTTTCGCTGGCCGACGATCATATATGTTAACCCGGCCAAAAACAGAAACAGAATCATCGACCCAATAAATCCAAGCAATCGGGCTTGCTCTATAATATATTCCATCAAGTCCGGTATTTTTGTCGGCAATAGAATAATATCCTGGTACAGGTCATAAAATGTATCCAGCGAAAAACCCAATGGTTCAGGGGTAAAATATCGTGACGCAGTTTCTTCAAATGACTCCCGGACAGTCAGAGCTTCGCGCCGCATGGCTTCCGCCATGTTCTCTGCCAAAATAAAAGACGGGTCAACGCGAGGCGTTGGTGTTGGTGATACGGCAGGAATCACCTCGTTTTCGGTTGATGGAGGATACACTGTATCGGAAGCTGATTCGTGAGTTTCTTCCGTATACATCGTCGTGTTGCCCGCATCCATAGCAAACGCCGACCAACAGAAAATCACACATAATATCTTGAAAAACACAGTATATCTCCAAATCTTTTTAATCGAAAACCGAGTTGATCTCATATTTGTCTCCATCAATAAAAAGCTTTGCAATTTTTTCAGCAATCTTGACCCGGCAACGCCGGGTGTTTTACACCTTTGCCAATTGTACCAAATCCTATTCGGAAATCACCAGTTCCGCCGCTTTTTTTGCAAATTTGACACCGTTGCTCATCTGACGGTCTTCAGGAAAGATTTGTGCCATGGTCGATAAATACAAATTCTTGATGGGTGTCACAGCATCTGGAATTCTGTCGCCGTAACCGGTAGAAACAACCGCCTGAGAATATGGTTCATGCCACAGCATCAATTCCTCAATCCATTCATCGGTAAACTCCGGAAAGACTTTTTTCAGCCATGGAGCATATACACGATACAGTTCGTCAACCGTCATGTTGTACATCGGGTCCTGAACATCCATATATCGGCTGATATACGCCAGATGATTTCCTCCGTAATGGCTTTCATCCAGCAGATTGGTCTGTTCAATCACACCGACGAATGGGCATTCGGGATCAGTAATGTTAACCCAGTATGTATCGGATAAGCGCTTTCGTAATCGCATCACCAATGTTGCATTACCTAAAAAACCAATTTTGTTCAGCTCACTGCGATAACCTTCAGGAGCGTCACCGGCAATTGACAGATAATCCGGCAATTGCGTGCATGCAATGACATGTGTATATGGTATCGTCTGACCTCCGGTCCGTAATCCGGTGACGATGCCATTCCGGGTTTCTATCCCATCAACAGGAGCATTTTTAAAAATCCGCACTCCCTGTTCAGTCAACTTTTGCTCCATTTGATTGAAAAGAAGCCCATAGCCGCCTTTCAGATATCCAAGTTCCTCAGCGCCCCCCTTGCTTCTGGATCCCCCGCGCTGAACCAGTTTACTCCACAACCACGCTGCTGAGACCTCATTGGCATAACGGCCGAATTTTGATCGGAATAACGGCGACCATACAATGTCATAAACGGTTTGGCTGGAATTCCTGATGATCCAGTCTTTCGCCGAAATTTTGTCAAGGTCCCGCCAGTCCTGTACTTTTCGTGCTTTTAACACCAAAAGACCCATTCGGATTCGATCCATAAACGGGAGCGGCTTGTATTTGATCAGGTCAATCGGTTTGCTCAAACGATAAATTTTATTCACATAAAACGCGCCTGTATTCGTCTGTCTGAAAACAAGGTTTTCACCCAGACCAACCTCATGGATCAATTGAATCAAATCTTTGTCCAGATTGTACAAATGATGATAAAATTTTTCCAGCGTCGTGCCATTTACGCTAAACCAGCCAGCTAATCCGCCCAGCGTAGCATCCCGCTCGTAAATATCAGCGGCCACTCCCTTTTTTAAAAGTTCCCATGCCGCTGCCATACCGCTTATACCGCCACCCACAATACCTGTTCTTTTTTCACTTTTTTCCATCACCACTGTAACCTCCATAAACCGATATGAGTCAATTATACAGGTAACGAACCGTACCACATTTCCGGCTGCATGTCGATCTGAAGCTCACAGCCGGAATAAAAACGATTTGTTTGGTTCATTTTCCCGGGAGGTCATTTATGACAGATATCAGCAGTGTTTATTTGGGATTAAAAATTTCAAGTCCGTTTATCGTCGGAGCAAGTTCTTTGACAAGTGATTTGACGACAATTAAAAAAGCCGAAGTTGCCGGAGCCGGAGCTGTAGTCATCAAGTCGCTTTTTGAGGAACAGATTCAGGCGGAAGCCGCAAACCTTGAGGAATCACTGGCGGCCTATTCCAATATGATTGCCGAAGCAGTCACATTTCATGCAGATTATGACCATGCTGGTCCGGCCGAACATTTGCGATGGATTGAAAAAACACGCAAGGAAATCAGTATTCCACTGATAGCCAGCCTGAATGCAGTCAGTCCCGGAAACTGGACGAATTATGCTCGCAGTCTGGAAGAAGCTGGAGCAGATGCCATAGAACTTAATCTGTACGGTATTGTGACCGATTCCAAAGTCAGTGATGATATGGCTATTCTGGCAATGAAAAGCATTGCTGAATCGGTAAAGCATCTTGTGTCCATACCCGTATCTGTCAAGCTGACTCCATGGTTGCTGTCTCCTGGCTACGCCGCAAAAACGCTGGACCAAACCGGAATAGACGGACTGGTTTTGTTTAACCGGTTTGCGCGATTCGATATTGATCCGGTTACTGAATCAGTGCGCTATTCAATGGCAATGACAGCCAGCCGGGACCTGGAACACAGTCTGCGCTGGATCAGTCTTCTTCAGGATAATTTGAACGCTGATCTGTGCGGGTCAAGCGGCGTTCATACCGCAAATGATGCGATCAAACTTATTCTTGCCGGCGCAAACGCTGTTCAGGTTGTCTCAGCGCTCTATCAAAAAGGAATTAATTATATTCAGGACCTCAATCTGGAACTGTCCAACTGGATGAAACAGAAAAACTATCAGCATCTGACCGATTTTCAGGGCAAGGTGTCTCGAAGCAAATCAATGAATCCATACACCTTCGAACGTCACCAATATATCAAAGCAACGCTTGGTATTCATTAATCAGTCCGATTTGTCCGATTCATCCTCCGGGGTATCTATCCAGACAAGTGTGTTCTGATCATCCAGCTCGGGACGCACAACTCTAAACGGACCTCTGGAGTTGAATTGTATTGTATTATTACGCCTGATTGGCTCGTTACGTGATGTATAAACCAAACCATATTGAGTATTGCGCATGATCTGGCAGTTAGTAATTTTATCACTGCCGGTTCCAAGGCCCGGACCATCCTGTCGCGCTCCAAGCAAAACAATTCCATAATGATTTCGGGTCTGACTGAATCCGGTTTCGGTCAATCCATGATCCGGAGGTAATCCGATACGGCAATGACTGATAATACTCCCGGTGTCCAGATATTCATCATCATATACCGCCAGTATTCCGGTCGCGCAGTTGGTGATTGCCACGTGACGAATCGTTGCCGGGGCTTCCAGCCGAATGCCGACTGTATCCGCATAACAGGCGCGTGGATCATGACACTCCTCTGGCCGCTGCAAATACATGATGTTAAAACCGATCAATTCCACTCCCGGAGACCTTATATACACCACTTGAGGTGACACAGACGCTATCACCGGATAGTAATCATAGTTCATCATGTCACCAGCCGCCGCAGTGGATATAATTCTAACTGGCTTGTCAATGACAAGATGCTCCATATAATACGGAAACCCTGGCTCCCAATAGACCAGAATCGTATCCTTCGGATTGGCTCGCCGCAATGCATCAGTTATCGACTCGGCATCCTTGTCCTTACAACGCATACATACATGCCAAACACGCCGCTCCTGCGTTTCCTCCACCGATTCCTCAGCCAGCACAACAGAAACCCCAAGCACAATGACTGATATCAATGCGCTCATTCTTACAAAATAACCAAAACCATATCGAAAACTCATCTGCTCGCCTCCCGACTGTCTTCAGTATAACATATCAACCGAATGTGATGCGATTTTGAGTTATTTAGAGTAATGCAAGCTGTAGCTGTTTTTTATTTCGGCATCGGCGGCGCGCGTAATCGTGATCGAAATAATTCGAAGGTAACAAATTGTCACTACATCGATAGTGGACGTGAATCAGATTTTGAAAATATTTTAGTTATACTTTGAATGCAATCGATTACAAAAATAAGCACGAGCACGAAGAGTCAGGTGCAAACACCTTTGCGAAAATGATTTAGCTAAAGTCACGTTTAACTTTGAAACCGAATAACATAAACAGTGTTGGTGTATTTTTAAACGACATACTCCTGAAATAGTCATGATGCTTCAACTAGCGGCAAAAACTGTTCCATACGACACAATAAGCATTTCTGGTTTGTCTGGCACATATTTTGAATAAATGATTCAATAGTTCGTCTAACACTCGGGAAAGGACGGTCGAAGAAAAATGAAAATCGCATTAACCTACAATTTACGTGAAGAGGAAACCGAAGCACAATGCGAACGATATTTCAAAAGCGAAGTCACACACCTTATTGAAACAATCGAAAACCTGGGATTCAAGGTGACTCCAATTGAAGTATCAGTTCGCCCGGAAGAGGTTATCGAAAAACTGATCGAGGCGACGCCGGATCTGATATTCAACGTAGCAGAGGGCACATGTGAGCTGGGCATTGCCCGAGAAGCCTTTTTCCCGTCAATTTTTGAACAGATGGGTATCCCCTATACTGGTGGTGGACCTTCGCTACTGCATGTGAGTCTTGACAAGCGCTTAAGCGAGAAGCTTCTGGCCATTAAGGGAATAACAACGCCCCGGGGAATTCTATTGACCTCGGAAAAGCGGGAAATCCCAGAAGATATGCCGACCCCGCTTATAATCAAGCCTAATTATGAAGGGAGCAGCAAAGGGATTCATCAGTCGTCCGTGGTGGATACCCTTGATGATGCCCGGGATATGATAGATGATTTGCTTAAGGACTATCCGGAGGGGGTACATCTGGAGCAGTATATCCCCGGTCAGGAATTGTCCATCCCATTCCTGGAGGCCTATCCCGGCCAACTGCTGGAAATTGTGGAGCATGATTTCTGCAAGACCAAAGGCAAACACGACATTTACGATTATGAACTGAAACAGACTGACGAAGGTGTTCAGGTGCATTGTCCTCCGAAACTATCGCGAGAGATTCGGGCTAAAGTTTTGGATTATGCCAAACGCATCCTTCAGGTTATGCCTTGCCCGGATCTTGGGCGAATTGATCTGCGACTCCACAAGGACGGAACGCCCTATTTCCTGGAAATCAACGCCTTGCCGCGACTGATGACCGACGGGTCTCTGATCCTGGCGGCCAAAGCCTGTGGTTTGTCTTACTCAGATGTGTTTCGTTATATCATTCAGTCGGCGGCCCGCCGATATGGCATTCCGCTGCCTCCGGAGACCCGGGGAGTTTACCTGCCGCGGGGACCACGAAAAACCTGCAGGGAATACGGCTTAAAAATCGGCCGGTTTACGCCGGGCCAATGGAATGCGATTACCGATGTGGAAGGGGTGTACGTCGGTCATGTCACAAATGTGAAGGACAATATCAGGGACCCGGACAATCCGGATTTGCGCACCCGCATTCGAACAGGGATCACAGCCATCGTACCGGAACCCGAGGGATTATTCAACAATCACATGGCCGCCGGAGGATTTGTGCTAAACGGTATCGGTGAGGTCAGCGGTTTAACACAGATCATTGAGTGGGGTTGGCTCGAAACGCCAATTTTACTGACCAACACCATGTCGATCGGAACAGTACATAACGGCGTGATCCGGTATTTACTCAAGAAATATCCCGAGTTAGGACGCAATGTGGATGTGATCATTCCCGTGATAGCAGAAACAAATGACTCATTTCTTAATGATGTGCGCTTTCCATCAAACACTGCGGATGATGCGATTGTGGCGATCGAGTCGGCACATTCAGGACCCATTGAACAGGGATCGGTCGGTGGAGGAACCGGCATGATCACATTCGATTTTGCAGGCGGAATCGGCAGTTCTTCCCGGCGCCTGGCGAACGAAAACGGTGGTTACACTCTAGGCGTTCTGGTTCAATCCAATTTCGGTAAAATGCGGAATTTGACAATCAACGGCCAAGTTATCGGAAAAACGCTGGATGATATGTATCCATTGGACATTCGGCGCGGTGAAGTATTCGGTTCAATTGTTATCGTTCTGGCCACCGATGCGCCGTTGCTGTCATCGCAATTAAATAAACTTGCCAAACGCGCTACTTTGGGGCTGGGGCGAACCGGTTCGTTTGCAGCGTCAACGAGCGGCGAGTTGGTGGTAGCATTCAGCACCGGAAATACCGTGACGCGCCATGACCGGAACAAGGAACCCATCCTGCGCTTTGATTTTTTATCCGATTGGCGAATGAATTTATTATATGAGGCCGTAGTGGAATGCACAGAAGAGGCTATTCTCAATGCCATGTTCTGTTCCCGCGGTGAAAAAGGTCGCAAAGACCGGATTGCGCCAGCGCTACCCATTCATACCGTGCTCAGCATGTAAGACTCGAAACCGAAAGCCAGACGACATCTTACGACATGCATCCCTTTGTGCGTTTTTCACTGCCTCCAGATTTTCCCAGCGTCCTGCCAGCGGGATTCCAGTTTTGTCGGCTAATACAGTAACTCCCGACGGGCTTCGACCTACAAATCATCCAGATGAAACGACGTTCGTGCTGTAAAACAGGAAAATAACTGCCAAACAGTATCTGAGGGTGCAGATAGAATTAGGAGTCGGGAAAAAGAACGTGTCCGTTGATGGATTGCTGTCCGATTACCGCCGCAGCCGCGCTCCACCCCATCATTTGTGTGCCCCCGGGTTTCAATGTGTTACCGTGGATGTATTCGGGAAACACCCATTCCCGGGATTCGTTAATGCCGGAATTGGCGCGATGAATGCCATCCAGGTATTTCACGGCCCGATCCAATTGATTGCGAAGAGCCAGGTCCGCAACGTAAAATCCGGTGACCATCGGCCACAACCCGCCATTGTGATACTCATGGGGACGGTTTTTAAACGTATACGAAAAGCTGGTTTTAAGTTCTTCCCAGTCTTTATGGACAGGCTGGATTACCGGATAAAACGCCGGTAACAGGTATAATTCGGTGTCTTCATTAATTATATGATCGATATAAGAATCCACGGCGTCGATTTGCGAATCTTCAGCGACATGAAACAGCGAAACAAGGATATTGGCCAGGGCATCAAAACGATAGCCATAACCAAACGGAGCAAAAAACGGCACCCAGTAATTTCCGCTGCAGTGTCTGGAAACTTCTCTTTCTTTTCGATACAACACCTCATGATAGACGTGTTCGGGAATCTTATCGGTTCTATCCAACCAGTAATTGGCCCGGATTAACCGTCTCAGCCTTTGAACCCGCTTTCCCAGCTCGAGTTCCGGGCTCTGAAATACTGCTTCTTTCATGCGTTTGTATTCTTGCTGAGCTTTATAATAAAGCAATTGATCGAACAGCACATACCCGCTGTGGACGTATTCATCGGCCCAGTCGCCGGTTTGAGGTACGTATATAAGCCCGCGATTATTAAACTCCCAGGCACCCAGAAGGAACATGACACGGTCCAGTACCGGCAATATTTTTTCCAGAAAGGATACATCACCGCGTTCTGTCCAATAGCGACTGCAACCGATGACAAACCAGAGGTCTGCATCCACGCGACCTGTGGTACCGCCATAACTGATCCGGCCACTCATGACATCCACGTTGCTTGGAATTTCACCGTGCGGTCCCTGCTGATCCGCCAGAGTTATCAGGCTTTTTCGAAAGGTATCAATTAATACTGAATCACCGGCCATACAGGCCGCCAGTCCCATTATGATACTGTCGCGACTCCAGATACGATTGTAATTTGTCCGGTCGTTGCTGCTGGCCACAAATCCGTGGTCGGCAGCACAAGCATGCAACATATCTATCCCGCGCTTGTATCCTTCCCGCTGCAACTCCTCTCGTATCATCTTCGGCCTCTCCTTTCTCTACATCGTGTTAAACACTTAAAAATAAATCATGCAAAATGCGTACACGGATCAATCGTCGGATTCTTCGGGAAGATGCAATTCTGGAAAGTAGTGCACAAGGCCTTCGATAACCCCGGCGCTGTAATTTCCGTTCAGATTGCCCAATCGCCCATCGGCAATATACAGACGTGTCGGATCTTTGACGGCCGAACGAGCTCGTGTTTTGATTTCGGGATCAGCATTGGCCACGATGATTCCACGAATCTCACTCTGAAGAATATCCAGATCATTGCCGCTGTCACCGGCAAAAACCACCCGGTCGGTTGGGACGCCTTGCCGTTTGATCAGATAATAGACCGCATCGAGTTTGCCGGCGCATGCCGGTAATATGTCCAGAAGGCCGTATCCGGATGACTCATCGCGGCTCCACACCAGTTTTACCGGAGGATCATCGGGCTCCAGAGATTTTTTTAATTCGGTTTGTACTTTCGAGAGCGAATCATAAGGAATAATGTAGTAAGAGAGTTTATGGATATTCTGTTTGAGGGGTTCCTGCAGTTCCAGATCTTTTACATTCTGCAATCGTTTTTTCAGGGATTGCAGACGGAATCCCTTCATGGATTCCTCAATGATCTCATCCCATTCGGATACCGATTGCCAGCGATCTTTACTGGAACGGTAAATGCGGGTTCCCACATCGGTAACAGCGAAATGGGGTAAGGGAATGTCGTAGTCATGAATAGCGTCATCCACCAGTTGAATATGCCTTCCCGTCACGTAAACCAGCCATGCATTGGACTGGTGAACCATACGACGGAACAGGCTCCGAGCACCCTCTGTTTCCGGCGCATTTCCATTGGGAAGCAGGGTTCTATCCAGATCTGTGCAGATCATGATTGAGTCAATATCCGGGGATTTTTCATAAAAATTCATCGCTTCAGCAACTCCTTTACAATCATTTTTCACATGCCCTAGAAGCCGCCGAACCCATTAAAACCCGTGGATGGTTTAGCTACTTCGGTGCGAATGATTATTACGGCCGCTTCCGGAACAAGAACCACAAAGGGACGTGCCCGTTTATGCGATTCGCTGCTGATTTATTCTATGCGATTCACAAATTGATGCAACATTGGATTTCGACTTCACAAGATGGATAATAACGTATTATTCTGCTTCGCCAGTATAAACAGAGAATTCTTTTTCAACAATTTCGGCCGAGATACTGTTTGAGAAATGGCAAGTAATTTGCAAAGTATTAACGTGACAGGAGGTTTTCATTAGCGAAAACAGCAGCAAAGGAGGAGAGGTCATGAAAGAGCAACACCGTCTTATTATTTATGGTGAAGTTCTGCTTGATCAATTTCCCGACGGCACGGAAGCGCTGGGCGGGGCTCCGTTTAACGTCGCCTGGCATCTGCAAGGTTTGGGTTGCCGCCCGTTATTCATTTCAAAGGTGGGCGATGATCCCGCTGGCCGTCGCGTTCTGAAAGCCATGAAGATGTGGGGAATGGATATCAGCGCTGTCCAGACAGATACAATGAAACCCACGGGAGCGGTGCGTGTCGCCATCAAGGATGCAGAGCCCTCCTTTGAGATTTTGCCGGATCAGGCCTATGATCACATTGATAGGGAGCCAGCTCTGAAAGCTGTTCAAAACAGCGAAGCGGCGCTCTTATATCACGGATCGTTGATTTGCCGATCTGATAAATCAACGGCAACGCTGTATGCATTAAAACAGCACATTTCATGTGAGACGTTTATTGATTTGAATTTACGAGAACCCTGGTGGAATCAATCCGGGATCGAGGCGATGGTGCAACACACACAGTGGCTGAAACTGAATCGGGACGAGTTATTGATCCTGGCCCGGAGTGAGGTGAGGACCAATAAGGAACTCATGGACCTGGCCGGGCAATGCGCCGACCGATGGGGTGCGAAAAGCCTGATTGTGACGCTGGGACGCGAGGGTGCATTCATGGCTGCATCGGCAAAGCGCGAGGTGACCGTACCCGCTGTCAAGGTGGAACGTTTCGTCGACAGTGTTGGCGCTGGAGACGGATTCAGCGCCGTGGCTATCATTGGTGTGCTGAAGGGTTGGCATTTCGACACCATCGTACGCCGGGCAGTGGCATTTGCTGCAGAGGTCTGTCGGCATCGTGGCGCATTGATTCAGGAGAAAACCGTATACGAGGCGTATATGAAACAATGGAATACCGATGAAGATGCAAATGGAGGCGTTGATGGCTGCTAGATCGATAACACCTTTTGAACCGACCCGGCATTCCGGATTTGCTCCAAAAACCGTCCCGGAATCGAAATCAGAGCCTCCAAATACAGCAGTTGAAATTCTGGAGGAACGTTCAGATGTCTCGAATCATCGTGAAAACGGATTGTATATCGCGATGTTGAGTATTCATGGACTGGTTCGGAGTTTTGATCTGGAACTGGGGCGGGATGCGGATACCGGTGGCCAGGTCACTTATGTTGTGGAGTTATTGAAAGCCCTGTCAAAACGCCCGGATATCCGAAAAGTCGATTTGTTCACTCGCCGGATTATTGACCGGAAGGTGGATGATTCGTATGCAGTCAATTGTGAAAAGGTCACCGACAAGGGATCGATTATACGCATCGATTTCGGTCCGCGCCGTTACCTCCGAAAAGAAGTGCTCTGGCCGCATCTTGACGACGGAGTCAACAGTATTCTTTCGTATTTCAGGAATATTCGTCAAATCCCGGATATTATTCACGGACACTATGCCGATGCAGGGTACATGGCGGCGCGCCTGTCAGCAATTCTGGGAATTCCCATGGTGTTCACCGGACATTCACTGGGAAAGGTGAAGTATGAGCGATTGTTGAATAAAGGGATGAAAAAGGAACGCATCGAAGAAGTATTTCGAATCAGTCGGCGGATTAATGCCGAAGAATACGCCTTGAAAAAAGCAGGACTGGTTGTGGCCAGCACATATCAGGAAACCAACTACCAGTATGCCGAATATAAAAATTATAAAAAATCACGGGCCTGTGTGATTCCGCCCGGAGTGGATCTAACCCGGTTTCATACCTCAGTATCACCCCGTCCAGCCATCCTTTCAGACATTCGGAAATTCTGGAAGGAACCAGACAAACCGATTATTCTGGCATTATCCCGGCCGGACACCCGAAAAAATATCCCGGGATTGATCAAAACCTTTGCCGACAATGACGTATTAAAGAAAAAAGCGAACCTTCTTATTATTGCAGGTAATCGCGAAGATATTCGCAAGATGGATTCAGAACCGCGCAAAGTTCTTGAAGAGATTCTTATTTTAATCGATGCCTACGATTTGTACGGCCGAGTGGCGATTCCGAAACATCACAATTCAGAAGACGTGCCGAAAATCTATCGAATGACTGTCAGCTCCCGCGGTGTATTTGTCAATCCGGCTTTAACCGAGCCGTTCGGTCTGACACTGATTGAAGCGGCGGCCTGCGGTGTACCAATCGTAACTACCAATGACGGCGGTCCCAGGGATATCATCCGGCATTGTAAGAACGGCATATTGGTAGACCCGCTGGATACCGAAGAAATGGGATATGCTATTGAAACGATGTTATCAGATCAACGGACATGGAGTAAGTATTCCAGGAGTGGGGCCCGGAATGTCCAGAAGCAATACAGCTGGGAGAGCCATGTGGAAACCTGTCTTCGGCAGATACGTCGACGATTGACAAGTGGTAAAAAGACCGTTAGAAAACCTGTGCGGAGAAGTGTGCTGCCGACACTGGATCGCCTGATTATCTGCGATCTGGACAATACGCTGCTGGGTGACTCGGCCGCACTGGAAAACTTCTTTACACTTATTCGTGAACAGACGTTCAAAGTCGGATTTGGTGTTGCCTCGGGACGCCAGTTCAAAAGCGCAATGAAAGAACTGAAACGATGGGATATCCCGGTACCGGATATCCTGATTACCGGTGTCGGAACCGAAATTTTTTACGGCACAACCATGACCAGTGATCGCGGCTGGACATCTCGAATTCGCCATCGCTGGGAGCCGGACCACATCCGCAACGTGGTGAAGAACCTGCCCGGAATCAACATTCAACCCAAAACGGAACAGACCCCGTATAAGCTCAGTTACTATATCGATCCGGCTAAAGCGCCTGGAATCCGGCAAATAAGACGCATTCTTGCCGATCAGCAACTGGTGGCACGGGTGGTTTTTTCCCTTGGAATGTATCTGGATTTTATCCCTATACGGGCATCCAAAGGCGCCGCCATCCGTTTTTTGGCGAAAAATTGGCATTTACCCATGAGTCATATTCTCGTGGCAGGAGACTCCGGGAATGATCGCGATATGCTGCAAACCGTTCCGCAAGCAGTGGTCGTAGGTAATCACAGCAAAGAAATTAAATCACTCAAACGCCAGACAGGTATCTATTTTGCCGAAGCCTCCCATGCGGCCGGCATCATCGAGGGAATAAAATACTTCGATCTTCTGGCTCATCCTTTCAATAACTCTACTCATTCTGAAGGTGAATAATGAATAGTAACAACCCCGGCTGTTTCAAACAGCATCGAACCCAACTGCACGCATTATTTCAGCGTTTCAACGCACTCAACAAACCGTTTCTGCTTCGATCCGAACTCCAGACGGTTTTCAATCAGTTCTGCGAAACCGAGGAGGGACAGCACCTGATTGGCAGAGATTTTGAAAATTTAATTCGCCACTGCCATGAAGCGGCGATCCATGATCCCTGGTTTTTTGTTGCCAGTCGTTTACGTATCGGCGAGTGGCAATTCTGGAGCTATCAAATGGACGAAGTCTACTGCCAGGAAGTAGATGTGACCGATTATCTCAAATTCAAGGAAAAACTGGTAAACGGTGATTCCCCGGATGACAATTGGGTTCTGGAAGTTAATCTTCAACCCTTTAACCGAAAATTTCCACGTATGAAAGAGTCCCGTTCCATAGGGCAGGGAGTTGAATTCCTGAATCGCCATCTCTCCACCCGTATTTTCAAAGATCTCGGGGCGGGACACACAAAGCTCTTTGATTTTTTAAAAGTGCATCAGGTAAATGACCGACAACTGATGATTAATAACCAGATTCAGAATATCGAAGAACTTCAATCCGCTCTTCGCAAAGCACACAAATTCCTGGAAGACCAGATACCGGATACCGAATGGGCTGTTTTTTGCAACGAAATGCAGCGGTTCGGATTCGAGCCTGGCTGGGGAAAAAATGCTGAAATTGCACTGGAGTCCATCCGGATTCTTCAGGATATTCTGGAAGCGCCGGAACCGGGTATGCTCCAGGCATTTCTTAGCCGGATTCCCATGATTTTCAACCTGGTAATCGTATCACCCCATGGATATTTTGGGCAGGCTGGCGTTCTTGGACTGCCCGACACCGGCGGTCAGGTCGTTTACATCCTGGACCAGGTCCGATCACTGGAACAAGAATTGGAATACCAGATGCACGAATACGGCTTGGATGTGGTACCTCGTATCATTGTACTGACGCGACTGCTGCCAGATGCCGGGAACACCACATGCAATCAAAAAAGCGAAACCATTGTGGGTACGCAGAACGCAAAAATACTGCGGGTCCCGTTTCGAAACGCAGGGGGCAAAATTATCCGGCGCTGGATTTCCCGGTTCAAAATCTATCCGTATCTGGAACAGTTTTCCCGGGAAGCAGAAAAAGATATTACCGCCGAATTCGGCAGAAAACCGGATTTGATCATCGGAAACTATACCGACGGAAACCTCGTGGCATACTTGCTCTCGCAGCGGCTGAAGGTAACCCAGTGCAACATTGCCCACGCACTGGAAAAAACGAAATACCTGTATTCGGATCTTTACTGGCAGAAGCTGGAATCCATACACCATTTTTCCTGTCAGTTTACTGCCGATCTGATCGCGATGAATACGGCAGATTTCATTATTACCAGCACCTATCACGAAATCGCCGGCGATGAAGAAAATATCGGCCAGTATGAAAGCTACAGAAATTACACAATGCCTGGACTATACCGCGTCAAGAACGGTATCGATGTATATGACCCGAAGTTTAATATTGTTTCTCCAGGACCCTCGCAGGAGGTCTTTTTTCCGTTTTATGAGAAAAACAAACGAT
The DNA here is from genome assembly GCA_003558985.1 of candidate division CSSED10-310 bacterium. GTDB lineage: Bacteria > CSSED10-310 > CSSED10-310 > CSSED10-310 > CSSED10-310 > CSSED10-310. The sequence continues at coordinate 22,363 of PWNJ01000027.1, forward strand.
ACAAGGATGTGCGTGACAACATTGAAGAGATGGTTTTCGGTGGTCCCATGGAAATCGCTCGCGGCGAATTGAGGGATCCGTCAAAACCGTTGATAATGTCCCTTGCGCGCCTGGATATCATAAAAAACATCACAGGGCTTGTGGAATGGTATGGAAAATCGCCGGAGTTACGTAAAAAAGCGAACCTTTTAATTTCCGCCGGATTTATCGACGCTTCGAAATCGGCATCCCAGGAAGAACGTGAACAGATTGCACGATTGCACTGGCTCATGGATGAATACAACCTGGACGAAAACATGCGTTGGATTGAAATGCAGACAAAAAAAACCGTTGTCAGTGAGATATATCGTTTCACCGCCGATACCCGCGGCGCATTTGTCCAGCCAGCGCTTTTTGAAGCCTTCGGGTTGACCGTGGTCGAGTCAATGGTGTCGGGATTGCCAACGTTTGCCACCTGCTACGGCGGTCCTCGATAAATCATCGAAGATGGAAAATCAGGATTTCACATCAATCCAAACAAAGGCAAACTTGCCACTCGTAAATTAACTGAGTTCTTTCAGCAATGCGAAGAAAATGCCCATTATTGGGACTCCATCTCCAAACAGGGCATCGAACGGGTCCACCAGCGCTATAACTGGACGCTTTATGCAAAACGCCTGCTCTCGCTGGCAAAAGTATATGGCTTCTGGAAATATGTCTCCGATCTGGAACGGGAAGAAACCTGCCGGTATCTGGAGATGTTTTATGGCCTGATGTTTCGAAAACAAGCCCGGACCATAGGTATTAACGGAGCGAACAAGGATTGATTAGGAACGATCTGAAAAGCTGCTGAACACCCTTGAAATGGTTCCTTGTCTGGTCAATCTGTCAAGTGGCAGAGATGACACGACCGGCGCTACCGGAGTTTCAAATCTGATACAAACTTCTGGTATTCATCACCACTCCAGCCATCGTGCGCATACACCGACAAGATTTTATTCGTTAAAAGCATGTCATCGCTTTTAAACTGTTCACGCAATACCTGCAATCTGATATCCCCCAGATGTGTTCCGGGAATGGGACTGAATTGCGCCAAATAGGGTCTGATACCGATATTCAACAATTGATCAACGGCTGTTTCAAACCATTCAAGCTTCTGCCCTGGTAAGCCTGCCACCAGATATGTCGAAATCTGTGTTGACCGGTATCCGGCATTGACAAGCGCTTTGGAAGATTTGTGATACATTTTTAGAGCATTATCACTCAAACCATTTTTATTCAGATGCCTGTCCAGATGGTGCAGACTGAGCCGGGGTTGTTCAAACCCGCTTTCACGCATCAACAAGGCCGTTTCATCAGTTACCGAGGCCACTCCAATTGCATTCGGCAGATACCAGCGAATCGGAGCATCAAGACATTTCAACATCTTGAGAAACTTTAGAAATTGGTTGTCTCCATCAGGTCTGACGCATCCCAAATCGTCATCATACAATGCCACATGACGTATGCCATAATATGAAACGAGCATTTCGATTTCGTTCGCAATAGCATTCAACGGATATGCATGCCAGGTCGATGCCAGGCGGGATGCGACACAGTACAAACATCTGTGAAAACACCCCCGGCTGGTTGACAGAACAGCATACTCAAGCGGGTTTACCAGATTCCACGCAGGTGTCAGATGATTATTGCAATCAGGTGTCGATATGCAGGTTGTCAGAATATGACTGATCCAGTTAAAAATGTCTTTTTCAGCCTGTCCTGAAAAAACGGTCACCCCCGGCAGACAATCCCGCACATGTTCAGGTACAATACCAGCCCAGATACCACCGACCGCTTTGGGAGTATCGGGGTACATCATGTCCAGGATCTCCAGCAATCTGACAACAGATGGGTACCAATACGTCATTCCGGTAGTGATCAGGATTGTATCCGGTTTCTGCAATCCCGAAAATCGTTTGATCAAACGTTCCGACTCAATCCCAAAACGTCTGTAATATCTTGGAATCGTTCGGAAAACATCGGGTTTTTCAATGATGATGTTTTGGTATTTTTTAAGCTTCAGCGTTTCAGTTGAAACAGGTTTTCCGGATTCCTGATGATTGTGACTGAACGATTCAGGACGAAGTAAATCGATATAGTGAACGTCACATCCCTGTTTCAAAAGCCATCCTGCAATTGCCAGAAATCCGGCGGGTTGATTGAAATGATCAAACGCCGAAAAATCCTCAATCCACGGACGAATGCACCAGATTACCGGTGATTTACCCGATTTCAAGCCTCTTGCCTGAAATCACATGCATCCAGCATGGCCTGGATTTTTTTCAGCCGCAGCTCACGGTCCTGCACAAACCGTTCAATGCCTTTGAGAATCCATTCTGGAGACAGATGAGCTTCTTCGATAACATCGTCCAGAGTGCCACCGGTTCTCCACCGGTCATCCCAGTCGGATGTCATTGCGTATTCCGCACCGAGCGGATTGAACATCCAGTCACTGGTAACACGTCGTGACCGATTGCAGATGATTGTGGAATCCATTCTGTCTGCAGGTGTCACAACAAGCTCACGGTACTGTTTCGGCTGGAGCTTGAAAAGCTGCGGACTGATAGCCGCCACCAGTTTGACATTGAGTTTCTGTAATACAAGTTCATTCAAAATTTTAATTACATTCGCCGTAACCGATGTACCCTGAACAAACAGGCATCCCATTTTTGGCTGATCAGTTCGGTAATCCCGCATTATATAGGCTCCCTTTGAAGCCTCAAAATAAGATGGTATACCCAGAGCCTGTCGATCAGGTATCTCAACCGGCGGCCGGGTCAGATGAAGCGCAATAACCGGGCTTTCTGTCTGTAGAGCAGCGGCGATCACAACCGGTACTTCATTGTATTCCCATGGATGCAGATCAATCACATGTCCATCGGGAAACAGTTGCGTGACCCCGGGAGCAAAAATGCCGAAATGAGTTCTGCTGTCATCAGCTGTTTCAGGACCGCTGTGTCCGGCAACCCATAGAATTTTCCCGGTTTTTATATCAGAATCCTGCGCCGTCTGGCTGAACAGCCGCACAGGACCATATTTAAGATAGACAAATGAACCATACGTGCTGCATGCACCCATAAATCCATTCCAGTTTTCAAACGGTTTATCGGATAAATTAACAGCAGCAGCGCCACATAATATACCGGCGTTACTAAACTCGGTTATTTCCTGAGGAAGCAACACACCTTCCGGATTACGGCTTCGTTCATACCATCCCCATCCCGGATTTTTCTCAAAATCTTCAGCAAATCCGGCAATATTGGTTGAGGCTGCCAGATCAGCGCTGCAGGCCAGAAATACTGGCCGGCCATACTTTTTCTTTGCCCATGAATTGACCCAGGAACCCCAGGCGCTCAGCGCAGCACGATTCGGTATTTTGTCTCCGGGTTTTGCCCAGATAGTATCCGGATACGCTTCAAAGTCTGACATTTCCCTGTCCTCAAACGGATTCGGTCCACCTAAACGAAACGTATTGATAAATTCAGGGACACTGTCACCTATCACGGCCAGCCGGTCAGCCAGATATGTCACACACGCCTCATCCTCACGAATAACATTTAACGCCACATTCAGATTGGCGTTCAACTGACGTGTCATCTCTTTTGTATCTCCCGCAGGTGAACCGAAACTGTCCCAGGTCACTCCGTATTTATCAGCAAAATCTTTCCGGCATTGCCAGAACAGATCCGAATTCATTTTATGCGGCGCTCCATGCGATACATTGTCAAATTTGTGATATCCGCGTCCTTTACGATTTTTTGCCCATGCAACACAGGGCGCTTTCTCCGCATTCTCACCTCGGGCAGCATCAAGAATCACACGGGTAACTTCTTTCCAGTCTTCGCCCTCCAGAGTTCCAGACACTTTCCAGCCATAAGGTTTGAACCAATCATCCGGAGTTCCGTTGACTACTGTGTCGATTGGTTGATCATCAATACCGAAATTATTCCAGTCAATATAGAAAACAAGGTTGTTCAAACCCAGCGCGAACGCCGAGTTTTTGGATTCGTGAGATGCGCCGGGCGTCAATCCTCCTTCACCTTCAAAAGCAAATACTTTAACATCTTCAACACCCGCACGCTTCAAAGCCAGCGCTTCACCAACAGCAACCGGAATACCATGACCTGAAGGTCCTGTGTTCGCCTTTAAAAATAACGTTTTACCAGCCATTTCAGCATGACCGGGCAAGCCGTTTCGACGTCGAAAAGTCACGATATCTTCCCATAACACGATTCGGGTCGGATCAATTTCATATCGTCTGTCACCCGTTTTTTCATGACAGGTTCGCATGGCGTCACCCATAACACATAAAAAACTGTAAATCAGCGGAGCAGTATGTCCGGCGCTTAAAACAAAGCGGTCAGAAAACCGTTTTTCAGGATGACGTATATCCCAGCGCATTGCGCCTGACAAAGTGGTAGCTATCAGTCCATATACCTTGGATCGCGAACCACCAGGATGTCCACTCTGCCGATAATTTAACATCAGGTCTATTACCTGATCCATAACATCTCTGATTTTATCCCAATAATGAAAAACCTTAACGGAATTGTTTAATAAAACATTCATATCTGTCATAACTGAATCTCCCTGATCTGATAAAATACTGTTTAATCTGCTCAATCCGGTTATTCCAAAATCGCAGTTCCAGACGTTTTGAAACACCGTTTAGTATCTACAGTGAGTCAAAATCAATCGCAATGACAGGTTTTCTTATGTCCTGTCCGATCTATTGAGAATATCATACACAAAAACCCGCCCTTTCCCAAACGCAAACTAGTCCTGTTGTTATCGATACGCAATGACACACTACATGCCCTTTTTAATATCTTTGATATAGCGCTTTTTGCTTACATTGTCGCGGATAAGCGGTTTTTTGATATTACCAAGTCGCTCCTGCAAAACCGACTGCGCTTTTTCCAGCGTTTTATCGGCCACATTGTCCTTTTTTTGGAGTCTTTGAATTGTAATCAGATGATAATACCGCCTCATAAGAAAAGAAATATCAAGCTGACGTCCAACCTCCAGCGAACGCTGAATCAAAGATTCAGCATCATTCAGTAAATCTCTGTCACTCTCACCTTTCTGCCAGCGTTTCAGCTTGAGCAATCCCTGAACAAAAAAGATATCACTCATCAAATCCTGTTCAAGTATTTCACGCCTGATACTCATCACAATTTCCAGTTCTTTTTCTGCCTGATCCAATTGCTCTTTAAGAATTAGCACATGTATCAATTCAAGCCGGCTGGACAATCCCATGCTTTCAACACCCAGTTTTTCATATATTGACATCGCATTACGATAAGATTCTTCAGCTTTGTCCAGAAGCCCTTCTTCTTCATACAATTCTCCAGCCCCCAATTTGGTATAAGCCAGACCCAGTTCATTTCGAATTTCCCGACTGATATCTGCATATCGCTGAAAATACTCTTTTGCCTGTATGGGCTGGTTAATTTCCATATACAAAATTGCCATATTATACAAAGCGATTGCCATGCTCAGAGTATCATCCAGTCGCAGGTTAATGTTTTCAGCATTTTTAAGCGCTTCCATGGCTTTTTCATAATGTCCTGTGCGTGAGTAAACATCAGACAAGTTGTTGTAAACGGTGGCCTGACCCGCCAGATCGCCATGTTTTTTATACAGTTCCAGCGCTTTTTCGTATTCTGAAACCGCATCATCTCCCGGCATGATTGCACATTTGACAACTCCTTTTGTCGTCGCAAGAGATGCCTGATATTTTTCCAGTCTTCCGTACTCCACATCAACAGACTCCAGCTTTAATTCTGCTTTTTGAATGCTTTCCAGCGCGGATGGAAGATCACCGGACAAGTAATCCAGAAAAGCCAGCGCATTAAGCGCTTCAACCCGATTTAAATCGCTCCGGGCGGATTTGCATGCCTGTTTGTAACATTGTCTTGCTTCTTCATATTGACTGATATTCTGAAATACCTGTCCCCGTTTCAAAGTAACATGTGATTGTTCATCCGGTGAATCCGCCAGTTTGTAAGCGCTGTCAAAATAATCCAGCGCTTTCTGAAAATCACCAAATATTGTTGTCAGATTTCCCAGTTTAAGTAACGCAGTAAAGCGTTTTTTTCGATTATCATCGGTTTCATGGATGAAAGTTAGATAACGTTGCAGCCATCGAGCAGTTTCGCGATTGGCCTGGCGCTGTTCGTAAATTTTTGCCGCCAGTAAAGCTGACCAGGCGGCCTTTTCTCTGTTACCGCTTTCAACATAATGATAGGCCATGGCAATCGTCAGATCATCTCTGCCATCTGATTCAATACCTTTTTCAAAATACTGTGCGATACGAAGATGATACGCTTTCTTCATCACCGAAGACAGTTCCCGATGTAAAAAACTGCAAATGGTATCATGCATGAACCGATAACGATCCCCCTGTTCTGTCGATATACACTGCAATAACCGCATGCGTACCGGTTCCTCCAGTTCGCGAATAACTGTCAAAACCTCATCGCTGGTAACTGCCGAGATATCATCCGCTGTAAACTCACCACTAAACAATGCTGCTACTCTAAGGTAATTTCTGCAGGCAGACGACAGCGGGTACAATCGAGCCGCAATCAGTTGAGCCAGGCTTTCCGGTAATTTCAATTCATTTGAAACATAATACATCCAGTCTCCGGAAGCATTACGTTTGATAGACCCGGAATGAACAAGTGAATTGATTAACTCTTCAAGAAAAAACGGATTGCCACCACAGTGACGATGAATTGTTTCCAAAACATCCTGAGGAACATTGGGATCTTTTAATGCAAACATGATCAGGTTAAATGTTTCCTGTTTTTCCAGATTGTTCAGCTTGACATGAAGCAAAGCGATTGATCTTCGAAGAGATAACAAATGCCGGCGTATATCAGCGCTGGTTTTTTCCATGCTTCTCATGGTAACAACAAACATAAACGGATAACTTTGAAGTGAACGCACAACATATTTGAACAACTCCATGTCCGGTGATGTCATCCATTGAACATCATCAACAATCAGCACAACCGGACTCCATTGTGACACCCTGCAAAACAAACGGGTAAAATCTTCAAAAATCCGGAATTTCAATCGTTCTTCACGATAAAATTGCAAATCCTTTGTTACCGGAAAGGAATACTCCGGAAACAACTCGGAGGTTGCAGGATGAAATGGTTCCATATCTGATTCAAGCTTGTTAACATCATCAGAAGGAAGTGATTGTAAATATTCCCTTAATGGCTTCAATAGAAACGAATAGGGTTCCGAATCACCAAATTCGAAACATTCAGATTGCATCACTATACAATCTCTGAACGTTGCATAATAAACCATCTCAGATGCCAGACGGCTTTTTCCAACACCAGCCTCGCCCTCAATAAGCGCAAAACGCGCGCCTTCAGACAGGCACTGATCCAACAGTTGTCTTAAACTGGTCAATTCACTTCGACGACCAACAAAATGATTCAATCGAATTGTATCAGTCATGTTTGCAGGCTGTTGTTCGGTCTCGTAGTAAATTCTGCTGCGACCCCCCTCCTTTGCGCTATACAAAGCCTTGTCCGCACGGTCAATCATTGTATAAACATCATCATCGTCCGTCCTTGACTCGGCCAACCCCATAGATATCGTTGGTTTCAAGTTTCTTGATATTTGAAGATGCCGTAAATCCTCCATAACCCTTTCGGCATAATTTAACACATCGTCAATACCCGTGTCGGGGAAAACACCCAGAAACTCATCACCTCCAAAACGCAGTAAGTAATCAGTTTTTCTCATGTTTGTTTTTAAAATTTCAACAACTTCAATCAACACCCTGTCACCAGTCAAATGGCCATGAATATCATTAATCAGTTTGAAATGATCCAGATCAATCATTGCAAAGGTCCATGGTTCATCAGTTTTCCTTTTGCTGAATTCTGCTTTAAGCTTACCCAGCAAATCCCGATTCGGTAACCCGGTCAGGACATCCGTTGTTTGAATATGCATTATCTTGTCCCTCCGTCAGCAAGTTAACGCTCACAACTCATTATTCTAGCAACGATTGATAAAAATACCACTGGTGTTACTCGAATTTGTATCTGCAAAAAAACACAATGATGTTTTACAATTAATCCCGGCTTTCGTATTATTCTTATTCTGGTAAACGAAACGGAGGTTTAAATGAAAAAAATGACGCTTCAGGAAATGCAGAAACACAATGCATCCCGAAACGGAACTGTTTATATTGGTTTCAAGGGAAAAGTTTATGATGTTTCAGAAAGTCCTTTATGGAAGACTGGTACACATAAAAAACGTCATAAAGCAGATGAAGACCTGACTGCGGCAATTGTATCAGCCCCACACGATGAAGATGTTCTGGAAAAATTTCCGATTGTTGCTGAACTGATAACCGAACCCAAACCGAATGCACCCAAAGGTCTGCTAAAGTTGCTTCTGAATCAGCACCCGCATCCGGTATCAGTACACTTTCCCATAGCCTTGATTATGACAGCCGCTTTCTTGACTTTACTGGGCTGGTTACTCAATCGCGCCCCGGTTATGCACACCGGATTTTTTAATCTGATACTGGGCACTATGGCAACTCCGGTCGCATATGGTACCGGATACCTGAGTTTTCATTTCAACTACGGACATAAATGGACAAAAACCTTTCGCATGAAACAAATTCTGGCAATTATCGTATTCATTTTTGCCATTCTGGCTGTAATTTCCGGAAGTATCGCCTATACCAAAATGATTGAAGGTGGTTTTTTTCGAAACGCGTATCTTGTTTTGACAGTCTTTCTGCTGCCCCCTCTTGTCGGAGCCACCGGCTATCTGGGCGGTACCATTACCTTTCCACGTAAATAACTGAATGACACCAACAGATAAATCAAAAAACTGGCGTGATTTTTCACGTGTTGCATCTGTTTTGAACACACATGACAATTTTGTATTAACTGCTCATATTCGCGCGGATGGGGATGCAATAGCATCATTATGCTTCATTTCAAACGTGCTCCGAAAAATAGGTAAAACAGCTTATCCGGTTCTTCACGATACCATTCCGGATAAAAAGTATTCGTTTCTGGATGAATATGATCATATTCTATCCTGTGAGACAGCCACGATACCGGACACGCTGGACACAGCAATAGTGCTGGATTCTCCGACTTTGGACAGAACAGGCAATGCTGCTGAATGGGTGACCCGTTGCAGTCATATTGTCTGTATAGATCACCACCCCGGAAATGACGGTTTTGCAGGAGTTAACCTTGTTAACACAGACGCTTCATCCACTTGCGAAATCCTGGCACAACTTGCAAAACATATGACACTTCATTTAACCTCCGCACAAGCCCAAACTTTGTATACCGGCATACTTTTCGATACCGGCAACTTCAGGTTTTCCAATACTGGCGGTAGCACCCTCAGAACAGCCGCAGACCTTATTGACCATGGAGCAGATCCTGAATATATAAGCAATCAACTGTTTTACAAAACGAATATGACTCGAATCC
>PWNJ01000160.1 GCA_003558985.1 candidate division CSSED10-310 bacterium
GCTTTCAATATGTCCGCAGCGAATGCATTTGAAAACATAAGGAGCATCCATGATAACCTCTTTCAGCCATTCAATCTGATACCAATTCGTGAATGTTCGCGCCGAATCGTGAACCCGGCAACTTTTTTAACGTCACAAATCAAATCGGTATCAAAACCACTGTCATCACTTCAATTATATCAAATTCGATGTTTTTTGATAGTTAAACCAGCTCTTTCAATCAATTTCCGGACACCATTCTGGTAATTGAAATGTTGATTTATTATCAGGCGACAGATTACATTAAAGTCTGATAACGAGCGCTGTGTTTTTTTTTAACGGGAGGATAAGGATGATAGCAAAACAATTTGGTGACACATGGATTATTCGAATTCAGCGTGGTGAGGAAGTCGTGGCTTCTATTGAGAAAGCCTGCCGGGATAACAATATTCGGCTTGGAGTTGTATCGGGCATTGGCGCTGTCAACGAAGCGACCATCGGTTTGTATGATGTCGAAAACAAGGTTTATCACTCCGAAAGCTACAATGGAGACATGGAAATCGTTAATCTGGCCGGTAATGTCAGCACCATGGAAGGTGATATTTATCTGCATCTTCATGTCAGTTTGTCTGACAATAGTCATGAACTGTTCGGAGGCCACCTGAACCGGGCGGTGGTATGTGCCACATGTGAAGTTTTTATTCAGACCATTCCCGGTGAAATTGATCGGTTTAAAGATGACGAGACCGGATTAAATTTGATGAATTTTTAAAAGCCTGAAGTCTAATGCCCCGGGTTTAAGCGACCCCAGTTGAAAGGACCCTGGTTCCATATTATATTCAGGTTACAATCGGGGCATACCTGATATTTTTGCCACCGAAACTTTCATTACAGGAGATTTTTATGACAGACACCGGAATTCTTGATGGAAAAAACACCGCCGCGAAAGTACTTGAATCAGTCGCGAAATCAGCTCAGGTTTTCCTGGACAAAACCGGCCGCATGCCCAAGCTGGCGGTTGTTCATGCCGGATCTAATCCGGCATCAGCGGTTTATGTTCGAAACAAACAAAAAGCATGTGACAAGGCTGGAATAGAGTTTCAAATGGTGTCATTGCCGGATACAGTTGATTTTATATCCATTCTTGATGCCATTGATACTCTGAACCATTCTGACGAGTGTGATGGGTTGATTGTTCAACTGCCACTGCCTTCACCCGATATGGACGAAAACCAGGTTATATCGCGAATCTCCGTCCAGAAGGATGTTGACGGTTTTCATCCTGAAACAATAGGCAAACTCTGGAGTGGCTCTGGCGATATTGCCCCTTGCACACCCGCTGGTGTCATCGAATTATTACACCGATATTCCATACCGCTAAAAGGAAAATCTGCAGTGATAATTGGACGAAGCAATATTGTTGGAAAACCTCTGGCCGCGATGCTTCTTCGTGAGCATGCCACCGTAACTATTGCACATTCGCGAACAGAAAATTTGCCTGATTTGTGCAGGTCTGCGGATATACTTGTGGCTGCTGTCGGTCGCCCCGGTTTGGTAACACGGGACTACATAAAAAAAGATTCCGTTGTAATTGATGTTGGTATCAACCGTGTTACGAGCGATGAAGTTCCTGCACACTGGTTGAATCCGGACACTTCTATAGGAGCAAAATTGAAGAAAAAAGGTGCAGCGCTTGTCGGCGATGTGGATCCATTCGCAGTTCAGGGTCATGCAAAATGGTTTACTCCCGTACCCGGTGGTATTGGTCCGATGACTGTTGCCATGCTGCTGTCCAATACCGTGAAAATGGCTTTCAGGCGTATGGAGATCAGTCACGCATGAACCGTGAAACACTGATGGATATACTCAAACGCATTCAACAGGGGGATCTGGCGCCCCAAACCGGCGCTGACATGCTGAAAAATTTTTTGGCAGAAGACGTATCATTTGCCAGAATTGATCATCACAGAATGCTTCGGCGAGGATTGCCGGAAGTAGTTTACGGCGCCGGCAAAACAGCAGAACAGATCGCAGTTATTGCTGAACGGCTGAAATCCGGCAATGCACCGGTTTTAATCACAAGACTAAGCGCTACGCAATGGTCGGAGCTGAATCAGAAAACACCCTGGCTGACCTATTCCGAATCAGCCCGATGCGCCTGGTATCATAATAACCGACCCGTATTGCCCGGCAGCATCGTTATTTGTGCTGCTGGAACTTCGGACATACCGGTTGCAGAAGAAGCCGCTATTACCCTGGAAACTGTTGGATATAAAGTATCCCGATTGACGGACATCGGCGTCGCTGGACTGCATCGTCTTCTGTCCAGTCTATCGGTTCTTCAGAACGCTGATGCAGTGATAGCAGTCGCGGGAATGGAAGGGGCTCTTCCGGGAGTCATAGCAGGAATTGTTGATTGTCCTGTAATTGGTGTTCCGACATCCGTTGGTTACGGAGCATCATTCAGCGGTGTCAGCGCTCTGCTTACAATGCTGAACGCCTGTTCAGGCGGCCTGACTGTCGTCAACATTGATAATGGTTTCGGAGCAGCCTATGCAGCAGCGGTTATTTTGCGCAAGTTATACTCTTCAGATTCAGGCAATCGAAGAGAAGAAGAGCAAAAATAGAGTGGCATTCAGGTACGCGGCACCCTTGCCGTCCACTAGCAGAAGCGTCCTGGAATATATTCGAGTATTTTTTAGTCAATTGTGATATATGACTGATGGAACCGGAAACGGTTTGGAAATGTATATCTTTGGTCAGGGGTTGGTTTCATTCAACGGGGAGATATTCATGGCGCGCGCGTTTGCAGAAATGATTATACTGGTGGCGATCGGCATAATAATGGGATTCACAATCAATGTATTTAATCCGGATGGTATTCCGTTGATAGGACAATGGAATCCCGGACGGGGTCTGGTACACGCCGGGGGTTCTTGTGTTGAGGACAGCGATATGATTGATGACTGGGATGTTCAGTCCTTTTTTAATCGATCGGATGTTGTTTTTGTTGATGCACGTTCACGCAGTGAGTACCGTGCTGGACACATACCCGGCGCGTTTAATTTGCCTATTGGTGAAGTGGACATCCTGGTTTTTGATTTCATGGAAATGTACCCGCAAGACACAGATCTTGTCATTTACTGTTCCGGTCCTGAATGTCACGATGCTCCGGACATGGCCAGAATTCTGAAAGAGTATGGCTATGAAACCATTCATGTGTATTGGAGCGGCATGCTCGGATGGAAAAAAGCCAATCGCCCGATTGATGTTTTGGAGGATTATTGACATGTCCGGCCGCAGATTGCTTGAGTGGGCATTACGCTGGTTTATTGGTCTGATTTTTATTTATGCCGGAGCTATCAAAGTGCTGGTGCCATGCGAAATGGCCATGGATATTTATCAGTATCAACTGGCGCCTCATGCATTGATCAATATTGCAGCCATTATTTTGCCTTCAGTGGAGATTATTCTGGGGGTCTGCCTGATCGTCGGAATAGCCCCGCGAGGCGCTGCTCTGGGTCTGTCACTGCTCCTTGTTTTTTTCATTATTGCTCTGACAATCAACATTATCCGGGGCGTTGATTTTGATTGCGGTTGTTTCGGCCCGGTGGAATATGACATCTGTCATCGTCTGATGGAGAACTATCAGACAAATCATCGGCCGGATATGGACAGAATTACATTCGTCAGGTTACGCACCGCATGTGATGTTATTCGCGACTTTATTTTCCTTGGTGCATCCTGGGGCGCCCTTGTCCTGATGAACCGCAGAATGAAACGGAAACGTCGCTAAATTGAGGCGTTTATCTTATCAATATCGATTCGGGGTCAGCGGCCAACCGGAATAATCGCGTAAGGCTCCTCACCCGCTTCCATACCAATCAGGTTTTTTACCTCGTCATCACGAAATGCGCCAATCATGACGGAACCCATTCCCAGACTCACCGCCTGCAGAAACACGTTTTCCGCGGCATGTCCGACTTCCATATGCACATATCTAAGAGCCCGTTCCCCATATCTGGACGCTGTACGCTGCAAAACACCTGATATAACAAGGTTCACAGGCGCATCTTTGACCCATTGCTGTCCCAGCGCAGCGCTGCTCAATGCATCACGGATATCTCCGGTGCGTACAAGTGACAATGAATGTTTCTGCGGATGATACCGATACAGACCCGTTTCCAGGTTTTCAACATTGCCTGCGACAACATACAGTTCCAGCGGATAGGTCGCTCCGGCTGACGGCGCTGCCCGCAATCCCCGGTCGCTGGTTATACCTTGAGCCGCCCAGACAAGCTGAGCCAAATCCGACAGGGACATCTCCTCTGATGAATAGGAACGAACGGAACGTCTTTGCTGAATTGTCTCCTCAACAGACATGCCGCCCGATGTAGCCGCAGATGGAAGCGTAATCATTGTTTCCTCCGGCACGGCCTCATCGTTGCTGTCACCTTGAACACATCCGGTCACAACCAGGCCGATAATCATGCATATACTTAATAATCTCATTGACAGCCTCCTTTGACAGTATCAAAGCTAATCACGTTATAAGTTTTACAAAAAAACAGGATTTAGGCAATTCGCAGGCAAATTCGGATCTTGTTCGAATACAATCTGTCATAAAAACACAGCCATGGTTTTATGATATGGTTCACATTGTTTTTTCAGTTTGAGTTCAGCTAATACAACAATCGCCAGCTACGATGTTTCTGTCAATGGCATATCTTCATGCAGATCCAGGCAATGTACAATTCCTTCAGGTGTTTTCTGGTATCGATATCCGCTGTTTGGACAGATCATTATGCCATTCTCATCCGGCTCGGGCAGCAGATATCCATGACGGCTAATCCAGCCTTTCAACACGCCTGGCACACCAGTCATAAGACCGTAATCTGGTACATTGCGAGTTGTAACGGCGCCGGCAGCTATAAACGCATATCGTCCTATTGTCGAGCCACAGATCACTGTCGCATTAGCGCATATTGTACTGCCGCGTTTTAGCATTGTTTGAGCAAACTGATGCCGTCGACTTATCTGAGCTCTGGGATTAACAATATTGGTAAACACACAGGACGGACCCAAAAACACATCGTCTTCGATAACAACTCCCGAATATATTGAGACATTATTCTGAACTCTGACATTGTTTCCAATGATGACTCCGGAAGCCACGTGACAGTTTTGACCCAAAACGCAGTTTTTACCAATAACGGCATCTTTCATAATATGAGTAAAATGCCATATTTTGGTTCCTTCACCAATATTGGATGGTTCATCAACATACGCGCTTGAGTGTTTAAACCATGACATCAGGGAATCTCAGAATTTGACCATTGGATGTTTGGAGTCCGGAAAAGTTGTCAGAAGACAATTGCGGATTTCATAAACAAGTTCAAGTGATGGTCGGGCATCATCCAGGCCAAATCCGCGCCCTTCCAGCGTTTGTTCATATACTCGAGTATGAAGATCAGTAAATCCTCCGGTAAATTCTATCTCGTTGCCATCCACAGTGATTGATCGATAGGTAGTCTTGACACCGGGCTCCAACTCAAACGGCAAATCCGTATGATCAACCGACAGATACCAGCGTACATCAGCATTTTTCAGCTCTATAAAACCAGCGGCCCGTTGTGAATCTCTGATATGCACTTCCGAATGAACCGGATTGCCGAACAACCATATAAGCATATCAAAAAAATGAATGCCTATATTTAGTGTCAAACCGCCGGATTTTTCTTCCTGACCCTTCCAACTGCTCAAATACCATAACCCCCGGCTGGTAATATAGGTCAGTTCCACCTGATACCGCCTGTCAGAGACCGTTTTGTCTATTTGTTCCTTTAAAGCCAGAAGCGCCGGATGAACCCGCAATTGAAGAACGGTGTAAATGTTGGTGTCATATTCTTTTTCAAGCAACTGAAGCGCATCCAGATTCCACGGATTAACAACAACCGGTTTCTCGCACAGGGCGTGAGCATTCACTCTTAATGCCATACGAATATGCGCATCATGCAGGTAATTCGGTGAACAGATCGTAATATAATGCATGCGACTCTCGGCTGGACCACGACGCCGTTTTTCCAGAAACCGGTCAAACCGTTCAATTTCAGGAAAAAATTTTACATCCCAGAAATATTTATCCAGCATACCAACCGAATCATGCGGATCCGTCGCGCATACCAACCGATTACGAGTATCCTTGATCGCTTTGACATGTCGGGGAGCAATATATCCCGCTGCTCCGATCAGTCCAAAATTTAACATGATTTTCCTCCTGAATACCCCGAACATTAAGTCCGGCACAATTCATTAAAAGCAAGCCCTAATCTAATAAACCTGAATCAATTTGACAAGCCGCGAAAAAAATCGAAGATAACACCTCGTTCTAACATCGAAAATTGATGTCTTGAAGGGTAGGAAAATGGTTTAGTTACACCTTCAAAATCAATCAATTACAAGAACGATTACGCTCAAAGACGCGACGCGTCAGGTGCAAAAATCTTTTCGGGCAGAGTCTAACTATTGTTCAATCTTGAAAAACATCCTCTAATAATAAATAATTGTCCGGTTGCTTTGATTCAGTTTATTTTCTGTCACTGGTTATTTTGTATGCGAGGTGCACCAAATCATGAAAAATAATATTCCCATTCTGGCTGATGTTGCAGGAGTAATCCTGTATTTACTTATGTTGCCCTGGCTGGTTCAGCAATTCAAAACACATTCTATCAGTAATGGCATCATGATAACGGTTTTTTATATCGTGTTTTGCGCATCGGTTTATCTGTTACGAGTATCGATATCGGTAAACTCACCTGATTCACAACCGTCTAAAGCATTGCTGGTATTCTGGAGTTTTTTCTTTTCTATCATGGTTTTTTACATGATTTTTGAGTTTACCGGCACACTGCGTTTTATTACTGACACATCGTTTGCGGAGCAGAATGAGATGATGGCAGGTTCGCGCGGAACCATTATTGCCTCAACAGCCCTAGTCGGTTTTTTTGTTATTCTTCTACTGTATCCGGTCACCATGATTCTGAAAACCCGTCCTTTATGGAGCCCCGACAGCATGGCTGATGTATCCATTCAGGCGCTGGCGCTTCTTGGAGTCAATCTGATGATTATTGTGTCAATGGCTCAATGGGAGGTGGCATTCCAGGCTGAATCACCATATGAGGGTCTGGGTATGGGTGCAAAAATCCTTATTTTCGGAGCAGTTTATCTTTTCTTTCTGGTTTTTTATGGTTCACCGCGGTTCGCGTTTTACAAGGCGAATCCGTCACTATTAGCAGTCGGTACTTTTATAGGTCAGACAGGTTTTTACGTGTGGCGTTTTCTGGACGGATCCACCTGGAAGTAGATAACTAAAAACGCCGTTCAGCGCTTGACGATAAACGGCGTTGCTAACTGTTATGAATCAATAGCTATTTCATGTACCCGGGCAAATAAACATCATGAGCAGGATCAAGCCTTAACCGGTTTTCTTCGACAGACAATTTTCCGACAAACGCAGTCATATACCCTGTGCCACCGAACTTGTCCAGATATTCCTGATGATTGTAGTTTTCCGGCTCTGTCAACTGAACCTGCATAAAATCCGGGCCAAATACTCCTTCACCGAAAATCAGATTCAGACTGGCATTGTTGTTAAATGGATTGGGATTGGTTTGCGCGGCAAAAAAGATATACTGTCCGGCGGCCGCGTCCGCAAATACCTGTGCCCTGTCTTCTCTGCCACGTATGTTTTCATCTTTAATCTTCTGAACCAGTTCCATACCGTCAATAAAACCTGTCGCATCCGGAATCGCCTCTTCAATTGCTGCCCGACGTTCATCAGTGATGGACCAGTCAAGCGCTTTTGTCCGCTGATATACACTCTCCGTTGGTTTGTCCTCAGCTCTGTCTGCCGTTATTGATGCGGCATCCTGGGGAACCCTCTCAGCGCTTTCAACTCTTGCTTCTTGAGCGCTTGTTACTGACTCCGGCTGCTCTGTATCAACTACTTCCGCAGGCTCATCACGACCCGTGCCACAACCTGTGACCAAAAAAATGATCAGAACCGACATAAACAGCAATTTAACCAAATTACCCATTGTTCCTTCTCCTTGATAAAAGTGAATTGTTGCACCACCTATCATGAATTCATGAATAGATTGCTTTTCATTATATATAACAATTCAATAATTTCAATCGAAAAAGCGATGGACAGAAATATCAGATGTGATGATAAAATTCCCGTCATTTGAATCGTATCATTTCGTAACCTATAATAGGTTGAAGCGGGGTGAGCAATAATGATAGTTGAAAAAACACTTAAAAACATTAATCTTCATGCGCACTCAACGTTTTCCGATGGACAGTTTTCACCGGAAACACTGGTAATGCAGGCGATCGAGCAAGATATTTCTATTCTGGGTTTTGCCGATCATTACCATACATCCAAAACACTTTCGATTGCTCCGGATATGCTGAAAAAATACATCGATGAACTGGACAATCTTGCCACCAGACATAACGCTATCCGCATGTTAAAAGGAATTGAAATCAACACTCTGGACATGTTTTTACA
Organism: candidate division CSSED10-310 bacterium; assembly: GCA_003558985.1. GTDB lineage: Bacteria > CSSED10-310 > CSSED10-310 > CSSED10-310 > CSSED10-310 > CSSED10-310. The sequence continues at coordinate 8,552 of PWNJ01000160.1, forward strand.
GAACAGGTCCCTTCCTGATATCAATCTGATGGAACGGCTGGATTTTATGCTGTTTGAATACATAGCCAACATTCCCAGAACCGGAATTCCGCTGGCTCATGCAGTATTAATGACAAAAGATGTACCAGTTTCAAAAGGACTTGCACATACGGATTTGTCCCGCATGTTTCCGGATATGACTCCGGATGAATGCGTTGACAGGATTGTTAATGCAGGTTTCTTTATAGAGTTGAACGAATCATATCGTCGGCCAGGTGAAACGGATCCGTTTTACGTGCATTATATACCGTATTTTCGGGCATCCGGTATAGCGTCTATGCGCTTCAGCGTAGGAACAGATTCTCATGGCGCTATCAAAAGCGCATCCAATGCATTATCATTTCTTCAGGATCACGACCTGCTCAATAACCTGATTATTGAACATATATAAGCTTGCTATTGGATTACAACCGCCAATAGGTAAAACTGGCTTTCTCAGACTCCGACGGATTAAATAACCCTTTGACATCAATCAGAATCGGATTGTCAGCGCAACAGGCTTCGGCCAATTTTTCAGGTGTCCAGTTATCGATAAACTCACGGTGTTTGACAGCAACAATAACGGCGTCATAGGGTGTATCAGAAAACGGGGATTCTACCAGCTCAAGATGATACTGTTTTCTGACTTCATTTTTGTCAGCGCAGGGATCCCAGACATGGACTTTCGTTCCATATTCATTCAGTTCTCTGACAATATCAATGACCCGGGTATTGCGAATATCGGTGATGTTTTCCTTAAACGTCAATCCCATAATCAATATTCGGCTTCCATGCACGGCTTTTCCAACCCTGATCAGTAATTTGACGGTTTTCTCGGCGATAAATTTTCCCATCGTATCATTAATACGTCTTCCAGCCAGAATAACTTCCGGGCGGTATCCCAGACTTTCAGCTTTGAATGTCAGGTAATACGGATCAACACCAATACAATGCCCGCCAACCAGACCCGGCTCAAAATTCAAAAAATTCCATTTTGTCGCCGCTGCTTTCAATACGTCCCGGGTGTCAATACCCATCATATTAAAAATCAGCGCCAGTTCATTCATCAGGGCAATGTTCAGATCCCGTTGAGTGTTTTCGATGACCTTTGCCGCCTCAGCCGTTCGAATGGAATTCGCCCGATGCACTCCTGCCGTAATGACTTTGCCGTAAACAGTCGCAAGCAGTTCACAGGTATCCATTGTATCGCCGGAAACAACCTTGACAATTTTGTCAATGGTATGCTCCCTGTCACCCGGGTTGACCCGTTCAGGTGAATAGCCCACATGAAAATCATGCAGGTGTGTCAGTCCACTTTCGCGCTCCAGAATCGGAATACACTCGTCTTCGGTAAC
>PWNJ01000039.1 GCA_003558985.1 candidate division CSSED10-310 bacterium
AAAAGTTACAATGGTGTGGCGTTTGCGTCGCGACAGCCGTTAATAGATGTGCGCACCGGATTTTTCGAGGGCGATGATCTGAACGGGCCGCGTATCATTCGGGCAAAATGCGGTGATATTCACATTATCAACACGTATGTGCCGCAGGGCCGGGACCGCGAAACCGAACATTACGCGGGCAAACTTGAATGGCTCCGGTCATTTCGCAAATTACTTGAAACCGACTATTCACCATCTCAGTCGGTGATCTGGCTGGGTGATTTGAATGTCGCTCCCGAACCACCGGACGTACATGATCCGCAGCGGCTTGAGGGCCACGTCTGTTTTAACCGTGAGCTGACCGAATTGTTTTATCAGGTGTGTTCATGGGGATTTCAGGATGTGTTCCGCAAACATCATCCGGAACCCGAACAATACAGTTTTTTTGATTACCGCGCGGCATCGGTGTATTCGAACAAAGGGTGGAGAATCGATCATATTCTTGCAACGCCGCCGTTGTTTGAACGGTCAACCGGCGCATGGATTGATATGAAACCCCGCAAACGACAAGACCCCAAACCTTCTGATCACACATTTGTCATCGCGGAGTTTGATGTCTGTTCCGAATGATCACGCAGCCGCGTCTATTCGTTTTAATCTGCTTAGATCCACTTTGCCTAGCGCTTGCCAAAGGTCGTACTGAACTTGAAGCTTGAGCCAGGATTCTGGTGATCTGCCAAACACTTTCGAAAGACGCAATGCCATTTCCGGACTGATTCCCGATCTTTTATTTACAAGAGCTGACAAAGTTTTTCTTGTGACTCCCATCGCCTCTGCCGCATCGGTAACAGTTAATCCAAGAGCGTCAATGCAGAAATCCCTGATGATTTCACCAGGATGAGGCGGATCGTACATTCTCATATATTTTCCTCCTGCTAATGGTAATCTTCATAATCAACCAAACGAACATCACCATCTATAAACTCAAATGTGATTCTCCAGTTTCCGCTGACTCTTACGGCCCATATACCTTTTCGTTTTCCCACAAGCTCGTGCAAATTCAAACCGGGAAGATTCATATCACTGATTGAATTCGATGTCTCAAGCAATGCAAGTATTCGCTTGACCCTGCTGACATGTTCACTTCGAACCCCTGACGTGTTTCCAGTTTCAAACAATTTTCTCAAACCCTTATGACGAAAACTGGTAATCATAATTGAAGTGTAACTCGTAACGTGTCTGGTGTCAAGCTGAAGTTTACACTGGCAAGTGTTCGAACATCTTCAGTGTCATCATCCCGGTATCCATATCTTTTTCGCCTGAACAATCTCTATGTCTGACGGAAAATTCAATGGAGTCGAGGTTTTTGTATGAAAAATCAGTCCCTTGTAGGCCGTAAGATACAGGTATTTCGTCGTGAACATGCCGCCTTCCGCGCAAACCACGAGCGGTTTATTTGACCTGGCAAGTATGGATTCAAAATCCCGGGATTCAACCTGAACAATGGCCCCGGATGCCTTGATTGCATTTGCAATTGCCGCCGCCGCTGCTGCCGCTGCAGCTCCTCCTCCTCCATGTGCATTCATAAACAAGTCTCCTTTGTTGACATATTGCTTCTGTGAAGTTTCCGAATTTGCTGACCAATCGCTCCACCATACGGTTCAGCAAAATCACTCCATCGGTTTTCAACAATAATACGCTCCAGGGTGTATTTGCCATACATCAACTTGTAAAGATTGTTGTGTATGAGCTCAACAACCGCGAACACCCACAAAACCCAGAAAACCGCCGAAATCCCATCGGTGAAACGCTCAAACCATTGCGGCGCGGTCAGGATAATAACAGGTAGAGTGAATAGCGCTGCGAATCCTGTTATGCCAGCTATTTGAGCCATATATCCAACTGACAGAGAACGCTTGCTGTCTGCTTGCGGAGTGTTTAATCGCAGTGTCCAGAAAACGAAAACCAAAAGTGAATTGATACCCAAAATCGTCACGGGCGCAAGATATATCCAGTTCTGCCTTGAAGTCTGCACAAAGAACAGGAATACGCACGCGCAGAAAACGATCAGTGGATAGGTCTGAGCATATTTGTTCCAACGCATACATGGTTTTCGGTTCACGTTCGTCATCCTTTCGACAGTCCGTATTCAGCCCGGTACCGCTGTGGCCCGGTATTTAATATACGATTCATCGGTCGCGTTTATTTCAACAGGATTTGTTATGCTGCAATTGTATGCTTATCTGCAGGAATTTTGCTGAGAATTAATTCTTTCAAGTCCAATTTCAACGATGCATTGTCAATATCAATGCCCGTAATATTTCCATTTGAGTCAAAATCGAGGACTATACCTTCCGAAACTTCTTTACTCTCAACACTTTCCCTTAAAGAAAGTTCAATATACATGGAATCCGTTTCCGGATAATATGAAATTTTCATGGTTTGAATCTCCTGTCAGGAAATGCATTATGAATCGTTCGTTTATCTTTCAAGGTTATAACTCTTAAATATCGTCCATCAAGCTCATCAATAGGCGCCCAAAATCGGTAGCGATTGTTCTCCTGCCGTTCTGATCGTGTAGGATTTTTCAAAACCCGAATGCACCATTCTTTTTTTAAATACGAGCGCTTTCGCAATATTTCCTTTTCAAAATATTCTGTAAACTTGTAATTGTTCATGGCTTCCTCAAAGCTTCACTGTCTGCTATTATAACACAGTAAAACTTTCAGGGAATAGAAACAAGGTTTCCAGTCAACATCATTCCCGAGTTTCCAGACGTAACACCAGTTTTACTGCCCGAAATGATTGGGTGTTTCCAGCACACGGGTGACACCATACCGGATTTGACTTGAAACCATTTTGCAACCATAATGAAAAATAAAGCGCAGTGAGTTTCGCAATGTCCTGACGCTGTATCTGCGCAGGAATCTGCTGACCCTGGAACAGGCGGTGGCGATTCAGAATGAGGTCGAATCGTTGCTTCGCGAAGGAGAATACGTTGTTAACTCACTGGATGTTTTGCAATTGGTTCAGCAAAGTGAGTGCTCGGCCTATGACTGTGAGTTTGTAGCATTGGCAAAATATCTATGTGTGCCGTTGATTACAATGGACAAGCAGATTCTAAAAGACTTTCCAGCCATAGCCAAACCATTATATCGGGACACGAGTATCCAACAGCGTTAAGAACGCCCCGGCCAGTGGAAAACAGTTCACAAGAACGACTGGACGAGAGCACATAGAACGTAACCGGCGACACCGGTGAAAAGCAAGTTGAATGCAGTCGATGTCTGTAAAATACGCATTGTTCCATGAAAATCCGTCTTGACATGACAGATATTCATGGTAACATTGAGAAATGATTATTGAACGAAAGAAAAAATATAACGCTATCAAAACTGCTTTGAAGCGCAGTCCTGTTGTTGTTTTGTCCGGACCGCGTCAGTCCGGTAAAACCACCCTGGCAAGACAGTTTCTGGATGTGGAGTCTGTCAATTACTTTGATCTTGAAGATCCTGTCAGTTTGCTGAGACTGGAAGAACCCATGACAGCGTTACAATCGCTGGAAGGTTTGATTGTTATTGATGAAATTCAGCGAAGGCCGGATTTGTTTCCAATACTGCGGGTATTATGTGACCGGGATACCAGGCCGGCACATTTCCTTATACTGGGAAGCGCCGGTGGTGATTTGCTGCGTCAAAGCTCCGAAAGTCTGGCAGGCAGAATGGAAGCTGTGTCAATCAGCGGTTTTAGTCTGGAAGAACTGGAGCCCGGCAATATGCAAACGCTTTGGCGACGTGGCGGGTTTCCCCCATCATTTCTTTCGGTGAATGAAACCGACAGTGTTGCATGGCGGAAAAATTTTATTCAGACACTTCTGGAACGCGATTTCCCACTTTGGGGTGTTCGTATCCCTGCCATTACCCTGTTTCGTTTCTGGTCAATGCTTGCGCACTATCATGGTCAGACATGGAATGCAGCCGAACCCGCCCGAGCCCTTGGAGTCAGCGAATCCACCTGTCGCCGGTATCTTGATTTTCTGACTGATGCCATGATGGTTCGACAGTTACAGCCACTGCATTCAAACATTGCAAAACGACAGGTCAAATCTCCCAAAATTTACATTCGGGACAGCGGTCTGCTTCACCAGTTGCTGGGAATTGCCTCCGATAAAGACCTGTTCACTCATCCAAAAATCGGAGCATCCTGGGAAGGCTTTGTACTTGAGCAGGTGTTATTGACCGAATCATTCGATGAAGCGTTTTTCTGGGCAACCCATCAGGGAGCTGAAATTGACCTGATTCTCAAACGCGGTGATCAACGGATCGGCATCGAATGCAAACATGCCGATGCACCGCGCCTGACCAAATCCATTCGAATCGCAATGAATGATTTGCATCTGAACAAGGTCGTAATCATTTATCCCGGCAACAAACCCTATCTGTTAAGTGAAAAGGTGTCTGTTCTGCCAGTCAGCGCTCTGGGCTCTGACGCGATAGGAGTGTGATGGACAACCCAATCGGAGTGCGGGACAAAGATAAGGGTCGGGACACAAAGATAACTGGTTAACTGGCTTCTACCCATTCAATTTTGAGCTTCTTTTGCTGCTCCGCACAATCCTTCAGATACAGATCAATCAGATTTTGATACGGTAACCCTGTGTCGCCCGCAAGGGCTTTGAAATAATCAATCGTCTCTGTATCCAATCGAATCGTAATCTGTTTTTTCAACCGTTTTGCATAAGGATTTTTCTTTCCCTTCAATGTTTTCAGATCATATTCTTTTCTCATCGGTTCACCTCCAAATAGTGGTCTATCTCCCGTTTTGTTGCTTTTCTTGATGAGACAATTCGAATCAAATCAATATCTTCAAGCTCAATAAATTTGTAGTTAACAATCAGAAATCGTGCTTTTCTACCAAGTCCAATAATAAAATATCGATCTTCTTCGGCTGAATGATCCGGATCATAATACTCGATAGCATTGTCATCTAAAAAGACGGATTTCGCTTCTCTGAAATCAATTCCATGTTTGGACTTGTTTGTCCGGTTTTTGTTTTCATTCCATTCAAAACGAATCTCTCTCATAATTAAATTATACATATATTATATTTCTTTTCAACCCCCCGGGCTTTTTCATGATGAATCAATCACCCTGAACAGCATCAACTCAAACCGGATCATTTGTAATCTTTGCGTCTGTTACGCTATTATATTCAGCGGAAGGGATCAATCCGATGCCCGCCTGAACCCCTTGAATATGGAGATACTGATGAAAAACGAAAACCTTCAGAATCAGAACACACAAATCATAAATGAAACACTGATTTACGACGCATTAAAAGCGAAACGGTCGGATGCGGGCGCTGTCCGCGAGATTCTTGCCAAAGCTCTTGAGTTAAAAGGTCTTGATTATAATGATATTCCTGTTCTGGCCAATATCAGTTCACCGGACTTGCTGGATGAACTGTTTCGGGCCGCCAGAAAAGTCAAGGAAGAGATTTACGGCAGACGGCTGGTCATTTTTGCGCCGATGTATATTTCCAATTTGTGCGGAAACGAGTGTCTGTACTGCGCGTTCAGAGCCCGCAATAAAAGCATTCACAGACGAGCGCTGACGCAGGAAGAAATCGCGAACGAAACCCGTATTCTGATTGATCAGGGACATAAACGCATTCTTCTTGTTGCTGGCGAGGCCTACCCGAAAGAAGGACTTGACTATATTCTGGAATCCATTGCCACCGTATATGCCACCCGTCACGACAAAGGGGAAATCCGGCGTATCAACGTCAATATCGCTCCGCTGGACGCCGATGAATTCAGGCGTTTAAAGGATTGCAAAATCGGCACATATCAGCTTTTTCAGGAAACCTATCATCTTGAAACGTATAAAAAAATGCATGTTGCCGGTAAGAAAAAGGACTATTTCTGGCGTATCACCGCTATGGATCGGGCGTTGAAAGCCGGTATTGAGGATGTCGGCATCGGTGTCCTTTTCGGCTTGTTTGACTGGCGATTCGAAATACTGGCTCTGATGCAGCATATCCGGCATCTGGAAAAAACATGGGGGATTGGACCTCATACAATCAGTGTGCCACGGCTTGAACCCGCGCTTGGAAGCAGCATCGCCGAACAACCACCACAAGCGGTGAGTGACCTGGATTTCAGAAAAATCGTTGCGATTTTGCGTCTGGCTGTTCCCTATACCGGAATCATCATGTCAACACGTGAAACACCCGAAATGCGGCGCGAAACCTTTGCGCTGGGCGTATCCCAAATATCCGCCGGAAGCCGGACAAACCCCGGCGGCTATGGATCGGAAGACGAAGACAGCAGCCAGTTTTCACTGGGTGATCACCGGCCGCTGGATGATGTTATTCGGGATGTCGCGCAACTGGGATATGTTCCGTCGTTTTGCACCGGCTGTTACCGGCTTGGCCGCACCGGAATGGATTTCATGGATATGGCCAGACCAGGCGACATCCGGCATCACTGCGACCCCAATGCCGCGTCAACATTCATGGAATACCTGGTTGATTATGCGTCAGACGCTACACGGGAAGTCGGCGAACGCCTTATCGCCCGGTTTATTGACGAAATGGACGAGCGGGATGCCCGGCGCACTCAGGCGCTTGTTGCCAGAGTTGTGGACGGCGAACGCGATGTGTACTGTTAACGTCAAATCCACCGGAATAATCGCCCGGAGATCATTCGTTGCATTATGGATAGCAAAACCAAACTCACCTTACAAAAGAGGTTTTAATGGCAATACTTGTTGAACGCGTTAACATCGGTATCTTCGGCAGAATGAATGCCGGAAAAAGCTCCCTGATGAATCTGATCACTCAACATGAAACATCTATCGTTGATCCGACACCCGGAACCACGGCCGACACCAAAACCGCATTGTTTGAGATACACGGATTGGGGCCTGTCAGAATGTTTGATACAGCCGGTATTGATGAACGGAGTGTGCTGGGTGAGAAAAAGAAACAAAAAGTCCTGGCAAATCTGAAAGAATGCAACCTTGCGCTGATTATTATTGACCCTTCCAGAACCGATTTCAGCGATGAACAGACACTGATTTCTGATGCGCGAAACCTTGATCTGCAGATTTTGATTGTTTACAACCTGTTCAGCGAATCATCGGAACACAACATTCAGCATATTGAATCAAATATTCCACAGATGGCGTTTTACCGGAAAATCCGTATTCGGGCCAATGATCCGGAACACAGGGAACCTCTATTGAGATTCATTCTGGCGAATTATGAACCTGCCGACCAGGCACAGGAACTGCTCCCGTTTGTCAAAAAAGACACGTTTTATGTTCTGATTATTCCGATGGATGAAGAGACGCCTCCGGGCAGGTTTCTTCGGCCGCAGGCAATGACAGAAGAGTATATCACGCGTCATTGGGCCTATCCGGTCGCGTACCGGCTGAATCTTGGCGCCGCCCGAAGTCAGGGTTCAGCGCATGACGAAGAACGCCGCCGTTTCACCCGGTTTCTTGATTCACTGAAACAGCGGCCTCACGTAATGATCACCGATTCACAGGCGATGGACATCATGAAAGGCTGGTGTCCGGAAGACATTGGTTTGACAACGTTTTCCATTGTTATGATTCAGTATATGAGCGGCGGTCGTCTTGCAGCGTTTGCGAATGGTATGAAGGCAATGAGTTCACTCCGCGAAGGGGACAAGATTCTGATCGCCGAGGCCTGCAATCACAGCCGAATCGGTGAAGATATCGGCACGGTTCAGATTCCCGGAATTATTGATAAACATTATCCCGGAGTTGTGATTGACCATGCGTTTGGCCGAATGTTGCAGACAACTGAGGAACTGAAAAAATACAAGCTTGTCATTCATTGCGGCGGATGCATGATATCCCGCCAGAAAATGACCGCGCGCCTTCGCGATCTGGAAGCTGTCGGCATACCATTCACCAATTACGGTATCTTTTTATCGGCGATTCAGGGCCCTGATGTTCTTGCGCGAGTCCTGAAACCGTGGTTTGAAGCCACTACTCGCTGCTCCAATCCAGCCCGTCAGAACCGAAAACACCAGCATGGCGGATCCCCCTGAGCTGAGGCCCGGAAACGGCACGCCGGTCATGGGAATCAGTTTGATCACACCGCCAACATGCATCAGGATCTGAATCAGCCACATAGCGCCGCAACCGCTGCACACAAGCGATGAAAACATGTCGTTATTTTCACGGGCTATCGTCAGACTTTTCCTGATTATGGCAAACACAAGCCACAGAATGGCTATACTGCCGATAAATCCGAATTCTTCGGCAACAGCGGCATATACAAAATCGGTTTCGACCAGCGGTATGGATTGCGGCAGCCCGTTTCCGATGCCCTGACCGAAGAATTCGCCGTTAAAAACGGCAAACAGGGATCGGGCTGTCTGAAATCCGCGCGTATCGGGATAGTCAAACGGTGTCAGCCATGCGCTGAACCGTATTTGGGCTTTGCCGACCCATCTCATGGCCATCCAGCCCAGGCCGGCAACACCGGCGGCGCCAGCCAGAGGATACAGCAGGCGTTTGGTTGCCATGGTCATCATGATACCCAGCAACAGTCCGGTAGCGGTAATCATCCCCAGATCTCCCAGCAATATCAGCACAACAGCAGGAATAAGCCACGCTCCGAAAACGATGATATGGGTACGACGTGAATCCGCGGTAAACAAAGGTGTTCCGCGGGTGATATGGTGTCCATGACGCGCAAGCAATCCCGCCAGTCCGATAATCAGAAGCGGTTTGATGATTTCGGTTGGAGTGGTTTTTCCGGGACCAAAAACAGCGCCGCGAAAGGTGACGCCTGTGCTCAAAACCGCAACATTGACTCCAAACGCCATAATGATCCAGAGTCCCGGCATTTTTGCCAGCCATTTCAGGCGGTTGTTCTCAAACACAAGCGTTGTGAGCGCCAGAACCACAGGCGCGGCGGCAAACATCCAGCAGGCAGGCGTGTTCCAGTCTGAGCCCTGAAAGGTCTTCAGACGATACTGATAACTCAGCCCGATACTGCACAGAAGCACCCATATCGGCAGAAGAGTGGTGTCGCTCCGTGAACCGAACATGACCATCAGTCCGTGTGCAAACAGAGCCGCAACGATAAACCCGCCGGCCAGATACAGGTCATCTGCCGTAAAACCCTGGTCGGTATGGACGAAGGCGAAAATAATACCGAAAAACAGGACAAACAATCCCAGCGCGGCCAGAAGAAACCGAAACTCCGCCGGTCGGGCTATAAAAAACCGTCTGGTGTCAGCGGTTGCGGCCATGAAATATCTCCCGGTCTTCAAGCAATCCCAATTCATCGGCGCGCCGAATCAGTTGTTTGGCCATCGGCGCCGCGACAACTCCCCCCATACCGCCATGCTCGATTACAATGGCTATCGCCACGGTAGGACGCGGCCATGGAGCAAAACAAACAAACATCGCATGACTGCGCCGGCCGGTGACCTGTGCCGTGCCCGTTTTGCCACCGACAACAATCCCATCGGTTTTAGCCGCTTCACCGGTGCCGTTTTCAACCGATCGGATCATCATTCGGGCGACCTGATTTGCTGTCCGTAGATCCATCACCCGATGCATCATGCCGGATGCCTGAGTCTCTATCAGTTTCGGGGTGATCATCATGCCGCCGTTGCCAATGACTCCGGCCATGACTGCCATATGCAGCGGTGTTAGCAGAACATCATCCTGACCGATTCCCAGACGAGCAGTGCGCGCTTTGTGCCATGTTGCCCGTTCAGGTAAACGCCCGCGAACAGCCCCCGGTGACGGCCCGGAAAAACCGACACGGGCGTCCAGACCCATGGAGCGCGCCATATCCAGTATGACCGGCGCTGTCAGCATATCCGCCAGATAGGCAAAATACACATTGCAGGACACGGACAATGCTTCAGTCATATTCAGATTGCCGTGCCCTCTAAATCCAGAATCCCGGTAATGAGCATGATCGCGGACACGCGGATCAGCCGGGCCGCTGTCAAACCCGAGAGGACCGCAAACAAACACCGGGTTCTTGCCCTGTTCCAGCGCAACCGCGGCTGTCAGAATTTTGAATGTTGAGCCCGGCGGATACAACCCCTGCATGGCGCGATTCAAAAACGGACTGCCATCGGACACCTGTAATTGACGCCAAAGCGCATCGTTTATAGCGCCGGGATCAAATCCCGGCCGGGATGCCATTGCCCGAATACTGCCATCACGCGGGTCCAGCACAACAATCGCCCCGGCTTTGTTTTGCAGTAATTCATCCGCATAACGTTGTAAATCACTATCAATGGTCAGAATAGCCGGATTACCCCGAAGTGTCCGGTGAAAAAGAGCGTTGCCGGCCAGACGAAATCCATCAGCCGGAGATTGAAATGATCGTCCCATCAGAATCGGTTCCAGCTCCTTTTCCAGGCCGGATGAACCGTATTTGGAATGATTATATCCCACCACATGCACAGCGGCTTCACCAAGCGGATACCGCCGATGCAAAAAACCGTCCTCCGCCGTATCCATCGCCAGCGGCTGATGATTGCGGTCCAGCACCGATCCCCGATGAAATCGACTGCCCAGGATTTCACCGCGGGGATCATAACCGCGTTGCACACGTAAAAAATCAGACGAAAAAAATCCGAGCAACTGCCAGCGTGCCTGATATCCGGATAACCCCAGAAAAACCAGCCAAACCACAAACGATGCTGATCGAAACAGTTTTGACGGTTTGACAGACAGGTTTTGGACGCGTGTCTTGTACAAAAACACTATCAGTCCCAGAACACCCAGCAGACTCAACCCCAACCGAAATTCGTGAATATTTGCGAAATCACTTGTCATTTTTTTACCAATCAAACACCAGATCAATTCATCCTGGAGAGTATATCACATAAAGGTTGCAAAGACAGTCTGTGTCTTGAGCGCACTATATTTTTCAATGTTATTCCGGGACGTTAGACTGTCCGGATGTATCCGGCCTTTCTTGACAGTCTTACAGGGTAATCCGCTAGAATATTAAAGGTTTATCTTGCAGGAGTTTTGCAACTTTCTGGAAGTGCAATCAGGAATGCAAAAGAAGTTTCTGGTTAAACCGTGAATTTGTTTTGTATTGATTTGATGTTGAGTTTTGGGGAGGAGTTTTAAATGTCAGGTTTAAAAAAGAGTTTTATAATTGTTGTATGTATCCTTATTGGGGGAGCATCAGGGTTGTTTGCCCAGGCAGTGCAGGACATTGTCCTTGATGGGTACCGGTTTGATCCACTTCAGAGGTCACCGAATATCCCTGCTGAACTCCAACTGGACACTGACACGATTCCCCGGTATCAACTGGTTCAGTTCACCGGCCCGATAACCGAATCAGATAAAGCGACTCTGAAAGAAGCCGGGTTGGAACCGTTGATATATTTGCCGGAATTTACGTTTATTTCCCGTACGTTATCATCCGATGCCACTGCTTCGGCCAGAGCGTTGCCGCAAATTCGCTGGGTGGGTCCGTTTGAACCCGCATACCGCATCGATCCGTTGATTGGCCAAACGCCTTTACGAACACCAGCCAGGGTTGATGATGATCATCTGATTTTGGTTGTCACTTTGTTTGAGGGTGAAAGTCTTTCGGAATTAAGATCAGTTGTCCTGGATTTGAATGCGGAGATACTTGACGAGGTGCATACGCGTTTCAGGCAATCCCTGCATATTCGGCTGCATCCTGACAATCTGAATAAACTGGCGCAACATGAAAGCATTCGTCGTATTGAAGAAAAAAGCGAATTTTTTACTTTGAATGATGAAACGCCTTATGTAATTCAATCCGGTTCAGTTGCCGGTGGCACGCCGTTATGGGCAAATGGAGTGGATGGAACCGGTCAGATCATCGGAATTATGGATTCCGGTGTGGATCCGCATCATTGTTATTTTATTGATGAGTCTCAACCGTTGCCCGGTTCAACGGTCAATCACAATCACCGCAAAATTGTTGCCTACCGCGAATATGGTGGTGGAAATGCCTGGGATGGCTGCTCGGATGGACATGGAACACATGTTGCCGGAACAGCCGCCGGGTATCCCGATGACGGAACCAGTCAGATCAGTTTTATAGGCATGGCTCCGGGAGCAAAGATAACTGTCGGAGATATTGGCGAGGATACAAATTGGGCATGTATGTTTGGTTCGATCAGTCCTCCCGCATCGTTAACCAACGCGTTTCAGGACACAATGAATGACGGGTCATTTTTCCACAGTAATTCGTGGGGTTCTACCAGTAACTCATATCATTCATATTGTTTTGATGTGGATGATTTTATGTGGGAGAACAAAAATTTTCTGGTGTTGTTTGCCGCAGGAAATGCCGGACCCGGTTCCGGCACAGTTGGATATCCCGGTACTGCCAAAAACCTGATTTGTGTGGGAGGGTCTGATAATCTGTCGAACATGCAAAACATGTATAATGCTTCCAGCCGGGGACCGGTATCAGGTTCAAACCGAATGGCGCCAACACTTGTAGCGCCGGCTACTGATACAGCCATGTCTCCTGAAGGCATTCATTCAGCTGAAAACACAACCAATCCTACCGGCAGAACCTGTGGTATTGTTTACGCAAACTGGCAGGGAACATCCATGGCCTGTCCGGCGGTGGCTGGTGCGGGAGCCATGATTCGTCAATACTTCATGGAAGGTTATTATCCATCGGGTGCTCCTGTGCCGGGTGATGCCATGACACCATCAGCAGCGTTAATGAAAGCAATGCTGATCAACTCCGCGCAAAACATGACCGGCGATCCAGCTCCCAGACCATCAAACGATCAGGGGTGGGGTCGGATTATGCTGGATCACACTCTGCATTTTGACGGAGATTCCCGAAATTTACAGGTTTTTGACGAAACAACGGGAGTCGCAACCGGTCAAACACATACGTATGATATTAATATAACTAATCCAGACACACCGCTGAACATCTCGCTGGTCTGGACTGACAGAAGCGGTAATAACCTTGTCAATGATCTGGATCTTGTGCTGACAAACGGATCTGACACTTATTACGGCAACAATTTCACCAATGGATGGAGCAATACCGGTACAAACCGCGACCGGACCAATCCGGCTGAAAGTATTTTCGTCAATACCGGTGTCCTGTCACCCGGAACATATACGATTCAGGTAGAAGGGTTCAATGTTCCACAGGGCGAAACCGGCGGATACCAGCCATACGCCCTGGTCATCAGCGGCGGCATCGGCCCATTGGTCTCACCAACACCCACACCCACCGGTCCGACACCCACGCCGACGATAACACCCACGCCATCACCCACACCTACCTGCGGCGTTTATACGTATTTCCTTATGGATAATGATTGTTCAGCGCCATCTACCAATTTCTTCCAACTGTGTAATCCGGGAGGTGTCGGTTTTAATGTTGGCGCAGATCTTTGCCCAACGGACTGTAATCCAACGGATGACTGCAAACTTGGATGGAGCTGGACTAGCGGTGATGACGGTATGCAATGGCATTATATGCTGACTCAGGAAATTTTACTGGACTGCACCAAAGAAGTCCGATTTGACATGTGTTATGGATTGAACGGATGGGAGAGCAATCTTCAGGGTGATTTTTATGTGTACTGGCGATGCGCTGATGGTTCTGTTCAGGACGATTGTGACGGGCTGACATCGGGAGGTGTCACCGGAACCGAATGGAACCTGGCGTGGAGTGATGCCGTAATAGACTGGACAACATCTTGTACAAGCCGTTCTGTGACTGAAGAAGTTATAGATATCCCCTGTTCATGTACCTATATCCAGTTGATGATAGCGATTAATTTTGATGCCTATGCCGATGAATACGGTATCGGGTATTTCCATGCATATTATGATTCGTGTGTCGGAACTCAATGTGCACCGGCAGAACGTTTCTGTGACGGTATTCCGGTGGCCGAATGTCCTGCGGAAAGCATTTTCAGCCAGCCCGCAGAATATTTTGCAACATCAGCTTATGTTTCAGACAACGATGCGGACATCATTGCTGCCGAATCCTTCAGTGGGCTTGGCGAACCTATAACCGATCTGCGCTGGTGGGCCGTTGATTATTTCAATGATGGAACCTCATGGTCACTGTGCTCAATGGAATCAGACGAGTTTGAGATTATTTTTTACGCGGATGACGGCGGACTGCCGGGAACGGTTGTCTCAAGCCAAACCGTAACCGCAGTGCAATCCGATACAATGGTCTATTTTGCCAGTTCCAAAATCTACGAATATTCAGCCGAAATCACGCCGGTATCGCTGTCTTCCGGATGGGTATCCATTGCGGCAATCGGTGACGCGTCATGCTGGATGTTGCAAATGCGATCCGATACGGGTGATGACAGTCATGCCATCTTCAGTGATGGCGACTGGGATACGACAGACGGCGATCTGAGTATATGCCTGACTGCCGGTGACGCACCCACCAGCACGCCGACTGCGTCACCTGTGCCCGATACACCGACACCAACAAATACACCAACAAACACTCCCCTTCCAACCAATACACCTACGTTTACCCCAACAAATACACCCATTCCAACAGATACCCCGACACCGATGCCAACAGATACGCCTGTTCCAACTGACACACCCACTCCAGTTCCTACCGACACACCTATACCAACGGATACGCCTACTCCAATTCCAACTGACACGCCTGTCCCAACTGACACACCCACTCCAATTCCAACCGATACACCGATACCTACGGATACACCAACGCCAATACCGACTGACACACCCATGCCAACTGATACACCTACTCCAATACCAACGAATACTCCGACACCGACACCATCGGAACCCGATGTGATATTTATACCGGACATCGAAGGATGCACCGGTGACACCGTAGTTGCAGAAATCTGGCTATCGAATCCGAATACAGCCGTTGACGTATTTTTCATCCGTTTTGCGTTTGACAACACAATGCTTGAATACCAATTCTGTGCAACGGGAGATCTGGATCCCGACTGGATTATGTTTGATTGTTTCGAAGAAAATCCCGGTGAATTAAATCTGGCCGGTTTTGTTCTGCCGGGGGATGGTATTCCAGTAGACAGTAACGGCATACTGGTCGAACTGACATTTACAGTGACATGTCCGGATTGCGATAATTTCGATACAAGTCTGCTGGACCTGACAGAATTGCTGGATGATTTGATCACCTTCGACAGCGAATCGGGTATGTTTACATTTTATTGTGAAGCAACCCCGACGCCAACCGATACGCCTGTACCCACTGATACTCCTACTCCAATACCAACGAATACTCCGATTCCAACTGATACGCCAACGCCCATTCCAACGAATACCCCGATTCCAACCAATACGCCTACTCCAATTCCAACAAACACACCAATACCGACTGATACACCGACACCCATACCAACCGACACTCCAATACCAACCGACACACCCACCCCAACTCCTACTGATACGCCTATTCCAACGGACACACCAACGCCAACGCCAACGGACACTCCCATACCAACAGATACGCCCACTCCGACTCCAACCGACACTCCAATACCAACCGACACACCCACCCCAACTCCTACTGATACGCCCATTCCAACTGACACACCAACGCCAACTCCAACCGACACTCCCATACCAACAGATACGCCCACCCCGACTCCAACCGACACTCCCATACCAACAGATACGCCCACCCCGACTCCGACTGATACGCCCATTCCAACGGACACACCAACGCCAACTCCAACCGACACTCCCATACCAACAGATACCCCCACTTCGACTCCAACGGACACTCCCATACCAACCGACACACCAACGCCAACGCCAACCGACACTCCCATACCAACCGACACACCCACTCCAACTCCGACTGATACGCCCATTCCAACGGATACGCCGACACCCACTCCAACCGACACACCAGTGCCAACCGATACACCTGTACCGACAGACACACCGACGCCAATACCAACGGATACACCTGTTCCGACCGAAACTCCGGAACCAACTCCTACTGAACCGCCACCGATACCAACAACCGGGCCTGGGGGCATTGGTCTTCTGTTGATTGCAATAGGCGCATTGCTTGCGTTGAAAAAACGAAAACGTTAATAAAACGCACAAATTAAACCTTTGATATTGGGTTCCTGACTGTGTGACAGAAAATCAGGTAACTCAATGATTTTGGATGATTGGATTTGCCTTTTGATCCCGGCATAGTTACAATGTTTTTCCGGGGGGAGATTAAATGATTAATAAACAGACCTGTGCAGTTTTTTTAATGATTGCTGTATTCATGATGTTCCTGTTTGATAACAGCGTTGGAGCCGAAACGGTTTTAATGACGCCAACAGCAACATTTACACCAATGCCATCAACTCCAACACCTACACCAACAGCAACACCGACATCAACGCCAACGCCGGCATCAACGCCAGAAACGCCGATTCCATCAACACCAACACCGACATTTACAGCTATTCCCAACACACCTACACCCTTACCAACCAGCACACCCGAACCGGAACCAACAGATACGCCAACGCCGCGCCCAACCAGCACACCCGAACCGGAACCAACAGATACGCCAACGCCGCGCCCGACACATACACCAACAACAACGCCAGAATGTATCAACCATGGCGATGTCAATTTTGACGGGTTTATAACTGCCGCGGATGCTCAACTTGCTTTCAATATTGCACTGTCAATTATTATTCCGACGTTTGAGGAAGAATGCGCGGCCGACTGCAACGGCGATGGTGTTGTTACCGCCGCGGATGCTCAGCAAATCTTTTACGCTGCGCTTCAAATGGATACCTGCGTTGATGAACTTTAATTACCTTTGATTGGAAACAGGTTAATATACTATATTCAAACGTTTTTATTTACTCGTATAGATGAACAATTGCATGTTTGGCATGTTCACTGCAAAACAGGTATGCTATGTTGAGCTTGATTCAGGCTGATCATACTCATTCAGTGTATCAGCCGTTCGTTTCAAACAAGGAGTTATTAACATGAGACAAGCATTATTTTTTATCAGTTTATGTCTGATCATTGCAGGCAGTGTATTTGCCGGTGAAATTCCGGAGTTGACGGACAGAGATATCACGATCTGGCCGGACAACGATATGCCGCCGTTTGCAATGGTTATGAACGTGGAAGACAGTTCTGTGATTCGGGTATTGAACGCTGATTTTGATCCGTTAACAGCGCTGCCGGAACTGCCGTACAAGCTGCAATTCGCTGACGATCATATTCCAGCATATCAACTGGTTCAGTTTACCGGCCCGATAACGGAATCACACAAAACAGCGCTTCGCAATACCGGTCTGGAGCCACTTGTGTACATTGCAAATTTCACATTTATAAGTAAAACCCTGTCACCCGGCGCAGCCGTAGCAGCTATGTCGCTTCCGGAAATCCGTTGGGTCGGTCCGTTTGAACCAGCTTACAGAATTGATCCAATGATTGGCCAGATGCCGCTTGTAGATCCGGAGCGTTTGAATGACGATCATTTAACTCTGATCGTTACCATTTTTGAAGGTGAGTCGCTTTCTGAACTCAAATCGGCTGTATTGGAGCTTGGAGCTGAGGTCGTATCTATAGTGGATACACCATATCGGAATTCACTGCATATGCGTCTTCTTCCCGAGTCTATACCCGAGCTGGCTCATGTTGAGAGTATTTATCGTATTGAGGAGCGAGCCGAGTTTTTCACAATGAATCATCTGATTCGGTATGTTTTGCAGGCAGGCACAGAATCTGCCGGCACACCGTTGTGGGATAACGGCGTTGATGGTACCGGTGAGATTATCGGCGTCATGGATTCCGGTGTTGATCCGCATCACTGTTTTTTCATTGATGAAGACGAAGGACTTCCGGGCTCAACCGTCAATCACAATCATCGCAAGATTGTTGCCTATCGGACGTATGGTGGCGGCAATGTTTGGGATGGCTGTTCAATGGGACATGGCACTCACGTGGCCGGAACCGCTGCCGGCTATCCCGACGATGGCTCCAGTAATTTGCAATACAGCGGAATAGCCCGTGGAGCAAAAATCACTGTTGGTGATATTGGTGGAGACTCCTGGTGGGAATGTCTTCTTGGAATGATCAGTCCACCGGATTCGTTGACCGGAGCTTTTGCCGATACAATGGCCGATGGCGGTTATTTTCACACCAATTCCTGGGGTAGCGCCAGCAATTCTTACGACTCCTATTGCGTCGATGTAGACAGCTTTATGTGGAACAATAAAGATTTTCTTGTATTGTTCGCCGCTGGTAACTCCGGTCCCGGAGCTGGAACCGTGGGTTTTCCGGGCACAGCAAAAAATCTTGTGTGCGTCGGCGGATCGGATAACCTGCCGAACACGCATAATATGTTCAGCGCATCCAGCCGGGGTCCCGTTTCGGGCTCAAACCGTATGGCGCCGACAATCACATCTCCCGCAACAAACACCTCGGTAAGCCCGGCCGGAATTCATTCCGCTGACAATACAACCAGTCCGACAGGCAGAACCTGCGGTATTGTTTACTCAGGATGGTCAGGCACATCCATGGCATGTCCGGGAGCCGCCGGAGCGGCCGCGCTGGTACGCCAGTATTTTCGCGACGGCTATTATCCAACCGGTATGCCCAATTCATCAAATTCGATGACTCCCAGCGCCGCAATGATGAAAGCCGTGCTGATCAATTCCGCTCAAAATATGACAGGAACAACCGCTCGCCCATCCAACGATCAGGGTTGGGGAAGAATCATGCTGGATGATACCCTTTATTTTCCCGGCGATGACCGCAAACTTATCGTTCAGGACGAACACACAGGCGTTGCCACAGGCCAGACACACTCATACGATATCACTGTGACAAATCCCGATATACCACTCAAAATTTCGCTGGTCTGGACGGACAGAAGCGGAAACAATCTGGTCAATGATCTTGATCTGGTTGTGACAAACGGTTCCACAACATGGTACGGCAACAATTTTTCCGGCGGCTGGAGCAACACCAGCGCTACCCGTGATCGCACCAATCCGGCTGAAGGTGTTTATCTTGATGCCGCCGATGTAACCGCCGGAACGTATACCATTCACGTGGAAGGATTCAATGTTCCGAACGGTGAACCGGGTGGATTTCAGCCCTATGCGCTGGTTATAAGCGGCGGCGTGCAAACAGAGGTTATGCCAACACCCACTCCCGGCGACGACTGCATCAATCACGGCGATGTCAATTTTGACGGTTCAATTACCGCCGCTGATGCTCAATTGGCCTTCAGTATTGCCCTGGGTGTCTATACTCCCACCTTTGAAGAAGAATGCGCCGCGGATTGTAATGGCGATGGTATCGTTACCGCTGCCGATGCTCAGTTAATCTTCGAAACCGCTATCGGACAAAATACCTGCGTCGATCCACTCTAGCTGATCCGTTTCAATGATGATCATACCCCGAATCCGGATTTCCGGGTTCGGGGTTTTTATGCAAACAACCATACGACAAGGGTTTGTGTTTAATTTCGCGAATTTCAATGAACTCCCGGCACGCTCAAGTTGTGTCCCGGGATAATGTAAATCCATGAAAACAAAATACTGATACAGAATGCTCAAAAAAAAGTTTGCCATTAACCGGATTGAGTGTTTTATTAAAGGTGTCTTTACTTTCCAGGAGTGTATTCAATGACATCATCAGCAGAACGAATTGTTATTCTTGATTTTGGCTCCCAGTATACCCAATTGATAGCCCGCAGAATACGCGAATTAAAGGTCTATTGTGAAATTTTGCCCTTTGATACCGACCCTGACAATGTGCTTCGCGACGAAGTGCGCGGTATCATATTGTCCGGTAGTCCGGCCTGTGTGCATGAAACCGATCCCCCGTGGCCGCCTCTGCGTCTTCTGGAAACAAATCGTCCGGTTCTGGGAATCTGTTATGGCTGCCAGATTTTGGCATTGGAAGCCGGAGCTGCTGTTGAGCATGCCGTCCACCGTGAATACGGCCGGGCCATGCTGCAGATTTCCAATACAAATGGTTTGTTTCGTAATATTGACAACAATGACCTGACACAGGTCTGGATGAGTCATGGTGATCACCTGAATGAACCGCCCCCGGGCTTCATCACAACCGGCAGCACCGATTGCGTGCCCTGCGCTGTGATGGAGGATTTGCAAAGAAAACTGTTTGGGCTGCAATTTCATCCGGAAGTGAAACATACGGTTGAGGGTTCCGGTATTTTATCCAATTTCGTCTATCACATCTGTGGATGCAAACCCGTCTGGACAGCCGGTCGCTTTATTGACGATACTATCCAGGCCGTCAGACAGCAGGTTGGCTCCGGCAAAGTGTTGTGCGGGCTGTCGGGAGGTGTTGATTCGGCTGTGGTGGCAATGCTTCTGGACAAAGCTGTCGGGGAACAGCTTGTCGCCGTATTCATTGACAATGGTCTGCTGCGGCAGGGGGAGGCGGAAGCTGTCTCGGATTTTTTCGGCCATACCCTGGGCGACCGGTTTATTGCCGTGAATGCTTCCGACAGATTTTTGAGCGCGCTGGCTGGTATTGCTGACCCGGAAACAAAAAGAAAAATCATCGGCCATACATTTATTGATGTGTTTGAGCTGGAAGCGGGACATCTGGGTAAAATTGATTTTCTGGCCCAGGGCACTCTGTATCCGGATGTAATCGAAAGTGTATCAGTACGCGGGCCGTCGGTTACAATCAAAACACATCATAATGTCGGCGGATTGCCGGACAAAATGCGTCTGGAACTGGTTGAACCGTTACGCGAACTGTTCAAGGATGAAGTTCGGGAAGTCGGCAGCGTCCTGGGTCTGCCGGATACAATCGTCCGAAGACAGCCATTTCCGGGGCCGGGCCTGGCTGTTCGTATTCTGGGAGAAGTGACGCCGGAACGTATCGCTGTCCTTCAGAAAGCTGACGCCATTGTCAGACATGAAGTGGCCGCAGCCGGATTAATGCAGTCTCTATGGCAAGCGTTTGCTGTATTGCTGCCGCTGAAAACAGTTGGCGTCATGGGTGACGAACGCACATATGAAGACGTGTGTGCAGTTCGAGCAGTTAATTCAACGGATGCCATGACAGCCGACTGGGCAAGACTGCCTCATTCACTGCTGGCACGCATTTCAACACGAATTATTAATGAGGTTAAAGGAATTAACCGGGTGGTATATGATGTAACCTCCAAACCTCCCGGCACTATTGAATGGGAATAAACAGAGGATTCTATGGTTTCTGATTTTGTGCATCTGCATCTGCATACAGCATATTCATTGCTGGACGGCGCTATTCGTATTCCGGATCTGGTAAAAAAAGTCAAAGATTACGGCATGTCTGCCGTGGCAATTACCGATCACGGCAACATGTTCGGTGTTATTGATTTCTATCAGGAAATGACCAAAAATAACATCAAACCAATCATCGGTTGTGAAGTGTATATCACTCCCGAATCACGCAAGGATAAAACCAAAAGACTTGAAAATCATCTGGTTCTGCTTGCAGAAAATATGACCGGTTATCAGAATCTTGTCAAACTGGTCAGCCTGTCAAACCTTGAAGGGTTCTATTACCATCCACGTATAGATTACGAATTGCTGGAAACATATCACGAGGGTCTGATCGGGTTATCTGCCTGTCTGGGAGGTGAAATTGCGCGAGCTATCAACTCCGGCAAATCGGAACAGGCTAAACAGATTGCCGGAAACTACCGCGATATTCTGGGCAAGGACAATTTTTTTCTTGAAATCCAACAGAACGATTTGCCTGAACAGATGACTGCCAACAAAGAATTAATCAACTTGTCAAAAGAATTGGACATTCCGCTGGTAGCAACCAATGATTGTCATTATCTTGAACCAGAGGACTACAAGGCACACGACGTGCTTTTGTGTATACGGGATGGCAAAACATACAGTGATCCCGATCGATTTCGCTATGATTCACAAGCGTTCTATTTCCGCTCAACACAGGAAATGAATGATCTGTTCAAAGAAACGCCTCAGGCCATTCGTAACACAACACTAATTGCAGATCGCTGCAATGTAAAAATTACTCTGGGTGAATCCGAATTGCCGGATTTCGAAGCTCCCGACAACACGGACCTGAAACAGTATCTGGTTCAGGTGGCCACGGAAGGTCTTGAACAGCGTTTTGAAGAAATACCCGTTCAAATTGATAAAAAAGTTTATTATGAAAGGCTGCAGGAAGAGCTGCAAATTATTAACCGCGTCAAATATGCAGGTTATTTTTTAATTGTATGGGATTTCGTTAAATATGCGCATAAAAACTGTATTCCGGTCGGACCCGGCCGTGGTTCCGGCGCCGGATCACTTGTCGCGTATGCATTGAAGATTACCGATATTGACCCGATACCTTATGGACTGTTGTTTGAGCGATTTTTGAATCCTGAACGTGTCAGTATGCCGGATTTTGATATTGATTTTTGCAAGAACCGCCGCGATGACGTTATCGACTATGTCTCAAAAAAATACGGCAATGACAGCGTGGGACAAATAGCCACCTTCAGCAAACTGAAAGCCAAACAGGTCATACGGGATGTGGGCCGCGCGCTTGAAGTACCATTACCGGAAGTCAACACACTGGCCAAACTGATACCCGAAACATTGAAAATGACTCTGGCAAAAGCGCTAGAACAGGAACCGCGTCTTAAAACTATGACAAGCCAAAACCGGGAATATGCGGAGCTGTTCAGGATTGCCGAACGACTTGAAGGGTTATCCCGGCACTGCGGAGTGCATGCGGCCGGTATAGTCATTGCCAATGGCATTTTATGGCAGAAAGTCCCTGTCAAATTTGAAGACGGTCACCTGGTAACCCAATACGCCAAGGATGAGGTGGAAAAAGTCGGACTGATCAAGTTTGATTTTCTGGGTCTGAAAACATTGACAGTGATTGATACAGCACAAAAAATCGTCAATGCTGTCAATATGGATAAAGACCAATCGCTGGATGTTCGCAAACTGCTGTACGATGATCCCGAAGTATTTAAACTTATTTCGTCTGGCGACACCTATGGTGTGTTTCAAATGGAATCCAGCGGTTGTCAGCAAATGCTGAAACAAATGCAACCCAGCACTTTTGGTGATCTGATTGCCGCTGTAGCTCTGTACCGGCCAGGACCAATGGAACAGATACCCAGCTTTATCGCACGTAAACACGGCAAGGAACCTATTCATTATCCGCATCCGGACCTGAAACCGATACTTGAGGACACCTATGGCCTGATTGTGTATCAGGAACAGGTTATGCAAATATCCCGGATTATGGCCGGATTCAGTCTGGGCAACGCCGATGTATTGCGACGTGCCATGGGCAAAAAAATCGAATCGGAAATGGATCGCATGCGCGACAAGTTTATTTTTGGCGATCAGAAATTGAAGGTTCAGGGCGCTGTAAACCGGGGATATTCTGAAAAACTTGCCGCCAGTGTATTTGATTTGATGCAAAAATTCGCTCTGTATGGTTTCAACAAGTCACATGCTGCCGTTTACGCCGTCCTGTCGTATCAAACCGCATGGCTCAAACGATATCATCGCAAAGCGTTTATGGCCGCTCTGATGACCTGTGACGCCGAATTCAGCGATAAGGTTGTTAAAGGGATCAACGAATGTCGCAAAGCCGGTATTAACGTCCTGCCACCTCACGTAAACGATTCATTAAAAGCGTTCACGGTCGTGGAAAAAGGCATTCGTTTTGGACTGGCTGCAGTAAAAAATGTCGGCAGCAATGCGGTTGATGCCATCATAACCGCAAGAAAAGAAGAAGGCCCTTTCACCAGTCTGTTTGATTTTTTTCGCCGAATAGATTTGAAAGCGGTCAATAAACGAGCTGTCGAATCGCTGATACGAGCTGGCGCTTTTGATGATATGGGAGGTAACCGGGCTCAGTTGACGGCCATGATTGATATCGCCTGTGATATTGGACAGGCCGCTCAACATGACAAGGCGTCCGGACAGCGCTCATTGTTTGATCTGATGCAGAGCAGTTCCGATCAGGTTATTGATGCCGATCCGGCAATGCCGGATATACCGGATTATCCAGTAATGGAACGTCTGCAGGGTGAAAAAGATACTCTGGGGTTCTTCGTGACCGGCCATCCATTGCTGAATGCTTCATTGGAAAGAAACTGTCTTGTAACACATTCGTCATCCAGAATATATACTTTAAGCGCAGACACTCCGGTCACATTATGTGGGCTGGCAACCTCCTGCAAGATTATTAATCTGCAACGCGGTGAGCAAATAGCATATGTCGAGTTTCAGGATATGGAAGGTGCAACTGAAGTGATGCTGCCTGCAAAGGTTTTAAAAAAAGAACGTGATCTGGTAGAAAGCGATGAAATTCTGATTGTACAGGGACGAATCGGAATCAACAAAGACAATCTGGCGCGAGTTATTGCTGAACGGGTATATCGGCTTGAAACCGCCCGCAGCAAATTGATACGCAAAGTCACGCTATCGTTTTTGGCTGGGCCGGACGCAGAATACCGCCTGTATGACCTGATGCAGCTTCTGCAACAGCATCCCGGAAAGACAGCAGTATCCATCAAAATGCAGTTTCCTGTTGACTCAACACTGAATACGGTTGTTATTGATTGCGGAAAAGATTATAAAACGGATTTGAGTGACGGTTTTGTCAACGGTATTTCCAAAATCCCTGATTTGGACATTATCGAGTATGCAAAATAAGCGTTTTTGAAAATGCGATTTGACAAAATGATTCAGTCGTGGAAAATTTCAGGGTAGCGGGAATGATTTTTTCCGGGAGGCATTATGGAAGATTTACCTTTTGAACGACCCATACTTGAATTGGAATCACAAATAGAAAACCTCAGACTTCTGGATGATCAGACAGATGGAACTCTGAAAGCCAATATTCGACAGCTTGAACGGCGCTTGCAACAGATAACAAAACGCGTCTATGACAAGTTGAGCACATGGGAACGCGTGCTGGTATCACGACATCCCAAACGACCTCACTCTCTGGAGTATATTGAAGCTGTTACAACGGATTTTGTCGAAATACATGGCGACAGACTGTTTCGTGACGATCTGGCAGTGATAACGGGTCTGGCACGCTTTGACGGCAGGCCTGTTGTGGTTGTCGGACAGCAAAAAGGCGCTGACATGAAAGAAAAAGTCAAGCGCAACTTCGGCATGATGCATCCGGAAGGATACAGAAAAGCTCTGAGGGCATTTCATATGGCAGAACGGTTTCAAATGCCTGTGCTGGTGTTTGTAGATACACCGGGCGCTTATCCGGGGATTGGCGCTGAAGAACGCGGGCAAGCAGAAGCCATTGCCCGAAATGTGCGGGAAATGTCCCTGTTGAAAACACCGGTAATCGTGAGTGTTATCGGGGAAGGCGGCAGTGGAGGCGCTTTGGGTGTCGGCGTCGGCGATGTCGTTTTGATACAGGAATATGCCGTATATTCCGTCATTTCTCCTGAAGGATGCGCTGCTATTCTGTGGCGCGATAATGCTAAAGCTCCGGAAGCGGCTGAAGCATTGAAAATTACTGCGCCACAACTGAAAGAACTGGGTCTGGTAGATGAAGTCGTACGTGAACCTATTGGAGGCGCTCATCGCAATCCTGCTCAGGCCATCGGCATTTTAAAACGGGTGATTCGACGACGAATCGGGGAGTTAACCCAAATGTCCATTGATGAACTGATGGAGAATCGATATAAAAAATATCGACCCATTGGAGAATACGCTGAGTCTCGTCCGTCGTCATCCTGATAAACAATGCTTTATTTCTATACCAAAATCGGCTAGTATATAAGCTGCTGAAACTGTTGACTTTTACCACAGGAAAGCATTATGCCGAAACGATCAGGTCACAACATGCTGCAAAAACATCGATTCCTGACCGCTTTCTGCATGTTTGTCATTATAACAACCGTCCTTGTCACTATTACCGTCTTGCTGATAATTTTCACTAAAGAACTCAATGCAATACTACTGGCTGCATTAACTGCGTCTGGATTGGGACTTGTTGTGTCATCAGTCTTTTTATACCTCTCAACCATAGACCAGTTGAAAGAAAACAGGATTTATCTGAAAAAACTTGAAACCGTCAGCGGCATTACATACTGGGAATTTCATGCTGATAGCAACACCGTGGTTGCGGGAAAAACTGCGATTCCTGTTCCGGATTTTCATCCGGCGCGATTCGGAGATCCTGCAGAATATACTAATCGGCTAAACAAAGCTTGCCAAAATGATGTTCTGAATTGCCTGACAAGCACAGACCAATCCGTGAAATCCGTTATATTTCAATTTGAACGTGGCGCAAATGATACCGTTCTGGTGGAATGCATCAGCCATCCCCTGCTTGAAAATAACAACCATATCGGTCGATACGGCGTGATCAAAGATGTAACGCAAACCCGATTGCAGCAGGACGCAACTCGAAAAAAACTTGAAAAAACGGAAAAAGCGCTGCATCTGTCGCAAATGTTTGAATGGGAAATTGACCTGGAGATGCAGACTATAACTATTTTCTCATCATACAGTACGATACTATTTCTTGAACCGGGCAAACAGACGTTTACATATGAAGAATTCTTCAGCCGGGTGGATCAACAGTCACGAAAAAAAGCGCTTCAGCATCTGACCTCAAAAGACTCTTCGGAAGATCCACCACCAGAACTCGAATTGCGTTTTAATCGCATTGATGGTGAAGCGCTGTATCTTAGAATGTTCAGCATTGAGGAAACGGATCAATCCGGATTCGTGAAAAAACGGTTCGGTATTGCACAGGATATCTCACATTTACGGGAAACAGAAATCGCTCTGGAAGAGAGTGAAAAACAGAAGAATCTGGTCATCGACAATATACCGATCGGTCTTGCGCTTTGGACACCTGAAAGACATCTGATCTGGGCTAATAAAAAACTTTTTGAGCTGTATGGACAACCAGATAAAAGTGGTAACCGGGGTGAATTATGTTATAGGGTCTTGTCAGTTGGTTGTGATATCTGTGACTCCTGTCCCGTTCTGGACGCCATAAAACAAAGACAACCGGTTGCAAGTGACCTGTCTGTCGAAACACGTACATTGTCAGTTAAAGCAGTTCCGTTTATAGACCGCTATGGTGAAGTGGCAAGTGTAATAACAATAGTTAACGATGTGTCCCTTGAAAAACAACTGCATGAACAATTAAGTCAACTCAACAAAATGGAAGCCATTGCTAGTCTGGCATCAGGAATAGCACAGGATTTTAATCAAACATTTCAAATCATCTGGAACTGTGTTGAAGGGGCGATGGAAGTCTGTGATGAGACTGCTATGGAACGTCTTGAAC
Source organism: candidate division CSSED10-310 bacterium (assembly GCA_003558985.1). Classification (GTDB taxonomy): domain Bacteria; phylum CSSED10-310; class CSSED10-310; order CSSED10-310; family CSSED10-310; genus CSSED10-310. The sequence continues at coordinate 27,330 of PWNJ01000039.1, forward strand.
CAATTGCTGGAGTTATTCAAAATGGTCACGATCTGGTGAATCAGTTGTTACGTTTCAGTGGTGAAGAATCAGTTATGCAACCTGTTCAGATCAACGTAACAGAGTTTCTTGAAAGCTTTGCTGAAAAATTTAAGTCCGGTATCAATGACAGTACAGAGTTTTCCATATCGCTTTACCCGGGTATCTCGAATATTTTCGCCGACCCGAATGTTTTGAAAGATATTCTGGAGAATGTTCTGGACAATGCTATTGAGGCTCTTTATGAAAGCGGAAAAATCAGGATTCAAGCCCAACAAAGCCCCCTGCCACCGGAACTGATGGTGCATCATGAAGATGTGCCATTCAAAGAATTTATCTGTGTTACAATCAGTGACAACGGCGTTGGTATTCCGAAAGCGGATGTAAACAAAATTTTCAATCCTTATTATACAACCAAGTCATCAAAACATAAAAGCGGCGCTGGTCTGTCGAGTGTTTATGCAAACATGCGACGACATAATGGAATCATACAGGTTAACAGTGTGGAAAATGAGGGAACTCAAGTGCATTTGTATTTTCCGGTGTATTCCTCGCTTGATGTCGATACCCGTGAATTGCTGACATCCATAAGCAACACATCAGATACCGATACGGTAACTATTCTGCTGGTTGATGATGATCCTACCGTACGAACCATTAACAGCAGTTTACTCCAAAAACGGGGTTACAATGTCATCGAAGCATCCGATGGTAAAACGGCCATTGATCTATTCACCATACATGCTGACACTATACATCTTGTTATTCTGGACCTTGTTCTGCCACGGTATTCAGGATACGATGTCTACGAATACATAAGAAAAATCAGACCGGATACCCAGGTGCTGTTTGCCACCGGTTACTCCGCCGAATACCTGGAAAAACTGCCTCCAAAATCTATTGTGATGCAAAAACCGATCTCCCCGGAAACTCTTATGGAAAATATTAAACTGGCTTTGATTAAAAAACACCAGTAAACCAGAGTCGGACAAAATATCATTATCAGATATCTCCAAATGCCTGAAAACAGGCAAGGTTTTTGATTCCTGAATAACGTAAATCAGTTATGTCGTGTTTCTCGCAAAGATGAAACCTGAACTGCCGCCGGTCCGGTTAACGGGCACTTGTTTTCACATATACCACATCCAATACATCGACCCCGCCGCATAAACGGCTGTCTAACTATGGTAGTCTGTCCACGACCCCGGGACATTTCAACTTCATTGTAATGAATCGCCTTGCCCGGAACCGGACAATGCTCCTCACATACCAGACAGTTTATACCCCGATACGGTAAACAACGATCGGTATCGAACGATGCCGTTCCAATAACCCATTCACGCTTTCTGTCAGGACTTAAATTCTCAATTGCGCCAGTCGGACATATCTGCCCGCACAAATTGCAATTATATTCACAGTAACCAACCCGGGGCAATACAATCGGGCTGAACATACCGGATACACCGGATTCAAACATTGCCGGATGAAGCGCATTACCAACGCATACTTTCATACATTTTCCACAACGGACACATCGAGCTAAAAATTCCTGTTCCGCCCGGGCGCCGGGGGGTCGAATCAAATCCAGAACCTTGCGATTGTCAGCCTGAACAGCGTGTAATGCAGGCAAAGCCACGCCAGTCACCGCCGCTCCGATAAAAGTGCGCCGGGAAATACCCGAGTTCACCGGCTGAACTGCTTTTTGTCTGTCTGACCATTTGAATGAAAACGCCCCTTGTGGACAAGACTCAACACACTCCATACAGATGTTGCAGTCTGTCATGCTGATGTTCCGGTCGTCATCAATCGCTCCCATACGGCATATCTTTCGGCATACTGCGCAACCTCCGCATTTTGCCTCACCGCGGCGTCCCCGGAATAGACCCAGACGCGCCACAACCCCGTATAATGCCCCCAAAGGACAGATATTCCGGCAAAAACCACGACGTTCCCATAACTCCAGAAAAAAGACTCCAATCAATAACAACCCGCTGAAGACAGACCATTGAAATACCATCTGCTGAAATGGAAGCACAGTTGCCCGCAACACGCTGTACACCGGTTCAGTTACCGCATGAACAGCAGGATTTCCATGATTAAACGTAAACGTAAAAAAAGAACGGATACCATAATCAAATGCCGGATACAGGGACACCGCCAACCCTCGGACCAAAATGGCAAACGGATCAAAGAAACCGACCAACTGTAGTCCAAATGCCGACGATACAAGAATTGTCAGCAACAGTACATAGCGGATGTTTCTACGAGGATTTCCGGGCATGGTTTGTTTTCCGCGTGTTATAAAGTGGGTTGCATCCAGAAGCGTTCCCATCGGACACATCCAGCCGCAAAACCAGCGACCCAGAAACAGAGCCGAAACCAGAAAAAACAAACCCGGCAGCAAAAGACTGATCCAGAGTCTTGAGGCAATCATGGTCGTGATTCCGATCAGTGGGTTGATACTAAAAAAGAGTCCATATAACCGGGATATCTGATCAGATCCTGTGAAATCGATTGCCAGAAACAACCATATAAATATTGCCAGCCATATCCCTTGTGATATGCGTCGAGCCCATCGCCATTTTTTCACCGGTTGCCGTTTTTTTGCCATCTGATTTTGTCCTTGTCCTAACCCAATCGGATAATGTTCATTTTTTCAGGATCAATTTCTCCCAGCCCCATATTATGCGCTTTAACAGTTGACTCTATCGCATCGGGCGGTTTGTCAAATAATGTTGTTGCCATGGCATCAGTAGCAACCGGATCAGCGGATGCTACAAGAGTATGCAAAATTTTAAGATCATCAAGACTACCTCCCTGCGGACCATGGCGAAGCATAATGCGCGTGGCATCTATCACCGTCAGTTTTGTCGGAAGAATCGTCGCCAGATCTGCCAGGTTCTGAGAGATAGACATATGAATACGTCCCCGGTTGCCTCCAAGAAACCCCATATTATTCTTAAGTCCAAGTGTTAACTGTGTTAACCCGTGATGCTTGGCGATCGGAACATTAATAATACAATCCGCCTGCAACGCGTCACGATGGATCAACCATTCCTTCAACGCTTTCGCTTTCGGTATCTTTGTATTGGCATAATGCCTGTCCTCTACATGGATTAAACGCACCCGGCGATCATTGACATCCTCAACCGCAGGGCCGATGCCGCTGTTAAGATAACTCATTCGGGGATCATTACAGGGACGATCAAACACCAGCACTGAACGAGCATCAGCCTCCAGAATAAGCTCAATCAAAGTCGTCACAACGGTCGGATTGGTGTTGGCGCCAAGTTCAGGTGACCTGTCCCAGGATATATTCGGCTTTAAAACCACGTTATCCCGGGATTTGACAAATTTGGACATACCGCCCAGACGAGCAATCGTCTCCCGGACAAGTTCCCGGTAATCGGTGTTTTTGGCTATCACTACTTTTGGTTTGTCCGTCGAAAAAACCGTCCGCGGCTCCAAAACACCAACAGCCGCAGTCGCAGCCGTTGCAGTAATAAATGTTCGTCTGTGCATGGTCATCCTCCTGAAAAAATAAAAGTTTTGGGCAGGTTGCCCTTACTGTTTATTGTAACGGAAAATCGGAGTCAGACCAAATTAGTCAGAACAAACCGTAAACAATCCGTTTCAAAAGCCGGATTTAGAACTCTGGTAGTCCGAATGTTTAGCCCGTCGTCAGGTGTTTGACTGCACACTTGAATAGGTGACAACACATCATTGCTGAATAGTGTCTCGATTGGTCTGTATGGTGAAATTGCCTACGCAGACAATGTCCAGAACATTTATCGACAGCGGATCGGGCAACAAACAAAAGAAATAAACTTGATAAATGGGAGCGACACTCCCATAATGTAAGGTATGAACTATCAACATCGCGTGGTACGCGGCCTGGAACGGGTGATGGGGCGGTTTCAATATCCAATAGCCAATATTCAATTTCCAATTTTCAATGGTTTGTATGGTGCTACATCGGCATTCGTCTGCGCATATTTATCCATTGGTAATTGTGAATTGTTAATTGAAATAGCGTCTCAAGCGAAGCGTTCTCGTGACCGGAGGTCACGCCGGGTGCGTGTCACCCTCTCCCTGCGACCTGTGGTCGCTTTCCCTCTCCCAAAATGGGAGAGGGTTTAAATTCAATAACTTATAAAAGTCTCTCCCCTCGTGGGAGAGACCGCAGTTGTTCCGGAAATTCAAGAGGTAGAAGGTAAAAGGTTAAATGTTGAAGGGTTGCAGTCTGTTGATTTGCGATTGTTTGTAATGGAACCCCAAAACAAATGAGAGATGCCCAGCGGGCGTCTAAAAAGGTTGCGTGATTTGATTGTTGTCTTCTCTCATGTTCTCATGCTCACATGCTCTCAAGCGAAGCGTTCTCGTGACCGGAGGTCACGCCGGGTGCGTGTCACCCTCTCCCTGCGACCTGTGGTCGCTTTCCCTCTCCCAAAATGGGAGAGGGTTT
>PWNJ01000221.1 GCA_003558985.1 candidate division CSSED10-310 bacterium
AGACACGCGGTTTGCCCGGCGCCTGAATATCCATTAGAGGTTCAAGAGCACACAAGCCGATACAACCCACTTCAACAATACGATAATCCCGGTTGGCTTCTGACATAACAGCCCGAATGCGTCCGAATGTTGAATCAGCGCCAGCTCCTATTCCGCAGGTTGCCATCCCCAGATAAATCGTCAATGTATCAACATGATCATTAAAATAATCCATGAAAACCGATTTGTCGGCATCCTGAATGGCTTTTTCATCACCCGCAGGAAGCGTTTTATGCAAAAAGTCATACACTCTTGAATCCACTTTTATCTGAGCCATTGTCGCGCTACTCATGGTTGCCTGCCTCCTTGTCTGATGATTCTGATTCTGCTGATTTCTTCCAGGTTTTGATCAGTGATGGAACATCGTCAGATGATACTTTGGCATAAAAGCGTCCATTCACTGCAATAACCGGCGCCAGGCCACATGCACCAAGACAGGCCACCTCCTCAAGACTGAACATTCCGTCGCGAGTGGTCTGGTCGGCGTCAATTTTTAAGGCACGTTTCAAAGCATCCAAAACTGCCAGAGAACCCTTGACATGACAGGCAGTGCCGCGGCACACCTGAATGTGATAACGGCCCTTCGGCTCAAAACGAAACTGATTGTAAAACGTTGCAACACCATAAATCTTGCTGGTCGGTAATTGAAGATGCCTACCAATCTGAATGACCGAGTCACGCGAAATAAACCCTAAAACATCCTGAACCTCCTGCAAGATCGGAATCAACTGATCCCGTTTTGCATCGGGGTGCTTCATTAAAACATCCTGTACTGCGTTTTCCATAAATAAATCTCCTGCTAATGCGGCCTGCGCGAAAAATACGCAAGTTTTTCAAGCGATGTTGTCAAATCAAGTGATTCAATAAAAATACCAGCCGGAACCCGAACAGGAACCGGCGCAAAATTCAAAATTCCACGAATGCCCGCGACAATCATACTGTCTGCAGTAGTTTGGGCTGCATCCTTTGGAGTCGTAATGATTCCAAGTGAAACATCAGTCTGATGCACAACCTGATCCAGATTATCAACGGCATATGTGCGAATACCATGGATGATACGATCTGTTTTGGAAGAGTCCGAATCAAATGCGGCGACAATTTCAACTGCCGGTGAACGATGGGGAAAATAGGAGAGAATAGCGCGACCCAGGTTGCCGATGCCGACGAGAGCTGCTTTTTGGACAGAGCTATGCAGTATTTCGTCAAACCGGGATTTTAAATTGACGACATCATAACCTCTGGAGGAGGAACCCGTGATACCAGCAGTCATCAGATCACGGCGAACCTGGGCCGGGCTGGATTGAGACATGTTTGCAAGTTCATGCGAAAAAACGAATCGGGTATCGCGTTTGATCAAATCAGTCATCAGACGTCTGTAAAGAAAAAGCCGTTCAATGGTTTTTGCTGAAATCACTTAAAAACATCCTTTCAAACCGCACATCCTTGCAACCTGTGAAAAACGTAACGCTGTGATAAAATTCACAACGGCTATCCTGTTTATAATTCACAGGTGCCGGCTTGTCAAGCGTTTTTTTTATAATTATATTTTTGATCTGCGTTGCTTCGATGTCGTTGAGGCAAGATTGTTAATCTACAATAATACGAGGTATTTCTGACGGAAGACTAACCAGCAATTCATAGTTGATAAAACGGGTCAGTTCACCGAAAGAGCCAACTGAGATGCTGGCATCACCCTGTTTCCCGATTAAAACGACCTCGTTCCCTTTTTGGGCATAGGGTATATGAGTGATATCGATCATAATCATATTCATGTTGACCATGCCCATGACAGGCGCTCGCTGTCCACGCACCAGTACATACCCGCGATTACTTAAATCACGTGAAAACCCGTGAAAATAGCCAACTGGAACTGCGGCTATTCGTGATTTTCTGGTTACAAGACTGGATGAACCATATCCTATATAATCACCTGGTTGCACTGTTTTGGTGCTCATAATTTTGCTTTTCCATTTGATAACTCTGACCAACGGATCTTTCCAGCCTGTTTTTTTTCCCTGTTTTAGCTTGCGTGTAAAAAAATTGATTTCGGTTTCCTGGCTGGGCCAGAAACCATATTGAGCTATACCGAAACGTACCATGTCCATGACTGTTTCAGGGTATATCAGCGCTGCAGCAGAGCAGGCGGTGTGTCTCAATGTATGGTCCGGACCGAGTTTGACACCATTGGAAGCTACTTTCTGGCACAAGTTGTGATAGCAGGTAATCTGGTTTTGAATACGCAAATAATTACTCAAGCTTTCAGCGCCTGCAAAATGAGTGCATATTCCCTCCAGTTGGAGTGCATTGTGTTTTACCATGAGCAGATCCACTGCCTGATCCAGTTCGCGGCCGGATAATCCTGTTCGGTTAAGTCCGGTTTCGAGTTCAAGGTGTATTTTGGCTTTGCGGCCGATTTTTTCAGCCGCTGATAACGCCCGTTTCAAACGTCCCGAATCGAAAACATAAAACGCTATGCCATTTTCAACCGCCCAGGGAATATGGTCATTGTCAATAGCGCCCATAATAGTGATATCGCTGTGGGCCGTTCGATGTTTCATTGCCATTCGCGCTTCATTAGCGCTGAATACTGAAAAGTGACGGATTCCACATTTTTCTGCCAGAGGAACAAAAAATGAAATGCCGTGACCGTATGCATTGCCTTTTATTACAGAAGAAAACCGGGTTGATTTTGGTATTTGTTTTTTTAAAAACCGTATATTTTTTTGCAGCGCTGACTGGCTCAGTTCAATAATGGACGTGGCAAACATGATAATTCAACTCAGTCTGATGCCGTTTGCAAGGTTTGATCAGAGTTCTTATCGATGGTTTCATCATTCTGGATGAGCTCAATAATGCCTGCATATATCTGTATTCCGGCTGATATCAAAGTGTCAGGAAAATCATAGTAGGGATGGTGCAAGGATGGATGGTTCTTTCCGGCTCCGACACCGAAAAGAGCTCCGGGAAAGGCATGAGTAAAGTGTCCGAAATCTTCGGACCATGGAAACGGATGATCGCGGTATATGACTTTTATTCCGCAAGCATCGGCAGCCTTACCAATGATATTAACCATCTTTTTGTTGTTTATTGTTGCGGGAAAGGATTCTGTTGAGGAAATGGATGTGTTGAGTTTAAAGGTTTTGCCGATACCGGTGGCCAATTGAGAACAGTTTTTTTCCAGTTGATTAATCACCGAATCCCTGGCCGCTCGAAGTGTGGCCATAACTACAGCATCTCCCGGGGAGGTTCCGAAAGCGCGTTCACCCAGTCTGGCGTGAATAACTGTTACCTTTGCAGCGTCTCCAAACGTAGTGTTGTTTTGTGGTAGAGCGGTCAGACTGTTAATCAGTTGAGACATTGCAGATGCTGGACTTGTGCCTTTTTCGGGTTCGCCGGCGTGAGCGGTTTTGCCGTAGTAATGTATAATGATTCCCGTTGAAGCGGCTGCAAAACAATTTGTTTTGACGATGATGTCACCGCGGCGATATCCTGGCAGATTATGTAAAGCAAACACATAATCCGGATAAATTGTCTGGAATTGCGGATCGGCAAGCACCCGTGCAGCGCCTTCACCGGTTTCTTCGGCTGGTTGAAACAGCAGGATAACGCGTCCGGAAGTTGGACGTCTTGCTGCCAATAAGCTTGCAATGCCCGCAAGAATTGCCATGTGGCCGTCATGGCCGCATTTATGAGAAACACCCTGATGGATTGAACCATGATCAATTGTCAGCATTTCAGGGATTGGAAGCGCATCAAGGTCCGCTCGCAAAAGAATGGATTTCCCGGGTTTTTTACCGGAAAAAACAGCAGCAACTCCTTCACCTCCAATTTTGCGAAGCAATATATCCGGTTCCAGTTTTTCAAGAAAACCGCCTATTATATCTGCAGTTCCTGTTTCTTTATTGGACAGTTCGGGATTGCGATGCAGATGATGTCGCAATTCAGTCAGTTGTCTGATTGTATTTTGGTCAATTCGATTCATCAGTTAGTTTCGTTTCAACGGTTTTGGGAACAGGAATGATTTTGGGTACATCGATATTCCAGTTGGACGGGAATGATTGTTTGAATGATTCAAGATCCGGGACAATTTCCTTGTCAATATACGGATCATTCATTAAACCCAGAAATGCGGCGTAATTGGTTCGAAACGTGACAGTATCTCCGACCGTTAACTTGTTTGGATTCGATCCCAGATTTACAACGGTAATATCACTGGATCCGCCGGCAACGGAATATTCGTCCACAACAGGTGTTAAACCGTCAACACTTGTGTCAAGGTTACCGACAGTCACAAGCGCCCGCGTGCCGCGTTCACCGGGTTTGGGTGTATTATCGTTGCCTGATGACGATTCAAACGGAGCAGACCCGACCGTTTCAACACCGGATGTCAAATTCTTTTCCTTTATCTCGGCAATTTCTACTTCAAGCGTGATAACATCGTCCCGAAGCGCGGGTATCTTGTTCCCGCTTACAAGGTCTGTTCCCAAAAAAAGAGACTCCCCGATACGGTAATGGTTGATACCAGGATAATTACCGCCGTCAAACAATTTGGGAAGAAAAATGGATGATCCGCCTGAAATAAAACCAAGCTTTCTTTCGAACTTCAACTCCAGCAATTCACGGTATAAACTTAACTGTGCAGCCTGGTCTTCATTTGGCGCGGCGCCGACAAGACAACCGATTTGAGCGCCGATTCCCAGTACTGCAATGCCGGGTATTTTGAATACCTTGCGGTAAAAATCTGTGATTGTATCGGGTGTAATACCTTCACGTAAGTCACCCAGTTCAATCATGATAATGATATGATGAAGCTTGTTTCTTCGGACGGCTTCCTTGCCCAGAGCTTGAATAACCTGAATTTCGGTGTTAAGACTCAGATCAGCCAGTTCGATAATATCTTCCACAGCGCTCAGGTGCGGCAGACGCAAATACCATTTTTCTATTCCGGGAGCAGCCCGGTTGACGGCTCGCAAATTATCAAGACGCGAATCGGCAATCGACTGAACTCCCATAAAATGAAGCGCTTCTATTGTTTCATGATGACCGCAAAGCGCTTTGGTAACAACACTCCAGGAAGCGCTCTGCAATTTGATAATTCTGTCTATCTGAGCCAGATTATGCTGAAGCGCTTCAAGATTTATGATGACTTTGTTCATTTTTTCGAAAACCTCATCTCAAGATATTTGCTGGTAAAACCCTGCCTTTCATAAAGCCGACGTGCTGGATTATCATGCTCAACATGAAGTTTGATATCTCCGGGACACGCATCTTGTATCATGTCCATAAGTTTGCCGCCGATACCCTGACCGCGTAGTTCCGGTCGAACAGCAATAAACAGAAGAATATGTTCCGGAATATACCCGGACATACCGGTGTTCAAAATAACTACGGCGCCTTTCAATTCTTTCTCTTCTGAGGCCAGAATAATGAAACCGCCTTTGCCATGCTCTTCCGATAGTGCATACTTCAATGCCTTTTTAACATCCGGAACCGTATCATTATAGGGTTTCATAACCTCATTTAAAAACACTGCCAGATCATCAAATGTCAACCAGTCCGGAAATTCACTTCGTTTTGTGATTTGTAAATAGTTCATGGTTTACCTTTCAGTTAGAGTCAGATAAACAAACATACATCTTTAAGTTTAAGGCCGATGCTCTGATTACAGAACGGATTGCCTTTTAACTTTTCCGTTCTGCCGGTTCGGCAGGTATAATTGTTTGACGGATAAGCATATTATCCATTCAGCCGATTATGAAGAACCAATAACTGACTGTTAACCTGCACGTTTTTACCGGATGAATGGCAGTCCGGCAAATCGGCTGAATTCGATAAAAACTATAGAGCATCGAATCAGGATTGTCAAAAAGCGCAGCCAATCGCCTGTCCCAAAAGATTCTTGTGTATAACCTGTCGTGCTCATCGCGTAATTGTGGTCGTCATCGATTACAAGCGCAGCAATTCGGTTGTAATGTGTCGGGCTTTCTGAATTTCAGCCGATTTTCACGACAGTAATTTGCACTTTTTGAATACCATCCAACTGCTGTTTAAGTCTTTGCCAGAGTATCCTTTGGCTGCGATTAGAGAAGTGAATGAGAAGAGAACATGATTAATTCATACTATTAATTGTAATTAATATATCATTTCTGTATAAAAACCGTGGGGGTGTTTAACAGTTTGAAATATCTGTTGGGACCGTTTATTCAGTTCGCAATTGTATATCTGTTTTTTTAAAGGAGTATTTTATGAGTGTTCTAAACCGAACTGCTGGCGCAGTTATCTTGCTGTGTCTGTTTGCTTTTGCGCCCGTTTTCGGCGCATATCAGGTCGGCGATACGGTAGCTGATTTTACCTTGTCGGACGCATACGGCAATCCGGTCACTTTCAGTGATTTTGAAGGACAGGTTGTTCTGATTAATTTTTGGACTCCCGGGTGAGGTCCATGCAATGCGGAGGCTCCGCTATTAGAACAAATATATCAGGATTACAAGGATCAGGGATTTGTAGCGATTGCGATTGGCGCTAATCAGAGTCAGGCCACCGCATTGGCCTGGGTTAACACGCATGGACTGACACATCCGGTTCTGGCAGATCCCACCGGGGCTGTCTGGAGTTTATTCAGCATGGGTTATGTTCCTCATAATGCAGTAATCAATTGTGCTGATGTTATTACTTTTACAAACTACGGTTTCAATGAAACTCAGATAAGAAATTTGATCGTGTCGGCTCTTGAAGATGTGATTAATGTAGATCATGAACCTTTAAAAGATACCGAAGACACAATGAATCCCATTTCGGTGACAGCGGATATTCAGGCTGATTCGGCTTTTGTATCCGGTTATCCGCGAGTGGTTTACAGGGTTGACGGAGGACTTTGGTCCAACATCGAAATGAATCATCTTGGTGGCGCGACATACAGCGCAGATATTCCGGGCCAGCCAGCTGATACAATTGTGGATTATTATATACGAATTGAGCAGATTGACGGATGCCCGCGTACCGTTCCAATGCCGAATCAGTTTTACTCCTTTTTTGTCGGAGCAGATATAATACCTCCGGTGATTGAGCACACCTGGTTGCCGTTGGTGTCGGACAATATGCTTCCGCTGACAATCTCAGCCCATGTTACAGACAATCTTGGTATAGAGTCCGTTGAACTGGAATATCAGATAAACAATGCCGGATTTTCGGTTTTAGCGATGCAAAATAACGGTTCTGTTTACGAAGTTGTTATACCTGAGGCGCTGGAAATTGGTGACATAATAGATTACCGAATTGTTGCTGAGGATCAGGCACAAGTTCCGAATTACGCCTATGAGCCTGCGACCGGATATCATGAAACTGAAATTATTGCACAAATGCCTGCCATTGTTATTGATTTGGATGGTTCACTCAATTCAGGTCCGGTTATTCGTGACCTTATTCAGGCGATTGTGGGATCTTGTGATTATTCAACGACGATGCCAGCAACACTCAATTTGTATCAGTCAGCATTTGTCTGTCTGGGCATGTTCGGATCGGGTAACCATGCTTTAAGCGTTGCTGAAAGTAATGTTCTGGTGTCTTTAGTGGAAACCGGGGGCCGTCTGTATATGGAAGGCGGCGATACGTGGTACTATGATCCGCAAAGGGATATCCATGATTATTTCAATATCATCGGTGTGGCAGATGGCAGCGCCGATGCCGGGCCTTTCCAAAACGGCATGGCTGGAACGTTTACTGCCGGGATGACATTGGGATATAACACGGCACAGCCTTTTAACAATTGGGTGGACAGAATTAATGCAACCAATGGGTCTTTTGTCATGCTCCGTAACAGCAGCCCGGTTTATAATACCGGAGTGGCATTTGATGGCGGCGCTTATAAAACTGTCGGTTCCAGCATCAAAATTGGTGGTTTGATTGACAATTCAACGACCGTTCAGGAATATGTCGAATCAATTCTTGTGTTTTTCGATCTGATAGATCCTCCTGAACCCACACCGACACCCACCAATACACCAACACCTGAACCAACCGCAACACCGGGGGACTGTATCAATCACGGCGATGCCAATCTTGACGGTATCCTGACGGCTGCTGATGCGCAATTGATATTCCAGTTTGTTCTCGGTAATGAAACACCGACGTATGAACAGGAATGTGCGGCTGACTGCAACGGTGACGGTATTATTACCGCTGCTGATGCCCAACTTGTCTTTTTGACGGTGCTGGGACAGGAAACCTGCGTCGATCCGCTTTAGCTAATTAGAAGTGACCCGGAGTCATTTAACACACAACGTTGAGGAGGAAACACAATATGAAGAAATATCAAACAATACTGCTGGCGGGTATGCTGGCGATGCTGCCGCTTCAGACTGCGATCGGCGCATACCAGGTCGGCGACACGGTCGCTGATTTCACGTTGCCGGACGCGTTCGGCAATCCAGTCAGTTACAGTGATTATGAGGGAATGGTCGTTCTGATCAATTTCTGGGCAAGCTGGTGAGGCAGTTGCAGAGTGGAGGCTCCACTCTTGCAGCAAATTTATCTGGATTACAAGGATCAGGGATTTGTTGCGCTGGCAATCGGTCTGCAAATGAATCAGTCACAATGTCAAAGCTGGATCAATCAGTATAATCTGACACACCCGGTGTTGTCAGATATGACGTATTCTGTCTGGAATCTGTTTGGAATGGGATATATTCCGCATAATGCTGTCATGAACTGCAACAGGGTCATTACATTTACCAATTATGGTTTCAACGAAAATCAGATTCGAAACCTTATAACAAATGCACTTGTCGATGTGATTCAGTTTGATCATATACCTTTTGAAGATGAAGCTGATTCTATGACGCCGGTCACAATTACAGCAGAAATCGAATCAAATGAGCCATTTGCAGCCGGTTTTCCTAAAGTGTTTTACCGGGTTGATGGCGGGTTATACCTGGGTGTTGAAATGACGCATCTTGGAGATGATCTCTACAGCGCTGACATTCCGGGTCAACCTGGCGGAAGCACGGTCGACTATTTTCTGCGGGCAGAGAAGACCACTGGTTGTGGACGACCCTATCCCGGAACAAATCAATACTGGACTTACACTGTAGCTGAAGGTCCGGAGCCGACTCCGACACCGGAACCGGATTGTGTCAACCACGGCGATGCCAATCTTGATGGAATCCTGACAGCGGCGGATGCTCAATTAATTTTTGAGTTTGCTATCGGTAATGAAACACCGACGTATGAACAGGAATGTGCAGCAGATTGTAACGGTGACGGAGTTATCTCTGCTGCTGATGCTCAACTTGTCTTTTTGACTGTTCTGGGACAGGGAACCTGCGTCGATCTGCTATGATGAAAATAACCTGATCGCTGCGAAGTTCTTAATGTGATAGAGTACAAAGGGCGCGGTATCCGCGCCCTTTATTTTCTGCAAAAACTCATTTATAACAACGTTTTATACCACAAATCACGCCTTCTTATGAGGGTGTTCGCCAGAACGCCATGAAAGAAACAATGTATTTCATTATGCATGAAGACCTCTCTCGCGTTGTAATCCGTCTCTGCCTGGCGGCATTTCCGGAACAACTGCGTTCTCTCCTGTGAGGAGAGATTTTAAAATATTGCGTTTACAATGATTTACCCTTCCCCGGCGTGA
>PWNJ01000102.1 GCA_003558985.1 candidate division CSSED10-310 bacterium
CGGCATGGCCCCGAACATCATTGCGACTCGAACAGGACTGGTGAACCCTGACAGAATCTGGGTTGTCGGTGGTCATTTTGACTCGATATCACCGCAGCCGTATGTTCTGGCGCCGGGTGCGCCGCCTTCAAATCTGCCCACATCTGACGAGTCACCTCTGTTGTCATCATCAAAAATGTCCTGGTCAGAGTGACTTCATGCTGAGGTCCCTCGTGATCCAACCGACATGGTTCCCTAAAAGGTGATCCTCGCGTATAAGTTCCAGATTGAATTTGAACAAATTCCATTGATACTGGTGTTGGAGTGGGCGTAGGAATCAGGTGCACACATTCACCCAGACCCAGCACAACCTCAAATATCGCCTGTGCATCCGCAGCGGTCACTTCCCCATCGCCATTACAGTCCGCCGCACATATCTCTTCATAAGTAGGTACAAAGATTCCCAGTACAATGAAAAATGCAAGCTGCGCATCTGCAGCAGTAATTATACCGTCATGATTTACATCGCCGTGATGAATGCAATCCTGACCATTGTTTTGTATAGATGAAATCGTAACATTTGCAAACAAAATGATCATACATATGATCACACTAAAAACAAATGCTGCCTTGCAAACTATCCGTTTCATATTTAAAAACCTCCTGCTTTGCTCTTCTCAAACAAAAAACATTGCACGCCCCATACAAATGCTTCGTTTCTGCAAATCAACCTGCTCAGAAACAAGGAGTCCATTAATCAGAATATTCGTGCAGAGCAGTTGCTTTGTCCAGAATCCGCCACCCATTTGTGTCTCAGTCATTTTACCATAGCGCTCGACAGATCTTACAGAAATAAGACTTTCTTACATCAATATGATTATTCTTCACGCTAAATCGCAACCTTAAATTTGTCTGTATGCACAAAAAAGTATTATAATGGACTCCTACAGTTAAAGTGCGGGTTTGTCCGGCAAAAAACGAATTTTCCGGATTGCTATCCGCATGGCAGGAGGTATTATGAAGAACTTTTGCAGAACAATTATTTTTCTATGTATTTTTCTGATCGTACCAATACAGAGAAGCCTGTCTCAGGTAATTCTGACACCTCACGTCAGCGGTTCAGCATTTGAGCAGTTTAAAAGTTATTGTTTCGGTTATTACAATCCCATATCTTGCTATGAAACCATTCAAACATGGACAATTCAGAGCACGAAAGAAGACGAATGTCATGTTTCACTAGGCACACATTCGCATGTAATCTACAGAAGAACAGAATACTGGGCATATATTATGAGGACCGAGTTTGATTTTCGTACAATTCTTGAATTTGAGATTGCTGAAAAACATGGAGAAAATCCATTTCCGCCTCCATGGATGACAACCTGGAACTGGAAGGCCGAGTTACAAGGTTTTAAGGTTATAGCAGGTACTGAAAACCCATTTGTAATGCTGTTCAAGCAGCGTGATTACTTTTCTGACGGCATACTGGAGTTTAATGACTTTCATTCTGCAGATCATTTCATTACATATCTGTTTGAAGAACCTCCACCGCAAGGATCATATCTGGACCCGATTGATATCACCAATGTACTGCGAGAAGACATATTCGGTGTCGCACCGAAAAATTTTACCGGTTTTGTTTTAAAAACGGATAAACCAGGTCAGATTCATTTAACCAGCCCTCACATTGTTATAACGGATGAAGGGTCCCAGACACCTTTGCCCACCCCGCAACCGTTATTCCGTGTCACGCTTGACCTTTCCGGATCGCTCTTTCTTCCCGGTGACTTGTTCAAACTTGACGTACACATTGAAAAACCTGACAGTCAGGTTTACATCAATCAACCGTTAATCGTTCTTCTGGATGTGCACGGTGAATACTTTTTTTATCCATCATGGCATCAAGACTTTGATTTCAGCGCAATTGATATAGACGAACATATTAAAACTGTCAACCTGCTGGATTTTGTCTGGCCTGACATTACCGGTTCTGCAAGTGGTCTGGTTTTTTATGCCGCCATTCTAAACCCTTCATTTTCATCTATCGCAGGTAATTGGGACAGCGTTACTTTTGGGTGGACAAAAAATGAATAAAATATTTACACATCTAATGACATATCTCATTATGGGAGTTTTCTGTAGTCTTGCGTTTAGACCGGTGTCTGTGTATTCCCTGGACGGACCCCTATCAGAAGGTCTGGTTATAGCGGGTAACGATAGCATAGGCTCGACAGATTATCCGAATGGAGGAATGTTCCGAGTAAAATCAACGCCAGGTTTGATACCAATTGAGGATTTTCGTTGTGGTGTTATAGATACTGAAAGAGGTTACGCATGGCTGGCAACGGAAACCATTCCGGCACATATTGTTAAAGTTCGTTTGGGTGATGAAAACAGTTCCGTTGAATACCTGCATTACATCACATTACCGCATGTTAACAGTAAAATTTCTTGTGCCGTAATTGACAAGGAAAACGGTTTTGCATACTTCGGTACAAATACCTCTCCCGGTCGTATTGTAAAAATTGATCTGGGTGAAGGCGATAATCCGCCGGTTTTTGTCGGAGCGCTAACATTAGAGTCTGATGAAACACATCTTGCCTCTGCAGTTATAGACACTGACAATGGTTACGCATATTTTGGCACACGAACCAATCCCGGTATTGTTGTTCAAGTAAGACTGGGTGAAGGATATGCTCCCCCATCAAGAGTTGGATCAACCGTTTTTGAGTTTGGTGAAGAATCACTTACATCCGCTGTTATAGACAACGTAAATGGTTTTGCCTATTTTGGAACGAGCACCCGACCCGGGCGAGTTATCAAAATGTCTTTAGGAAACGACACATATCCGCCCGAACGCGTCGGCGCTGTTACACTTGAACTTAGCGACTCGAGTTTGCAAAACGCATTCATTGATATCGAAGATCATTCCGCATATTTCTTTTCACGATATGGACGATGCGCGAAAATATGTCTGGGGTATGGTTTTTCGGCGCCCCAGCACATCGGATCAGTCCCATTGGCTGGGTATGTGACAAGCGCAGCTTTTGACAGCGCTAATCGCTATGCTTATCTGGGTACAAACAGCACGAGATTTTACAAGATAGCAGTGAATCGGGGAAATGAGCTTCCTGAATTAATTGGTTATACACAGTTGGAAACAGGGTTGCTTTCTCATAAACCAACGCTGTTGGATACGGATAAAGGATTTGCCTACGTGGGTCTGAACAGAGCTCCGGGAAGAATTATGCAGATGACGTTGGGTGAGGACAATGCGTTGCCGGAATTCGTTGATTCAATTGTTTTCGACAGACAAGACCGGCGATTTGACCGGGTCGCGTATTCCCCCGATTCGAAATATGTTCTTTTTGGAACAGAAGATCGCCCGGGAAGAGCCATCAAATCAAAACTCGGATTCGGGACAAAGCACACCAGAATTTTGGATAATCTTGATCTTCAGGATACAATTTTGTCGGCAACCCTGACATCTCAAAACGATTACGCAATATTCGGCACTAATACACCGAGAGTTATAAAAGTCGCTCTGGGACAGGGTGATCAACCACCCTATGTGATATATGATGAGCTGCTACTGGAAAATCCGGAGAGATATTTGTATTCATCTTTTTACAATCCTTTGGATGGCAATATTTATTTTGGTGGAGGGGCATTTTACGCCATTGGAAGAATAATCAAAGTTGATCCCGGGGAAGGAAATGAATCACCGACACGAATCGAAGCCATCGTTTTGAATGACAATGAATTGCCCAGTTCAGTTGTTTTTGATTCTGTTCATGGATATGCGTATTTCGGTACTCGCTCATTCCCTGGAAAAATAATCAAGGTTGCAACTCATCCCGAAATGCCTCTGGAAAGAATTGGCGCTCTTGTCCTTCCTGACGAGTACAGGCCCTTAAATGATGCATTCATTGATCAGGAAAATGGTTACGCATATTTTTTGACTAACACCGATCCTATACGGATTGTCAAGATTATTCTGCATGAACATGACCTTCCCGAGTATGCAGGTTCTACCACTCTGAATGCTTATGGTGATTCTGTAACTTCGTTTTTCAATAGTGCAAACGGTTATGCATATGTTGGCGTTTCCGGAAATATGTATGCAACTTTGAAAAAATTCAGACTTTTACCTGGAATGAATCCACCGGAGCTGATTGATACAATTACGTTTGACCCAAATGAACGGGATATCTCATCATCAATGATTTATCCGGATGAAGGATATGCTTTTTTTGCATTTAACGGCAATCCGGGCAGAATTGTGGATGTCAGCTTATCTCACAAGTATTTCATTAAAGGCAATAGAATCCATGTTCCTGAAGACGGATATGCTGTCGCTCTTTCTTTTTACTCCCATTTCGCCTCCGGAAACCTGAGATTTGCTTTGTATTCAGATGACATTCAACCGAATTTAATATGGCAAAGCGAAATAATCGAAAACACCGCCGAAGAACAGTGGCTTACAATAGACATGTCGAATACAACGCCTTACCTTGCAAGCGGCAGTTATTGGCTTGTATGGCAGACAGATTCAAGCGCCGATGTGCCAAGTTATGATGCGGGCGCACAGGGTTCAGGGCTTAAAGTATTATACGATTGGGACAGCTTTCCCGACACTTTGAATGTTAAAGGTCAATCAGACCTGACTTTTAACTCGGATATGTGGAGCGCTTATGTCCTTGTTGCTCCAGAAACACCAAAACCAACACCTGATTTCAGTTTGAACCTTGTTTTGAATCGAACCGTTTTCAGACCGGGAGAACCGTTTCTTTTGGGTGTGACGATCGAAAACCTGAACAGATTGCCATATTACAATCAACCGTTTTTTGTATTGCTGGATGTTTATGGAAGTTACTATTTTTATCCGTCATGGACTCATGAGCTGGACTTCATGTATATAGACATTACTCAATGGATTAAAACGGTTCCGATTTTGTATTTCGACTGGCCGGAAGTCAACGACTCCGCAGATGGAATTGCCTTTCACGCCGCGATACTGAACTCGGACCTGACCTCAGTGATTGGCAACATAGACACCGTAACTTTCGGCTGGACAACCTGGTAAACATCTTCAGTTCCGACACTGTTTAACTCTGGCGAAAAGGTGTTTCGCGACTTGATGCCCGGGACCCATCAGTCTACTTTAGGCCGTCTCTTCGTCTCGCCCTTCCGCTGCAAAGCAGCCCGCAGCCGAAGGCCGCGGTTACGCTCGTCGGCGGTGCACTCGATATTGTGACAATGAGCGCTCATCCAGATTTTCAAGTCCGGCTTCTTTCGCCCATTCAATTGCTTCAACAAACTCAGCCGGTGTAATCGCGCGCGCAATTTTTTCATAGTTGAACGCCTGATGCTCCACCCGATACTGCGACATAATATTGACATACGTCTGTTTTGATAACGTCGTTGCAACCCAGGTGACGAACTCTTTGGTGCCGGCCACCCGATTCGGCATCACAAGGTGACGTATCATCAGGCCCCGAAGCGCTCTGCCACGCCCGTCCGTCTGCACGTTGCCCACTTGCCGGAACATTTCTTTTATGGAGGCCTGCGCTTTTTCCGGGTAATCTTTTGCGCCACGAACAATATACCGGTCGGCTTCTTCCCCGTCCATGAATTTTAAATCCGGCAGATAAATATCCACTATACCATCCAGCAGTTTGATGATATCAGGATTTTCATATCCTCCGGTGTTGTAACAGACCGGTAATCGCAATCCTTTTTTATGAGCGATACGGATCGCTGCCAGAATATTCGGCATCACATGCGTTGGTGTCACAACATTAATATTGTGACAGCCGCGGCGCTGCAATCGAAGCATCATATCAGCCACTTCACTGTCGCTGACCTGCCGGCCGCGCCCCTCATGTGCAATCGGCCAGTTCTGGCAAAACACACACCGCAGATTGCAGTTGGAAAAAAAGATCGTGCCGGAACCACCCCGACCAACCAACGGTGTTTCCTCACCAAAATGCGGGCTGTGACTGTGCACAACCGCCTGCTCCGGAGCCCTGCAAAATCCTCGCTCACCCTTGCGCCGATTCACTCCGCAACGACGCGGACAAATTTCACATTTTTCAAGCAATGCATACGCCTGATCAATCCGCTCGGCAAACTTGCCTTCTTTTTCCAAATTCTCGTACGCCGGCGTCCAGTCATCGCTGTTCGCCTGAAGCTCCCCCGCCCAGGCACAACCCGTAACCCAATAAGCGCTGACACCAGCTCCCAAAAGCTTCATAAAATATCGGCGCGACATATCCATTTTCAAACCCCTTTCCGTTCAACTCAATCAAAACCACCCTTAAATATTATAAAAATCTATTCGGTAATTGACAAACAGGATAGCCCCTTTGTTTATAACACCCTTTACTCAATTCAGGTTTCATCCGCGAAACATCCCAGTCAATTCCAGCGTAACTTTTGCCATTTATCTGCATCCCATAGTATCATAGGTGAGTAACCTGTATTTTTATAAAGGAGGACGATTATGAAAATGAGCAAAGCCGAGGAAACTATTAAAAAAGCTATATTGCTGGAGCACAAGGGTAGGGCATTTTACAACTCGATTGCCAAAAACACTTCCAGTAGCGCAGTCAGAGATATTTTTGAGTCCATGGCGCTGGAAGAAGAAGAACATATCCGCGTATTGACCGAACAGTTGAAAAGCCTGGCACAGGCCGGTT
Organism: candidate division CSSED10-310 bacterium; assembly: GCA_003558985.1. Lineage (GTDB taxonomy): Bacteria > CSSED10-310 > CSSED10-310 > CSSED10-310 > CSSED10-310 > CSSED10-310. Next base: position 6,681 of record PWNJ01000102.1, read on the forward strand.
CGTTCAAGTATATGGAACTGAAGCAAATGAGTGATGAAGTGAGCCCCAAAGTGCTGACAGCAAAGGTTAAGGAAGAAATTTCCGGAGCCGGATATGAAGCCGCGGCAATCTCGGCTGCCATGAATTTTGAAAAACAGGCGGTTGAATATTATGCCGATCGAGCCAAGGCGACGCATGATGAAGAGGAAGCCCGCATATTCAACTGGTTGTCCGATTGGGAAAAAACACACGTTGAACTGCTGGCTGAAATCGATCGTGAATTGCAGGAAAAAGTCTGGTACGACCAGAGTTTCTGGCCGATTTACTAATATTCAGCCACAGATATTTCCGCGAAAGGAGTCAGTATGGGATACAAAAAGTTGTTCCGGGGGGAAACTGTACGCCTTGAAATCCTGAACAAGGATGGCAAGGCAGACAAGAAATCTCTGCCCGATATTTCTCAGGATACAATGATACAAATGTACAGATACATGCGCCAGATGCGGGCGTTTGATGAGAAAGCGCTCAACCTGCAGCGTCAGGGCCGGATCGGCACCTACGGATCGCTGCGCGGTCAGGAAGCCGCCCAGGCAGGTCTGGCAGTCAACCTGAACGAAAAGGACGACTGGCTGGTTCCATCATTTCGCGAACATGGCGTGATGATGTCGCTGGGAGTGCCAATGCACCTGATCTATGCCTACTGGAAAGGCGATGAACGCGGAAATATATCCGATAAAGGTATTAAATGTCTGCCCCCATCTGTTCCTGTCGGCAGTCAGCTTCTGCATGCAACCGGTATCGGAATGGCGATGCAAAAAAAAGGGCTGCCGGGGGTTGCCGTCGGATTCGCCGGGGACGGCGCCACATCCGAAGGTGATTTTCACGAAGCCATGAATTTCGCCGGCGTTTTCAAAGCCCGCACGCTGATCTATATTCAAAATAATCAATGGGCTATTTCCGTTCCGCTCAAAAAACAAACCGCCGCCGAATCACTGGCTCAGCGCGGATGGGCATATAATGTCGCTTCCATGCAGGTGGACGGTAACGATGTTCTGGCTGTCTATGAAGCGTCCCGGCTGGCTCTGGAACATATTCGCAACGGAAACGGCCCGTATATGATAGAAGCCGTGACATTCCGAATGGGCGATCATACCACAGCGGACGATCACAGCCGCTACCGGACACCTGATCTGATCGCTTACTGGGAAGAACGCGATCCGATCATGCGAATGAAAACATTTCTTATAAATGAAAAAATCATGACTCAGGCCGATGACGATGCCATAACCAACGATGTAACCAAAGCTGTTGACAGCGCGGTAAAAGAACTTGAGGCCATGCCTGCTCCCGATCCGATGCATATTTTCGAGACGATGTATGCTGAAAAACCGTGGTATCTGGTTGAACAGCAGGCCATGCTTCGCGATGAGCTGAATCAGGAAAAGAGGTGATATCATGACCGCAGCATCGAAAACACAGAAAATGACACTTGTTCAGGCAGTGACTCAGGCTTTGAAACAGGAAATGGAGCGGGACGAATCCATTCTGGTTCTTGGTGAGGATGTCGGAAAAGACGGCGGCGTATTTCGCGCAACAGACGGACTGATTGATGCATTCGGTGAAGAACGCGTTATGGATACGCCACTTGCTGAAAGTGGCATTATCGGCGTCAGCGTCGGTCTGGCTGTTGCCGGATACAGGCCGGTTCCGGAAATACAGTTCATGGGCTTCATTTATCCCGCTGTGAATCAGATATTTGCTCACGTCGCGCGATACCGTCACCGCTCACGCGGTCAATACCCGATGCCAATGGTCATTCGAATGCCTTATGGCGGTGGAATACACGCGCCGGAACATCATTCTGAAAGCTACGAATCCATGCTGGCAAACACTCCCGGCCTGACCGTGGTGATCCCGTCAACACCTTATGATGCCAAAGGTCTGCTAATTTCTGCTCTCCGATCTGATGATCCGGTGATCTTTATGGAACCCAAACGAATCTATCGCTCATTCCGCGAAGATGTCCCGGAAGAACCCTATACTGTTCCGCTCAGCAAAGCCGCTGTGCGGCGTGAAGGAAACGATGTGACCATCATCAGTTATGGTTCCATGATGCGGCCGGCTCTGGAAGCTGCCGACTTTCTTGCACGCGATAATATTTCCGCTGAAGTGATTGATGTGCGAACCATCGCTCCGGTTGATGTCGAAACCATAGTGACATCCGTTGAAAAAACGGGCAGAGCGGTGATTGTGCATGAAGCGCCCACACGAAGCGGGTTTGGCGCTGAATTGTCAGCGCTGATTAATGAACGTGCATTACTGCATCTGCTGGCCCCGGTTCAGCGGGTTACGGGTTTCGATACCGTGTTTCCGTTTGCTATGATGGAAGCGCATTATTTGCCAAATCGGCAGCGAGTCGTGGCGGCAGTGCAAACAGCACTGGAATTTTAGTGGGAATACAGGAGGTTTTTCATGGCATATGATTTCAAACTCCCGGATGTAGGTGAAGGTATTCACGAGGCGGTTATTGTCAAATGGCTTGTTGCCGAAGGCGATATGATCAAAGAAGATCAGCCGTTTGTCGAGGTTGAAACAGACAAGGCAGTGGTTGAACTGCCGTCACCGGTATCCGGTATTGCCGGAAAACTCCATTTCAAACCCGGTGATTTGGCTCACGTCGGTGATGTGCTGATCACGTTTCTTGAACAGGGTGAAAAATCACCAGAACCTGCTTCGAAAACCGCGGGGAAAAAAGACAAGAAAGCCGAACCCGCTAAACA
>PWNJ01000054.1 GCA_003558985.1 candidate division CSSED10-310 bacterium
GTCCGGATATCGAACGGTACATGGTTTCGATTTCAGTTATCAGTTCCCGAATATCGCCCGTTTTGAACACGGGTTTTGGAAAACGTGCAAACCGTGAAAACTCGGTTGAAATACGTTCCAGACTTTTCACTTCATCCAGAATCATTGCCATACACTGATTAAACACCTCGGGGAACTCCGGAGCGCCGTCTTCCCATGCCTGTCGCAGATGTTCGATAGACAGTTGAATAGGTGTTAGCGGATTTTTAACCTCGTGCGCAATCCGTCGCGCCAGATCGGCGTATGCCTGAAGTTTTGAGGATTGAACCGTATCGCTGATATCATCCAGAACAATCAGGGTTCCCGTTTTGTGATCGGGTGATTCAAGGGATGTAATCACGACACTCAAATGTACAATGCGTCCGCCCTTGAAATAACGAATTACTTCACGATAATCACCTGTCTTCGGGTTGTATTGATCAAAAATGGATTCAAGTTCGCCAATGCCCGCTTCAGTAAACAGTGTTCGAATCGGTTTATTCAGAAACTGTTTACCCGATACAGGAAAAACTACATCGAAGGCATGATTGACTGTCACGATGCTGTCGCTGTCATCCACCGCAACAATGGCGGAAGACATTCTGGCCAGCAGCGCGCTGATAAACGCATGCCGTTCCTGCAGATTTTTTCTTTGCGTGTCAAGATCACGAACCATCAGGTTGAAGGTTCGCATCAGTTGACGAATCTCACCAACACCCTTTTCTTTGACATGGATTGAAAAATTTCCGGAAGCAATTTCCTGGGAGCTGTCAGTCAGCGCCTGAACCGGTTGGGCGATTCTATGACCGAAAAACAATGACAATGCAATGCCTGTCAGAAGAAGAAACAGAGTTGTGGGAAAGAGCCATTCCTGAAGCCTCAGAGGTCTGGTTTCAAATGGAGTGTCTGACAGATAAATATCAAGCGCCGCCACAGTTTCACCGGCTTCATTTCTTATAGCTCCGATAATGGAATGGATATTCTGCAAACGATCCGTTTTTGTGATTGATTTCTCCCCATCAAATACCAGTTTTCTGTATATTTGGGATTCAAGACGGTTGGAGCGTAATCCGGTATTAAAAATTTCAGGGCGGTTTGATGCGGTGATTGAGCCCATTGCATAGATATCCAGAATTGTGTCAGCCGGATCGCTCAACGAGCGGACAAACTGACCGGTCACAGGAATTTCGCAGACAAATGTGCCCGGAAACAACACATCATCAGCATAATCAAAACCGGGAAATGGCAACACAACCTGTGCGCTCAAAACGCCCGGCCCATGTGAGATGAATACAATTTCCTTTCCGGCTCTGTTTCGAAAAAAATTATCTTGAAAAACCCGCGTGATTGTTGTCAGCGGTAGCTCATAATCATCCGTGATACCGTGTGACATTCGAATACGTCCGAAACCATCAAGAACAATCCATGGGAAATCAGCATTATCGTTAACATCACCAAAATGGATCAATTGCTGTTCTATCTCTGCCTGAAGGAGTATTGCTTTATCTGTAATGCGTTCCAGTGTGAGCAATTGATAATGCTGCAGAATCTGTTTCATCTGAATGGTCTGAAATCCGGACTCGGTTTCCGTGATAACGCGGTGAATGGTGAACGCCAGAATAATGGGCAGAATGATTACTGGCACAAGGAATGCTCCCAGAAGCTGACGTGTAAACGATGGATATGTTTTTCGAAAGCGGGTGCGCACCAGAAGCATCAGTTCACGATAGAGTATTCCGGGGATCAGCAGTGTCATGGCCAGCAGCGCCAGACGCGAAAATCCGGACAGATGTGTCAGCGCTGAAGGTACCGGAAAAACCGCCATAATTATTTCAGGCCGAACAGTCTCGGAATACGGCAACTGATACAGCATGACATTGAAGCGGCCTGACGGGTCGGTTACCAGTTGCGGTTCAGTTGACAGGTTTTCAAGCCATTCAATCTGCAGCGGCACCGGACTGTCCAGCGGCCATTCATAGTTTTCTCCGCCAAATGCTCTGAATATGCGAGTCTCATGTCCCCATTGTCCGGTCTGAGGTATGATTGTCTGGATATCCGATGCAATCTGAATGATTAGAAATCCGATGATCTGATCATTGCGTCTCAACGGTTTGATGCCGGTGAGTGGTGAATCAAGGGTGGATTGATGTATCTGTGATGACAGTATTAGATGACCGGATGGTTCTGATACTGCCTGGTCCAACGTTTCCGGATGCAGAGTATCCGGCAGAAAGTCAGGTGAGAAACGATCCAGCACAAATCCGTCTGAATCAAGAATCTGAACACTGAAAGCAGTTTTCAGAACATGCAGATCACTGGCGCGCCACAGGCGGAATGCCGGGAATATGCCACTGACAGTTTGCTGATCGAAAAAATCATCCAGAACAGGATTGTCCGCCAGCAGTTCCATGTTTGATTCCAGCGCCAGAGGAAAAATCGTTTCACGCTGCTGAACCCAGTCCATGATTCGTGCGGTGATATTTGCATGATTGACTCGATCAGCGTTATGAATCAGAAACGGCGTCAGCCAAACAACAGCCGCTGCCATACACAGCCAGCCGGGAATACGCCTGCCGAACCTGGCAGCGGCAGGTTTCATAATAAGTATCGACAGTAACCAGAACACAACACGAAACCATGCGCCTGTTATCAACAGGCCCGATATCGGCAAAACAAGTGTCACCACTCCGTGTTCACCCAAAAAATCCGGCCACCACGCAGAGCGTGTGTCCCATATCAGCGAACCGGCAACATGGATGGCCACACGCCAGATCAGGATCAGGAATATCAGCGCGGTCAACCCGGCAATATATCGTCCGTATTTTGGCAATTTTAACGGCCTCAGAAAATGCGTCAGCATCCATACAATCAAACCGGCCAGCAGGAAAGTGCCCGCAGTTTGAAATCCGAAGAGTTCACCGGCAAAAAAATGCGGATCAGACAGCAGATCGAAACGTGACAGCAAACCGGCCGGCAGCGCTTCAATTTGTGTTTCAGTCGTCAAGGGTTCTATAATTATTACATCGTTCATTACATCATCATTCAGACCGTTTTGCAGCCATAACACTCCGGGAAGCGTGTGAAACGGGGATTGATACTCACACTGATATCCGGGGGGGCAAAGGGTGTCTGACAAATCGTGATCCTGAACGGATACATTGCGTCTGTCGGCCAGCATAATCTGAGACATGACAATACGGTACAAACTTGTTGACACATGCAGCAACATGACAGCGCCGGGTGTTTCATACAACAGATACAAGGATTCTCCCGGCTCGGTATCGATCAGAAATGTCATCCATTCCGAAGGTAAATCCATGACTGATCCAGACCATGCCAGCCATGTTCCGTCAGTTGAAAACATAGCGAGGGCTGAAATTTTGAGTGCATGCGTTGCTACTGATTTCTGATCAGATTGTTGGTGTAACTCAGAAAGCTGTTCAAACAGTTCCGGACCGACAATATCCGGAAGCGTATGAATGGCTTCATGCAGTTCATTGACGGTCAGTTCAACAGATTGAGTGAACAATTCCATTCCGGTTTCAGAACCTGACTGAATGGATTGCTCCGGAAAATCATTGGAAGAATCCGCAAAGGCGGCTATTGACGCAGACAACAGGACAGCAAGCACGATGCCGACTGTTTTTGTAATCCGAAGAAACATTGTCATTGCGTTTGCCGTCACTTTCTATATTCTGACCGGGCCGAAACGAACCAGAACGACGTCGTATTCGGCCAATGAAACTAGAATAGTTTATGATGATTCATCAAACAAGCCGTTTCAAGCCGGCTCAACCCGGAAGGAGTTTTTGATATGGGATATCTGTATTTGCAATGTCAATCCGGAATAAGTGGTGACATGTTTCTGAGCGCTTTGCTGGATGCGGGGCTGAAAGAGAAAAAATTTCGTGGAATGCTCAAATCAATCCGAGTTGCCGACCATGAAGTTATAATCAGCAAGACGATGAAAAAAGGAATATCGGCAACGAAATTGACAGTGGAGCCGGACAAAAACAGACCGCATCTTCACGTTGCAGATATCAGACGGATATTCAGCGAATCGGGACTGGATCGAACGGTGATCGAAAAAGCACATGCTGTGTTTGATCTGATTATTGAAGCGGAATCAAAGGTGCATGGCATGCCGGTAGAAAAAGTTCATCTTCATGAGGTTAGCGGTCTGGATACGATCGTTGATATACTGGGCGTCTCATGGGGGCTTCATGAAATGCAGATTGAAAAAGTCTGGTCAACGCCGATTAATGTCGGGTCCGGTGATGTTACCTTTTCACACGGCACGGTACCGGTTCCTGCTCCCGCCACCGCGCTCATTTTGAAAAATATACCAATCATTGATGACGGTCTTCCGGGTGAACGAACAACTCCCACCGGCGCTGCTCTGGCGGCTGTATTCACGGACTCGTATGATGCTCCGGGACACATGGTTCTGCAGAGTGTCGGATATGGGGCAGGATGCCGGGATGACGGTAATCGTCCCAATGTTCTTAGAGCGCTGATATGTGAGGGATCGGAACCGAAAACAACCGCGGTGATTCAGGAAACTCTGACGTTTCTGGAAACGGATATTGACGATGACACATCAGAAATACTGGGGAACTGTATGGATAAGCTGGGTATGACCGAAGGTGTTCTGGACATCACCATCCTGTCCACAGTCAGAAAAAAAAGTCGTCCCGGACACCTTGTGCGTATATTATGCAAACCATCAGCAGCAGATAGTGTGCGTCAAATATTGTTTGCCGAAACTGGCACACTGGGTATTCGGGACACGGCGGTTAACCGGGTGAGTCTACCCCGGACAGTGAAACAGGTTCAGACACCCTGGGGTAGTGTAGGTGTCAAATATGCCGGCAATTCCATCGCGCCGGAGTTTGACGATTGCAGAAAACTTGCCGATACGGCGGGCGTACCGCTGAAGGAAGTGTATCGTGCTGCGTTAACGAATGCGGTGGATGCATACATGAAATCTGAAACAATCTGATACGTTTTCATCCAATCCACCGATTACGCTCACGAGCACGACGAGCTAAGCGCCAAACAGCTTTTCGGACAGCGTCTGATTATGCATCCGGCAGCGCAGCGATTCCCGGAAGTATTTTACCTTCAAGATATTCCAGACTGGCCCCGCCACCGACAATGTTGTGTGATGACATTTCAGGGAATACTGTTTGACAGTCGAATTTTGAATGATTATCTTTTGTGATGTAGAAAGAGATTACAGAAGCAGGAAAAACAGTGGGAGGTTAATCCAATGAAAGCGAAAACCATGAGTTTCATCTTAATGATGGTGTTTGCAACGGGTTCATTTTTAGTTTTTGCAGGATACGGGATTATTGCGGCGCAAATGGAGAACGGTGATTGCTTTAATCATGGTGATGTCAACTTTGACGGTGCGATTACTGCGGCAGATGCACAGTTGGCGTTTTTTATAGTTCTGGGCGCCTATTCACCAACCTTCGAGCAGGAATGTGCGGCAGACTGCAATGGGGATGGCGAGGTTACCGCTGCGGATGCTCAGGCGATATTTCAGGTTGTATTGGGACAGGGTGAATGTGCTGATCCCTTACTACCTGGAGAATATGAACCCGGTGACCTGTGTTCTGTTGATAATATAATTGGCAACATGCGTTATGTTGCAGAAGGTACCTTTACCCAGGGTTCACCGGAAACCGAAGACTGCCGCTTCAACAGAGAAGGCCCACAGTTTTTACATACGTTCTCGCGAAATCTGGCAGTTATGGAAACGGAGGTTACCCGTGGTATGTGGGAGGATTTGAAAACTGATCAGCCGGCGCTGCCAAACGATCCAAGCGATCTAACAAAAAGTCCTTCAATGTATCATCCAGTTCAGCGGATTACATGGTATGAAGCGGTTTTGTATGCAAACCTTCTTTCAATACAAAATGGATTAACGCCGTGTTACTATCTGGATGAAACGTTCGAAACCGTTATTGACGAGACAAACCACGTTACCAATGATGTATACTGTGATTTTGATGCCAACGGGTATCGGCTTCCGACGGAAGGAGAGTGGGAGTATTTTACACGTGCTGGAACTACCGGTGAATACTGGATTGATGAACCGAGTTATGAATGGGGTTCCTGTGAAACCTGTACACCGAGTCCACCTTTGAATATGCTGGACAGCATCGCATGGTGGTGCGGAAATTCGGAGCAAACGTCACATCCGGTTGGCGCTAAACTTGCAAATCCATGGGGATTATATGATGTCCATGGAAATGTTCGCGAATGGTGCTGGGACCGATGGTCCAGTTCATATCCAACAGATACTGTCACGGATTATGCGGGTCCCACAACAGGTGATAACCGAGTGGATCGCGGCGGCGCATGGAGTGACTGGGCGCGAATTTGCCGGTCGGCATACCGCCTTCACCATATGCCGGGCACACGCAACAATGCCCGCGGTTTCAGACTGGTTCGAACAATCCCGTGATTAGCTCACATGTTGTTGAAACACCCGCAAGATTTATTCTTGTAATGTTTTAAATACCGAAGTTCAATCTGTCCGTTCACAACACATGATTATGCATCCGGCAGCGCAGCGATTCCCGGAAGTATTTTACCTTCAAGATATTCCAGACTGGCCCCACCACCGGTTGATATATGCGAAATTTTTGATGCGACTCCTGCTTTTTTCATGGCTGATGCGGAATCGCCACCGCCGACAATGGTGACGGCATCCGTTTCGGCAAGCGCTTTGGCCAGTTCAAATGTGCCGGATGAAAATTCCGGAATTTCAAACATGCCCATCGGACCGTTCCAGACAACTGTTCCAGCGGTTTTCAGGTGATTTTTAAACATAGCGACCGATTCGGGACCGATATCAAATCCTTTCATATCGGGTGGAATATCATCAACCGGAACAATCTGTATGTTAACACCTGTTTCTGCCCATGGAGCAATCACGGCATCAACCGGTAGCACAAACAGTTTCTTCTGTTCACTGGCCATTTCAAGAATATCCAGCGCTGTTTCAATCAGATCGTTTTCAACAAGTGAGCCGCCCACTTCATTGCCTAGAGCTTTCAGAAAAGTAAACGCCATGGCGCCGCCGATCAGAAATCCATCAACTTTGGGCATCATATTTCTGATCAGTCCCAGTTTGCCGGATACTTTCGCGCCACCAAGAACCGCCAGCAAAGGCCGCCGCGGGTCTGCAATAGCATTTTCAAGATATTGCACTTCTTTCAGAACAAGATGGCCGGCGCCACTGTCCGAAACATGCTGCGGTATGCCGACGATTGATGCATGAGCGCGATGACAAGCTCCAAAAGCATTGTTTATATATACATCAGCGTTTTTTGCCAGCGCTTTGGAAAACTCTGGGTCATTCGCTTTTTCACCTGCATGAAACCGCAGATTTTCAAGCATCACAATATCGCCCGGCTGCATATCGGATATCAATGCTTCCACTGTGTCACCGATAGAATCAGGCGCCAACTGGACAGGTTGACCGACAAGCGTTGACAGTCGATCTGCGGCCGGTTTCAGACTTAAAGCTGGATCGACACCGTTTTTGGGATTTCCCAGGTGGGAGGCCAGGATCAGTTTTCCATTGTTCTCAATGACCGTTTTTATGGATGGCAGAGCGGCCTGAATCCGGTTGTCATCGGCCACTTCACCGTCACGAATCGGCACATTGAAATCAACCCGCATAAATATGCGTTTGTTCGTAAGAATCATATCATCAATACTGCGTTTTTTAGCCATGTCAACCTCCGTATATCAAAATGTTGAGTAACATATGCGATTACCGACTTCAGAGTCGATGAATCGATTTGTCAATTGTGTGTTTAACAACTTGTATTCACCAGGTTGTTTTCGTCTTTTAACCATTTCGTCGCATTCTCCCTTATATATCTTCTAAACTTCAGTAAATCTGTTTTATTTCTTATAATTTGATCATAATAATTTCTTTGCCAGATTTTTCCGGTTTCATCCAGGCCATTTTTCCTGATATGACGAATGTTTTCAATTACGCACCGGGATTTGAATGTGCCAATGATGGTGCCCAAAGACAATGGAGACCTGCCCCTCCATTGTTCTCGATTTTTGATAAAAGATTTTGGCGGTCCCGGGTACATATTGTAATGTAATACAATCCATTTTGGGTATAATCATATCCTTTCAATCGGTTCGATTGCCGATGGTATATTTCCGAATCATAGACCATTTCGATCCTTCCAGACAATTACCAAATAATAATAAGAATCAGTGAAACAATCACCTCTGAGTTTAACACAACTTCATTCTAAAGTTTGTGTGCTGTTATGTCCATTACAATAAAACCCGGAATCATAAATTCAGATCTGTCCTGACGTAACAGGATCAATAGCGCCGCATTTCGCGTTCCAGTTCGCGTTTCACATCCCGTTCCCGAATCACGGCGCGTTTGTCGGAGTGTGTCCGGCCTTTTCCCAGACCAAGCTGAACTTTTGCCAGACCTCGATCGTTAAAATACATTTTCAAAGGTACCACTGTAAATCCGCGTTCAGTAATTTTACCGATCAATCGCTGAATTTCGCGTTTCTTCATCAACAGTTTTCTGGGCCGTTCCGGATCATGATTCATCATATTTCCATGCGAATAAGGTGCAATATGGCATCCGACAAGAAACAGTTCGCCGTTGACGATTTTTGCGTAGGATTCTTTCAGATTGACACCGCCCGAACGCATTGATTTGACTTCTGTTCCCAGTAACACAAGGCCCGCCTCAAACGTATCGGTAATCTCGTAGTTGCGATACGCTTTTTTATTTTCTGTGATAGTCCGTCCCTTCATTATTGCGAATTATCAGGCTGCCATTCATCCAGCCATTTCAGGTAGGGTTCATAACCTGCGGAAACAGGCACTGCCAGAATTTCAGGAACATCATACGGATGACGATCAGAGAGTTGTTTCATCAGTTCTTCCAGGTTGTCTGTCAGCGTTTTGATAATCAGAAGACATTCATCGTCGTCGCATATTTCATCATCCCAATGATAAATGGAGCGAACTCCGGGTACAATCTGTACGCAGCGCGCAAGACGGGCTTCAACCAGCCATTTGGCCAGATCCACTGCCTGGCTGGTATTTCCAATGGTCGTTGTTACTATCTGATATTCGGGTTTCATGGTTGGCACACTCCTTCACGAAAAACACTTGTTTTAGTGTATCATGCCAGCAAACCCGGTCAAGATACATGTTGTTAGAGCAATTTCAGCTGTAGATGTTTTTTATTTCGGCATCGGCGGTGTCGTGATCATTTTTTTGAAAAACCAGCCCGATTTTCAGGTTTCACGGTTGGATGGGTGTGTTTTTCAGACAGATA
>PWNJ01000055.1 GCA_003558985.1 candidate division CSSED10-310 bacterium
ATCCCCAAGCCGCTGATTGACATCAATCTGATACTCATTTCCTGTGCTGTTTTGAATCGTCCGGCGTCATGATTGCTGTAACTCCATCGGCTGAACACCGGAAATAGCGCTGTAACGACTGAAATGGCCAGTATCTGAATTTGTAAGGTAAACATATGCGGTATATGAAACAGAGCTATTTCTTCTGATGAACGAAAATACCTTAGAAAATATATATCAATACGTAATGATAAACCGGTGCAGAATGTTGCAATACCCATGATCCATGATTGACTGATAAGTTCCTTAGCCACTGATAATGACCATTGAATTCGATAGTGTTTCAGGAAGCCAGAAACAATTATCATACCAATCAACGCGCGTAAAAACTGACTGAATGCCATGATGGCGAACACCAGTACAAACCCGTTCGTTCCCATAAGGTTTTCAGGTACAACCAATGCAACGATGCCAATACCCGACAAGGCAGTCACCTTAAAAACCAACGATAAAAGCGGCTCAAATTCCATGCGTTCGCGAGCCATGAAAACAGCGCTGTAAACCCACATAATCTGTTGAAATACCTCAGCCAGAACAGCCAGATAAAACGCTACGCGCATTATGGGATCAAACTCGACGAAACGTTCCAGAATAATTGCCGAAACGACAAACGCAATGACAAGCATGGCTTTCAGCAGCATTCCTCCCCCCAGAAGAATACGTTCTCTGCTGCGCTGCGCCGCCATTTCACGTATCAGAATCGTATTGATTTCAAGATTGATTAACGGTTGAAACGACAGAATTATCGCCTGAATCAAGGCATAATCACCATATCGGGCCGGTTGCAGCATTAGCGCCAGCATCATCATGATGATCAAAGATGAAAATATTTCTATGGATTTTGCGGCCAGCACCACAACCGAATTTTTGGCCACCCGACCAAGAACGCCGTGCTGCAAATCCGGTATTGCGGGTTTCAATGGTTGAGTGTTTTCAGCATTAAACTGGCCGGTATTCATTATCTGTCCCTGAAAACCGACCAGTTTCCGGATCGATCATATATTTTGTAATTATCCCGATATAATAGCAGCGGTTTTAACAGCAGGGAGCAGAACCGGGTTTCAACCACCGGGTTGACGGGTTCCCCGGTATGCAGATTGACATCACGATAGAACCCGTATGGCGCTCGATGCTGTTTTAAAACTGATTTCAGTATCGTTCTTCCCGAAATCAGATAATCACGGTTATCGGTAATTTCTGACAATTTGGCCAGTGATACGGCAAAATCGGTATTTGCGTCCAGGTAGGAGCGGTCCTGCCCGGGTTCATCAGGAATCAGTCCTGTTTCGCTGGATTGGTACCGCAGAAAATAGTCCGCTATGCTTCGTGCAAGGTCTTTGCATGCGTCACATTGGAAATAATGTACTGCATCACACAAAATATCCAGAACGGCAAAGTTTGTTGATAGAATCGGAGCGGTATTTTTTGTGTTGTTAAAATTTGGGAAATGAGTCAGCACACAGGCCCGAGTTGAAAAATATTTGTATAATCCGTCAATCCATCTGTCAAAAGCCTTTCGAGCCATGTCATTGCTATTTGGCGGAGCCGCCAGAGCCAACAAACCGTATGCCATTGATGCATTGGGTTTGGCAAGTTCGGCCAGTGACATTTTATCGCGTATACCGGGAATAACCGCCCAGGGCCATTCAAGATGAACGGACTGAAAAACACCATATCGGTTGAACATGTCGGTATTCAGCCAGCTTGTGAACCAGGTTTCTGCTTTGTCCAGATAAAATCGCTTGTCTTTTGTCAACGGCATTTGATCTGCCATGTCACAAGCCAGTTCTATAAACATTCCGGACATGGCATCGGCTACAGACAAAGTTGGTCCAAAAGGCATCATACGAAATGACCGGATCATTGAGTTTCGCTCAAAATATCTTACCACTCTGTCAAAAAGGACACGCGCAGTCTGTAAAAATTTTCTGTCTTTCGACAGTGAATACAGTTCAAGTAAACCATATATAATTTCAACATAATCCTGTGAATCTGAATACGGGAGCTTACGAAATATACCCGGTAAACCCAGTCCTTTATGGGCTCGGATCTGAGGTCTGGAAAACAACAGTCTCTTTTTCTGTATCTTTTCGACTAAAAGCTCATACTGACGATTGACGTAATTTTGTTCACCAGCCATCCAGAAAAAGGGGGCGTAATCATCAAATTCACACAACAGATTGCGATTGGATAACGGTTTTCCGGTTTTGGCATGAATATCATAATGCGGAGCTCCGGACGCATCTGTATAAACCGTTTTAAACCATTGAATTATTGATTGAATGGCTTCATCAAAGAGGGAATGATCCTGATTGCTCATCAGATGTAATCCCTTATATCTTCTGATGGTGGAGTCCAGCCGTCAGGCCTGTCCAGAATAATCCTGCACCATAACTCAAACAGCGCCAGGTTCCATACTTTGAAAAACGGTTTTCTGCCGGTGAAAAAATCTGTTCGCAAAGATTCAACCATATCGGGATTAAAAACACCTCGTTTTTTAACAGCATCTGTTGACAGGCAACTGTTCACAACCGGTTTCAGTTCGTTTCGCATCCAGTCGGACATCGGAAAAATAAACCCTTTTTTCCGTCGTGACACAATCTCTTGGGGCAAAATATCCTGCACTGCCTGCCGGAGCACATATTTTTCTGAATTTCCATGAAGCTTCATATCAGGTGAAATATGAGCGGCTGTTTCCACCAGTTTGTAATCCAGCATCGGCAGACGAACTTCCAGACTGTGAGCCATGCTGACTGCATCCTGATCGCGTACCAGCAGGTCGGGCATGTCAATCTTCAACTGCATGTATGACATACGTGTCACCGGATCAAGGGACTTGCACCGTTCGGCCACTGATTCAATGCGCATATCCATATCACTGAACAAATCAACTGTCCTGCTGATAAACTCGTTTGAAAACAAATAGAAATAGTCATCACCATGATAAAGGCGTCTGTTCAGGCGATATCTTGCGGCAAAACTTTTTCGTCCGGTCAACACGGTCTGCAGTTTTCTTCGTATTGACGACAGTTCATAACCACGGGGCAGTTTTCGAATAACATCCCATAACCATTGCGCCAAATCAGGGTGAAACCAGAACAATAACCTGTGCAATGACTCGATCCGACGTATCTCTTTAAACCATTCATAACCCGCAAACACTTCATCTCCGCCTGTTCCGGACAAGGCAACCGTGACGTGTTCCGCAGCACATCCTGAAACGATATAGTATTGAATCGCATCACCGGATGGTTGATCCATTGCCCAAACTGCACGAGTCAGATTATGTAAAACATCCTGCCCGGTCACAGTTTTTTCTGTATGATCGGTACCGAATGCCCGGGCAACCTGCACAGCGTGGGATGCATCGTCAAACCACTGATAAGATTTGTCTTTGCCGGCAAAACGAATACTGAACGTTTTGACTGGTCTGTCCAGCAATTGGCCCATCAATCCGACAATAGCGCTGGAATCAATACCCCCCGATAAAAATGCTCCCAGCGGCACATCACTCATCAACCGTTTCGATATGGATTCTGTCAAAGATTCTTTCACAGATTCAACTGATTGGGCTGGTGTCATTACATGGGATTGAGCTCTGACAAAATCAACATCCCAAAATTCTACAATTTTCATGTCACCGGTTGAAAACAGAAGATAATGTCCGGGAAGCAACGCATTAACCTGTTTGTAAACGGTTAAAGGCGCTTGCATTGCAGGAAATGACATGTATTTGATAATTGACAGATCATCCAGTTCCGGCGGTATCAGACCAGAAGCAATCATTGATCGGATTTCCGAAGCAAATATAAAAGTGTTGGGCTGTTTTGCCCAATAAAGCGGTTTGATGCCCAGACGATCCCGGGCCAGCATCAGGCGATAATTGCGTTTGTCCCACAAGGCAAATGCGAACATTCCATCAAGATGCTGGACACAATCTTCCTGATATTCTTCATACAAATGGATGATCGTCTCAACATCACCGCCGGTACTGAAGTGATGTCCCCGGTCCTGGAGTTTGCATCGCAGTGATTTGTAATTGTATATCTCGCCATTGCATATCAGCGCCAGATTGCCATCTTCACTAAAAACCGGTTGTTCAGAGTTGTCCAGATCAATGATTTTCAGACGTCTCATCCCCAGATGTATTCTGTCATCAAAATAAAACCCTTCAGAATCCGGACCTCTATGATGAAGCGCTTGCGTCATTTGGGGTACATTATGAGGCGCTGACTGACCATATATTCCGCATATGCCGCACATCAGGCGCTCACTTTCCGACAGTCCATACACCAGGCCAGTATCGGCCAGAACATAATGAATCCGACAAAATTTCCGTGAAGGTATCTGGAGAAAAACATAAACGGTAACAAAGCTACAGCGGCGAACAGTATCGCTGTATCCAGGGTTTGTTTTCGGCTGAAAAGCGTCCAGAGCCATGCGAACAGCGGAATAGTAAACAGTGCCTGGAACACAATAAACGGAAATTGTACCGAGCCGTCCGGCACAATTCTGAAATAAAGCAGAATAGTAGCAAATCCGTACCCGTGAAATCCTTGCATCGGATAACTTGTCGAAAGCCCTCCAGCGCCATATCGCACGGTATCATTGTAAAATGCCTCGGGATTGATAAACACAAACGGAAGAATTGTTAGCAGGATCAACAGCGCTGCCGGAAGCCAGAGTTTGATGTTGTTTCTTAATATTTTCGGCCAGCCTGAAAGTTGCATTGGAGCCATTTGTAGCGCAATAGTAACCAGAAACGGCACAAAGAACCATGCAAACTGTTTTACTGAACAGGCGGCGGCCAGAGCAAGCAATCCTGCTGTTTGCTGCTTTTTATGAATACATGTCATGGCAAGAAGCAGCAGGAACATAACAACAATATCATTTGTTCCCAAAGCGAAATGCCGGGCAAAAAATGGATTCAGAGCGAATACCAGCCAGGCCGATCGTCGTGCTGAAGCAGCGGGAACCAAAGAGGCAATCATAACCAGTGACAGAGCGAACAGCGCCAGATGGAGTATTCGTTGATCGTATTGTCCGAGTAGCGAATCAGCAATCAAAAAAAACGGTATTGAATACAGAAACGCTCCCGGCATATACGGTACATGATAGATGATATTGTTTGAAAACCCGCGCCAGTTTTCCAGTGGTGTTCCATGAAATGTTTCCGCATATGGATTCTTTCCTGCCAGAACCATTTTCATGGATTCTTCGATCTGAATAGTTCCTCCATCATGTGCCAAAGAATGATTGTCAGCGGCCAGACGGCTTTGAATCATCATCGTGGTCGGTATAACGACATGCAGAGCAATCAAAATCATCACCAGGTAATTTTTAAGGCGGGAGCCTTTTCCGGCAATATCCATCACAAGCCAGACCATAATTACCAGCAGAGTGATCGTTCGGATCAACAGCCGGAATGGAGCGAAATAATTGTTCAGTATTACAAGCGGATTTTCACTTCCGCCCGGACACAGAATACGCTGCCAGAAACCCATCAGCGGCATGGACTGGTGGAAATTCAACTGATCCAGAACATATGGTACATTTGTTTCCAGGCTGACCAGCGCTAAAATCAACAGAATGATTGTATCAAAACGTATTTGAAAACCGGTTTTCGCATCCATACCGACTCAGGCTAGCAAAATTGCGACCTCAGAACAATAATATTGATTTGTATTGACTCTTGAATCATCTGATTGCAGGATACGGGTTATGAATCGCGACCGGATTCTTTACATAAATGACAGAATCATGAGAGGATCATTGATCCTGTACGTGTTTGTTATGACCATACCCGGCACGGCAACATTGCGTGCCATTTTACTGTTCGGCCCAATACTGTGTCTGATTATTCGGGGAATCCTGACCAAACGTTTTCCCATACCGCACACGCCACTGGATATTCCAATACTCCTCTACAGCGCTATCATTGTTTATAAAACATTTACGTCTATTGATCCCGGCTATTCAATCAATATACTCAGAAAAAGTCTTCTCTATCAACTGGCTTTCTATTATTTGATAGTGTCCGCTCTGAACTCACCGAAATATACCCGCCGTCTTCTGACGATGCTGATGATAACTGTGACAATGATCGCATCAGTCGGTTTGATGGGATATTTTTCAGGTGAATTGGTTAAAGACGGACGGGCAACATCCTTTTTTACCAGTTTTGGCATGGTAGCCTTTCTTACTGCGCTGGTCATGCCGATAGCTTTGGGACGTTTTCTATGCACTCATGGCTGGCAACGGTCGGTTTCACTGGGAGTCGTGCTTGTGTGTCTGACGTTTATGCTGGCCACCATGTCGCGTGGAGCATGGATAAGCAGTTTGGTGGCCGTGTCCATTCTGGCTGCTCTGAAAGACAGGCGAATGCTTGTTCTGTTAATGATTGGAGTCTTGTCTGCTCCATGGTTTTTGCCGCCCGATATTGTTCTTCGGGCAACCAGTATAACCAGCATTGAAGCGCTTGAAGAATCCGAAATATTCGGAGATCGAATATGGATGTGGCGAAGCGCTCTTGAAATGATAAAAGAACGTCCGTGGTTTGGAGCCGGTTATGGGAACAGGATTTTTCAAAAACTGTATCCGGACTATATTTATTCACAAAGCAGCGGTACCGTATTTGAAAATGCGCACAATCTATATATACAGAAAGTTCTGGAAACAGGATTGCTGGGCTTGGCATCATTTTTTGTCGTTGTTTCAGTTATTTTCTGGTTGATTTTCAAGCAACTCAGACGAAAACCGCTCCCAATGGTTGAAAGCCAGCTTTTAGGCATTGCCGGAAGTTTTACAGTATTTTTAATCTTCAGCATGTCAACATTTCGCTATGAAAATGAAATAGGGATTTTGTTTTGGATTCTTGCCGGGTGTGTTGTTGCACTGAATCAAGCAGGTCTTCCTCTGGCAGGTGAAGATATCGGTAGCCATACAGAATATATTCCGTAGCAGGTTCAAATTTTTCTGGAACATTCGAGTAATTTTTGTGTTTTAGTCGATGTGAGCGTTACATTCAGTGACCCTGCATGAAATGGAAGGAGAATTTATGAAGTATAAACTAATTTCGATTGTTTTACTCGTTTTGCTGACGATCAGTCTGTTTCAAACCGGCTGGTTGAGCGCTGATGAACATCCCGGCGCTATAGAAGATAAACCCTTCACTTTTGGAACATTTCGGGAGATTGCTCAAACAAGCAGCGACAGTGTTGTCAATATTTCAACCCGAACGGTGGTTCAGCCATCCGCTCACCCCCGTCATCAGCGCCGCTCACCGTTTGAAGACTTTTTTGGTGATGATTTTTTCCGTTTCTTTTTTGAGCCCCAAAGACGACCCAGAACGCTCCAGTCACTGGGTTCAGGTGTTATTATTGACACGGAAGGTTATATTCTGACCAATTATCATGTAATCAGAGATGTTGACGAGGTTACTGTCACATTGCTGAATGGTGATACATATGAAGCAACTATCATTGGAACCGATGCTGAAACGGATATCGGTCTGATCAAAATTGAACCGACGGAGACACTTCAGCCGATTCCTCTGGGTGATTCCGACATAGTGATAGCGGGCGACTGGGTAATGGCAATCGGCAATCCGTTTGGTTTTGGTCATACGGTAACCGTTGGGGTTGTCAGCGCCACAAAACGTTCTATGGTTATTCCACGGGATGAGTTGCCCTATCAGGATTTCATTCAAACCGATGCATCAATCAACCCCGGAAATTCTGGGGGTCCTCTGCTGGATATTCATGGCAGACTAATTGGGATCAATACGGTAATCGCATCCCGAACAGGCCAGTCCGCGGGTATTGGTTTTGCTATTCCGATAAACCTTGTCAAACCGTTGCTGTCGGATTTGAAAGAGCGTGGATCGGTGGTACGGGGCTGGATGGGTGTTACGATTCAAAGTATAACCAAAGAGCTTCAGGATGCACTAAAGCTGTCATCAACTGAGGGAGCTTTGATTGCGGAAGTCGTCAAGGATGCTCCGGCAGATCAGGCCGGTATCAAACCCCGCGACGTCATTATTTCATTTGACGGAACCCCCATACGTGATTCAAGTCATTTGTCTCAGGTAGTGGCTGGAACACCGGTCGATAAACGCGTTCGTGTTGAGCTGATGCGTGACGGTAAAAAACAGACCGTGACACTTCGTGTCGGGACGCGCCCCGGAACAATGGACTCACTGCATGATACTCCGGGACTGGCAGCGGATTTTGGTATGACCGTTCAGAACATTACCGATGACATAGCCCGTCAATTACGGCTGGACAGCGCTGATGGTGTTTTAATCACAGAAATATCTCCGGGTAGTCCTGCGGACAGAGCGGATCTGTCACGAGGAGATATCATTCTTGAAATCAACAGAACTGCCGTTAAAAACGTTGATGATTATCGTGCGGCTGTCGCAGACATTGAACCGGGTGAAGGCGCTGTATTGTATATTCAGCGAGGACAGTCACGGATTTTTGTGGCAATTCGACCTGAAAATAACTAATCGTTTGTGATATATATCGACGGAAGCTGGCAATCTGCCACTCCGTCGATATACTTTTAAGGAGGTCTTCTGGTGATTGAGGTTCAAAACCTGACCAAACGATTCGGACAAACACTGGCGCTGGATGATTTGTCTTTTCAGATGAATAAAGGCGAAATCCTTGGGTTTCTTGGACCAAATGGAGCTGGTAAAACCACAACGATTCGTATTTTGACCGGATATCTTACTCCAACCAATGGTGTCGCCCGCATTGCCGGTATGGACATCAGCGATCATTCAATGGAAGCCAGGCGCCGCATTGGCTATCTGCCTGAAACTGTGCCGATTTACCGTGATTTGACAACTCGCGAATACCTGACCTTCGTTACAGAAATGAAACAGGTTGAACCAAAAAACAGAAAACCACAGTTACGTCGGGTTGTTGATCAGTGCGGCCTGAAAGACGTCGAAAACAAATTATGCCGCAACCTTTCCAAAGGTTACCGTCAACGATTGGGTCTTGCCCAGGCGTTGGTCAATGATCCCGATATTTTAATTCTGGATGAACCTACAACCGGCCTTGATCCCAGACAAATCATCGAAATACGTGAACTGATCAGAAGTCTTGGCGGCACAAGAACAATTATTCTTTCATCGCATATACTACCTGAAGTGTCACAGTTGTGTGAAAAAGTTATCATTTTAAATAAAGGGCGGCTGGTCGCTGTTGATACTCCTGATAATCTGGATAAAAATCTTGGCGGAGTTGAATCAATTACTGTGAGTTTTACTGGTGAGAGCAATTCGGAAGG
>PWNJ01000067.1 GCA_003558985.1 candidate division CSSED10-310 bacterium
GACCCCGTTTTCCATATGGTCTATAAAAACGAGACTGTCTGTGAAGCGCCCATCCATGAGGTGACATCGGGGATATTATATGACCGGAAAGCAGACCCCGCGCCGTTTATAGGGAATGAACCGGACAAAACCGCGCCGTCCAAACTTGATACAGCGCTGAAAACAATACTGAAATCGTTGAATGTCTGCAGCCGGTATCCCGTTTACCGGCATTACGATACTGAAGTTCAGGGAATGGCGGTATTGCGGCCCGGTGAAGCCGATGCCGGGGTTATGGCGCCACTTGAACTGACAGAACAGTCAGCGGCAGGAATCGCCCTGTCAGTGGACGGCAATCCGTTTATCGGTGAACTCGATCCGTATTGGGGTGGCGCGTGTGCAGTAGCTGAAGCCATGAGGAATGTTATCGCATCCGGAGCTGTACCCCGGGCGCTGACGGATTGTTTATGCTACGGCAATCCGGAAAAACCGAAAGCATACTGGCAATTTGTGCGAGGTGTCCAGGGTATTGCCGATGCCGCCCGCAACCTGTGGCAGATCGGAACCGAACATGAACCGGTGCCGATTGTCTCGGGAAACGTCAGTTTCTACAACGAATCAGCCCTGGGACAGGCAATTAAACCTTCGCCAATTGTCGCATGCGTCGGAACAATGGACGATTACTCACAGGCTATCGGACAACACGTAACCGCTGTCGGGAACACACTGATCATGGTTGGACAACGCCGCGATGAAATGGGCGGGAGCGCATATTACCGGGATGTTTATAAAGCGACTGGAACAAAACCGGTGACTGTTGACTGGGAAAACGAATGCATCGATATGCATGCTGTCGCCGACTGCATCCAAAAAGGCCTGGTGAACGCGTGTCACGATATTGCCGATGGCGGACTGGCAGTAACACTGGCAGAAATGCTGTTCAGCCACCGACGCCCTCCGATCTTCGGAATCGAAGCTGAAGTGGAGAAGACCGATATGCCGATAGATCATTATCTGTTCACCGAAACAGGTGGGTTTGTCATTGAAACAACACCGGACAACACACAAAAAATACTTGATACATGTAAAGAACACAACGCATATGCTGTGACCATCGGACACGTTAATGACACATCTCGAATGGTAATAAAACATAATGGACAGGATAAGATAGACTCAGATATTAAAGCATTACTTTATGATTGGTTTCATGGTTTGGAGGAGAGTTCGTTATGAGTTTCGGAAGTATTAGAATAGCCGTTTTGCAGTTTCCCGGAACGAATTGTGAATATGAGACAGCCGCGGTTGTTGAATATGCCGGTATGCATCCAGAGGTTTTTCGCTGGAATCGTCCGGCATCAGAGTTGAACCAATTTGATGGTTATGTCATTCCGGGTGGTTTCAGTTATCAGGACAGAATACGTGCTGGCGCTGTTGCAGCTAAAAAAGCCATCTGTGAAACATTGGTGCAGGAAGCTCAAACCGGCAAACCGGTTCTGGGTATATGCAATGGCGCGCAGATACTGGTCGAAACAGGGCTTGTTCCGGGACCTGATATGAAAATACGTATGGCGCTGGCAGACAATAAAGTCGCCGGAAAAGAGGGATACCATTGTGACTGGGTTTATATCCGCAACGAAGCCGATGAGCGTCCCGGAGCGTTCAGCCTGCTGTTTGAGCCCAAACAGGTGATACCGATACCAGTTGCACACGCCGAAGGACGATTTGTTACAGATGAAACGGATATGCCGGAGAAACTCTGTCGGTTCGGCCAGGCCGGTTTTCGATACTGTACGGCCAAAGGAGATATTCTGGATATGTTTCCGGTAAATCCAAACGGGGCGCTGATGAATCTGGCCGGCGTATACAATCGCGAAAAAAATGTGCTGGCGCTTATGCCGCATCCTGAACGAGGCGCCTGGATGCGCCAGATTCCACGCGATCTGGAATATGCCAGCATCAAAACCAGGACACTCTCATCTTTAAGAAAATCTGCTCCAGGACTGACATTTTTTCTGTCAATGAAAAAGTTCATCGAAAAAGGGGACTTGCAATGAAACAATACTCATATATTCTGACAACCGTCCTGAAAACCCGCGATGCTGTTGCTGAAACTGCTTATCAAACACTGATACATGATATGAATTACTCAGATATTGTTGTCGGATTGACACGACAGGACTGGTGGAAAATTGATTTGGAATTGGATAGCGATCAAAACAACCCGGAATCAATTGTTAAGGAACTGGCCGAAAACACAAGGGTTTTTGTCAACTTTAACAAACACTCATACCGCATTATTTCCAATACAAACGATTCGTTTTCCGCAAAATTAATGAAAGATGGCCGATATGTTATCCATGTTCTTGTTCGCAACAGAGAAGACAGAGCTGGTAAAAATGCAATGAAAACATTGCATGCGTTGTATGATGCAGGAAAACATGTAGCCAATACTGAAAATGGCGTCCTATGGACAATAGTTCTGCAAACCGAATCTGAGCAACAGGCAATCCAGTTTGCAGAAGATATCGCCAAAACCAAAACCAGGGACAAAGGTCTGCTGGCAAATACGCATTTTCAGAATGTTTTAATATTATAGTTAATATGCAATATATCCAGTTTCGCAGAAGACTTTTGGTAACACTGACCCAATCTGCCACACACCCCTAACAATATCTTGGGATTCGATCGTAATTTGACACAATAACCGTTTTTTAAAGAGCAGGTTTAACAAAAACGTTATGAATAAAGGATTTGAAAGCTAAAATCCACATTATCAACAATGTTTTTAGCCCAACTCAAATCAAAAAACATACATATCCGTAACTTATTGATTTATTGGAGTTACACAATTCATTGTCTTTTATATATTGTCCACAAAAAATGTTGATAACCTGTTTATAACTTGCCAATTTGTTAAGATACCCTTTCAAATTGTTAGATTTTGATGAGCTGGGTAGAAATTACTCAAATAAAATGTTGAAGCATTACTTTAACTGAAATTTGTAAGCTTTAAACGGGATAATAATTATCAATATTACGTATGAAAAAAAGATATTATAAGTAACCACAATTATAAATGCCGCAAACCAATTTATTGGTCCTGGTTCAATCACGGTTCGGGTCCTTATTTCTATGTTATTTTATTCTTTATCAAAGTCCCAGAAGCTCTGTCTGTCCATCGGCAAGAATCTTAACCAGAGCTTCCCGGTAATAGTTGGTTTCTTTAACAATATCATGGGGAACACGTTTAATATATAGCAAGCGACCCCTTTCAACTTCTTTACCGAGTGTTTTCATTATATTCCCGATACGAATGCCTTCAGCAAGGTTTTCCGGGTTGTAGTTTCGAATATCATTAACAATTACCCGGGCGATTCGCCTGGCTTTGTCATGCCGTTTCTGATTTTCAGGATCAAAGCGGGGTTCTTCCGGTACATAGGGACCTCGTGTTACCAGAGGGGATACTGCTTTTTCTGCTGGTTCGGGGGGTTTGGTTAACGGTTCCGGAGGTTTTGATTTAACGGTAACGGTTTTAGATTCTGCTGGCTTTTCAGATTCTTTTTTTGCCGGTGGTTCAAGTTTGTCAGTTGGGGATTTTTTATCTTTAGCCAAAACCTTGTCTTCAATTTTGTGACTGGCCTGAAACAAGGCTTCCAGCTCATCAATATCATTTTTGGAATCGGTATCTGATGGCGGGCCTTGTTTGCTTTTTGGCGGGTCGGCTTTCAAAGTCTCTTCAAAATACAAATCCAGATCGTAGGCGTCTTCAACATCATCTGCGTTCTTATCACTGACACTAACCTCCGCAGCATCAACCATTTCAAAAATATCATCATCAATTGAAACCTGATTATCTTTCTTTTGTTTACTTTTTCTCGTAGGAGTTTTGTTGTCCTGATGTTTATTGATGTTATCTTCAGCATGTTGTGAATCTACGCTTCGCGTTTTATCTTCTTCTTCGAACACAATCTCGTTTTCAGAATCAATATCAACCGATACCACCGGTTCAGGTTTGGTAGTATCCGCTGGTTCATCCTCAAGCTCAACGTCTAATTCCTTTTCGTCAGATACTTTATCTTCAGACTCCGATTTCTTTTCTGATTCAGCGACAACGTTCATGGAATCTGAATGTTCCGATACAGCAGAATCATTCTGGTCCGTGGCAGGCACATGTTCCTTTGCATTATCAGGATCTTCAAAATCTTCTGTCGAACTCTTTATGTCAATCGTCAGTTTTTCAAGTATCTCTCGATTTTGTTCCGCTTCTTTTTTATCCTGTTTTTTCTGAGTTAAAACAAACAGAATAACCATAACCACAAAAAGAAGACTGACTGAACCGACAATAATTAAGGCCAAGTTATCCATAAGAACACCTTTCCGGCTGAAACCTTTCTGTCAGGCTGAACGGTGTATCCGCACAGCAAAGTGTAAGAAATTATTAAATACCCTGTGATAAATGTCAATATGAAGACCGATACAGTCATTCTTCCTTGGCGCAATGACTTATTCAGGGCTTGAATTAAACCCTGTAAAAGCGTTTAATGAAGTGATCAATCTGTCATTTCACAGCAGAATGGAGGTGCAGATTAATGAACAGCAACTTGCTGAGTCTGACATCAACTGGCATTATCGGTCTGGGACGTGTCGGCACATTCCTGACCATTCGCCTGGAACGCCTCGGTTATCCTGTTAAAGCCGTTTATGATACTGATATCTCAGCAATTAAACGCCTTTTTGAATTTGTTACGAACCACCCGGAAACCGAACCATCCGCACTGGATGATTGTTCAATTGTGATAGTATCAGTTCCAGACAGAATGATAGATACGGCTGCCGAAACCTTTTTGTCTACAATCCAGCGCTCTGACAACACTATTCTTGCGCATACCAGTGGAATGCACCAATGGAATCAGAGTCTGCTTCAAAAATATCCGCATATATTATTCGGATCAATTCATCCGTTAATGGCGTTTCCTCCGAATCCGGACACTGCCGCCGGTTTTGAAGAGGTCGGGTTTTGTTTAACCGGGCAAATACAAACGATTGAACGACTCAAAGTATTGGTTGATGTATTGGGTGGTTATCCTTTTCAAATACCTGAAGATAAAAGAGTATTGTATCATGCTGCGGCTGTATTTGCGTCAAATTTTCCCGTTTTGATGCACGGAATGGCAACTGATATTCTTTCTGAAACCGGTTTGGACAGGAATGTGACTCGAAATATTCTGACAGCCTTGCTGAACAGCGTTGTCCGCAATCTGGCCGGAAATGACCCTGGAAAAGCGCTGTCCGGTCCAGCGGCTCGCAAAGATCAGTCAACAATCAATGCGCACCTGACCCATCTGAACAATCAATTTCCGGAATATGCAGAAATATACCGGATTTTGACGAAAGCTATTCATGAGTGGTTGTTTGATAACGAAATGACGACAAACACTTAATCATTGAAATTTTATCTTGATTTGGATAACGTCTGCTCAGTTTGACCGGAGGGCTATAAAATGAGTCAAAAATCTGTTGTTGCGATAGTGAAAACAAAACCTGAGACAGTTTTAAACGATACTAAATCCATCATGATGGATGCGGGTCTGAAAGATCATTTACCGGTCGATAAACCGGTTATCCTGAAAGACAACATTTCATGGCATTTTCCGTTCTTGTCGGCAAATACGACACCGTGGCAATTGGAAGCCACTATTCAGTGTTTGAAGGAAAATGGCTATACAGATATATCCGCTGTCCAGAATGAAACAGTGGTGACGAACGCATTCAAGGGTGAGAAGCTGAACCGGTATGTCCCGATATTCCGGAATCATAAAATACCGGTTTTGTACAATTTTAAAAAAGAGGATATAACCTGGTCGGTTTACCAACCGAAAGGCGAAACGCTTGTCCTGCACAAAATTTTTCCTAACGGAATTCTGATACCTGACTATTTTCACGGCCGTTCCATCATTCATTTACCGACTGTCAAATGTCATATATACACCAATATGACCGGAGCTATGAAAAATGCGTTTGGTGGTCTTTTGAATACTCGGCGCCATTACACGCACAGTGTGATTCATCAGACGCTTGTGGATTTGCTGATGATACAGAAGGAAATACATACGGGTATTTTTACGGTCATGGATGGGACGCTGTGTGGCAACGGCCCGGGACCGCGAACAATGATACCGGTCGAAAAAGACTATATGCTTGCTTCAGAAGATTCTGTCGCGATTGATGCCATTTCAGCCAAACTGATGGGATTCAATCCACTGAAAGACATTAAATGCATTCGGCTGGCTCATGAACGAGGTCTCGGCGTGGGCGACCCTGAACATATCGAAGTTATTGGTGAAGACATCTCCAAAGTCAACTTCAATTTCACAGTTGGAGACAATGCCGCCAGCAAAATCGGCGACCTGATGTGGTTTGGACCACTGCGCTCTCTTCAACGTTTTTTCTTCCATACACCACTGGTGTACATGTTTGTTTTTGGATCCTTCTTTTACCATGATAAAATCTGGTGGCCTCTCAAAGGTAAACCTCTCATGAATAAAATCTATAACGAATCCAAATGGGGACGCCTGTTTACCAGTTACCCGGAATAAACAATTCACCGGCCACATTGTGCGACCGGTGAATCAAGCTGGAGTAGTTGTTAATTCATCGAGACCATTTCTCGATTTAAAGTAGTTTAATTTCTATTTAATGCTGGAGCTCCCGAACTGCTGTCTTTATCTTCGTCGGCTGACTCAGACGGCTGAACATTTCTACCGGACGGTCGAGTGCGTCGTTGAGTTGCAGAGGGCTGTTGTTGTTGAGCGGGTGGCGTTGCCTGTTGTGGCTGTGCTGACGGTGGTTGAACTCGTGCGGGTGGAGCGCTTTGCTGTTGTGGTGATGACGGTTGTCGGGGTTGAACGCCTGGAGCTCGCTGTTGCTGCCGTGATGAAGGCTGATACTGCTGAGGAGCCGGCCGGTATTGCTGTGGAGCGGGCTGTTGTTGCTGCGGGCGTGTAGACGGCGCTGTCTGCTGCGGTTGCCTGGAAGGCTCTAACTGAGACTCACGCTGTTGACGTGACAGTGACTGAGACCGTTGATAATTCTGGATGTCTGCGGGTCTGAACTGCTGCTGAACCGAATTCATTTTTCGGGATCTTGCCGGCTCAATCTGGCGAGGTCGAACAACTTGTATTTCATTTCCGTTCACCGTTTTACGTACTTCATCCACAGGTGTCTGCGGAATTGATCTGCGCACATCCCGTTCAATTGAGGATTTTGCAGGCGCATCAACTCTGTAACTGAACGATCTGTTATCAATAATCTGCATATTGCGCCCCGGCTGAACCGCCACCTCGGCAATGTTGTCACTCATAAACTGATTGCTTGAAACTATTACCCAGGCGTCATTCGGAATCCATTCATAGTGTTCATTCCCTGAATACTGACTGCCGGAACGACCGCTCGGATGGCCACTGGAATGCCGTCCTGAATACCGGCTGTGTGATGAATGAGACCTGGAATACCAATGGTAGCTGCGATTACGTGAATAGCTTCTGTGATAACTGAAAAAGGCCGTGTGACGTGGAGGTAACGGCGCCCATCCATAATATCCGTTAAAATAACCCCAAATAACGCGTGCCGGAGCCCATGTATAACCGGGCACCCATACCCATCGATACATCGGATGAAAAACCCAGTTCCCGTAATGATGCGGTATCCATCCCCAGGGTTCGTAAGAAACCCATGTCCAGCCATGAACAGTAAATGTCCACGCACCAAAAGAATACGGACGCCAGCCACTGGGAACATACGGTATCCAGACATGGCCACCAAGCTCAGGAAGAAACTGCCACATACCATAAGGCGATAAAGCCGCCCGAAAATCGATGGCTCCATAACTGTAAAAACCCGATGATTGGCTCCCATAATAATCATACTGGCTGGAACCTCCTGGATAGTGCCAGGCGCCTCCGGAGCCACTATGATATGCGCCAACATTTAACTCAGCGATAAACATGAACATGGCTGCTGCTAAAATAATGGTGAGTGTTGCTGATCGTTTCATCATCTACCTCCTTGCCAATCGGCCGGTTTATTCCGGCTCCTGACTCGCCAATTGAAATAAGCAAACGCCATGCCAAGACTTTTGATAAACTTAAAAGCATTTAATATCAATAGGTTATATCAACACAGCTCCGAATAAACAGATACCCCGATGCTGAATGTCATCTATAGAGGACAACTCAATGGCTGCGTAACGACACACCCGATGAAAAATGAACTTTTCTGTATGTTATACCATCCCGGTTCAAATTCCGGCATACACGATCCGTATTTTTCGGAGCATATACAAGAATACATCCCCCGCCTCCCGAACCAATTACCTTGCCTGCGGAAGCTCCTGCATCAAGACACTTGCCGATACATTTATCGATAGCCGGAGTAGAAGACCCTATGCAAGAAGAAAGAATTTGATGGTGTGTGTTTATCAGCGGCGGCAGAAATTTGTGAAATTCGTCAGATTTTACCGGCCAGGATGATACGGTTTTTCGCGTCAGCGCCAGATTTTCCAGTGTTCCTCGAAGTTCTTTAAACTCAACGGCAGAGTCGGTTTCAGGATTTGGAAGATCTGACACACGGATCTCTCCAGGATCAAAAGTATTTCCGGGAAACAAAGATTTATACTGATGGTGGACTGTGTTTCGTATACGGCTTATCATGCCAAGCGTATCTTTTGAACTACCTGAGTCAACTAAAAGAAAACCGGCAGGTATCGGATTGAGATGTTTTATTTCTGGCAACTGATCGGGAGTATTCCTGAAGTTAAGGTGAAGCAGACCACCAATTGCTGATGCGATATGATCCTGCATGCCTCCCGGCTCACCAAACCGGACAACCTCACTTTCAAATGCAAGCTGTGCGGTCAATAAAGGATCCAGATCAATAGTTTTATCAGCAATCGCAGCCAGAAGTTTTATCCATCCAACACACAGGGCCGATGAACTGGAAACACCTTTTCCTATTGGTAAATCACCGGAAACCGTGATGTTATATCCGCTGGTAAAACGGCAGCCTTTTGACAACATCACATTCAACCCGCTTTGCAGATAGTTACGTCCGTCTGGTTCAAGGTATTCCGATGTATCCATAATCAGGTTTTCACCTGTGTTTTGCAGTTGAACGTGCAGCTTGCGTTTCTGATCTGAGGGTTCGGCAGTCAGTTGGACACAAAGGTTCATAGCTCCCGAAATAACCTCAAGACCAAGATAATCCTGATGTTCACCCAAAAGACAAATCCGCCCGGGAGCTTTGACTGAAAAAACGGGTTTTGAACAATATTGATTCATCTCTTGCGCTCCCTGATGTTTTTATATAATCTTTCCACTGGAAATGTCAGCCAATATGACTTTGCTATGATAGCAAAATATTACAGGATATACGATATGCAATGGCGAATACTAATAGTTGATGATGAGCAGAAAATACGTGAAGCTTTCAAGGACATTTTACTGGGAAACTCTCCCAATTATCTGATTGATATGGCCGCATCTGGTGAAGATGCGATTTTGAAGATTAAGAAATCGCTTCATCCGTATGATATTGTATTGACCGATGAAAAAATGAGTAAAGTGTCTGGCTCGGAATTGCTTGAATGGATAAAAACCAATCAGCCCGAAACGGATGTCGTCATGATAACAGCGTTTGGTGATGTGCAAAAAGCGGTTGAAGTAATGCGAGCAGGGGCGACCAATTTTATTCAAAAACCGGTTGATAACACTCGATTGCGCAATATAGTAAAAGATATCTGCGAGCTCAGAAAGCTTAAGCTGGAAAACAGAGCGCTCAAAAGTCGGGTTCAGGAATATGATCCGTCAATAATTGTAGGTAAAAGCAGGGAAATCCGCAGTGTTTATGAAAAGGTTGAAAAAGTTGCCAATACGGATGCCCTGGTTTTTATTCAGGGTGAAAGCGGCACCGGAAAAGAAGTAATTGCTCGTGCGCTGCATTATCGCTCCAATCGCAAAAACAAACCGTTTGTCGTTGTCAACTGCGCTGCTTTGCCTCCAACACTGCTGGAAAATGAATTGTTTGGACATGAACGTGAAGCGTTTACCGGCGCGCATTCGACCAGGAAAGGACGTTTTGAACAGGCGAATACCGGCACTATATTTCTTGATGAAGTGACAGAAATGAGCCTGGAGAACCAGTCACGTTTTTTACGTGTTCTTGAAGACAACGGATTTCATCGTATCGGTGGAAGTGAGTTTATATCGGTTGATGTCAGAATTCTGGCCGCGTCAAATAAAGATGTTGAGGCTTTGACCAGAGAGGGTAAATTTAGAGAAGACTTGTATTATCGCTTAAATGTAGTACCGATACATATACCGCCGTTACGTGAAAGAAAAGGCGATATTACGGTTTTGGCTATTGCCTTTCTACGTGAATTTACCTTGCGGTATAACAGGCCGGATTTGGAATTTGCCGATGATACGCTGGAGTTTTTAAGCAATTATTCCTGGCCGGGCAATGTCAGAGAATTGCGCAATTCGGTTGAGCGGGCTATTATTCTTGCAACATCGAACATTATTTTGCCGGAATCGTTTCCGGAAATACATCAGGAACAGACAGTTGGTGAGGGTATTTCCAGGTTGGAAAAAGCCAAACATGATGATGCCGACCACTCCAGTCAGATCAGACCCGGAATGAAAATTACCGATATTGAAAAAGAATTAATCAGGAAAACTCTGGAATCTGTTGACGGGCACAGAAAAAAGGCGGCTGAAATGCTGGGTATTAGTGTTCGAACGCTTCAATATAAAATCAAGGAATACAACCTGAAATGACATTTCAGGCACATCTTAATGGGACCCGTAAGGATCTGGCGAGTTTATTGGCAGCCATGCCTGCAACACCGGAAAACCGCCGAGTATTGATCCAGCTTCTGTTTGAAATTTCTGCCGGAGAGATCATCAGCCACCACATCACATCAATACAATTTTCTGAAAACGGTCGACTTTGTATCACCATTGATGATCAACGATGGGTCAGTAAGTTAGAACAGGTGTCTGATGTTATTTTAGCCAGAATAAATCATATGGCAAATGATATGAATCGCCCGGATGCCATAGTAAAATATCTCAGTACCCGTGTATCCTTATCATACGAAAAACAAGACCCCAAAAAACAGCAAACGAAAAAAAAAGAAACGCCGAACAAAATAACTGAAAGCGCTGAATCATTACCCGAAACTGTCAAAGAAGCCTTTTTAACTTGGTACAGGACCATCAGCGACAACCAGAAATAAAGATGGCATATCTGATATGTAATTGTCAGGATTATAGATGGACAGGACTATAAAGATATCAGTCCGGAAACTGAATCTGATACAAGCGCCGGTAAGCGCCATCCTTTGCCATCAATTCATCGTGATTACCCGTTTCGACAATTTTGCCATTTTCCATAGCAAAAATACGATTGGCTTTTCTAATTGTGGATAATCGATGCGCAATCACAATTGTTGTCCGGTTTTGAATCAAAGTATCCAAAGCTTGTTGTATCAGGTTTTCCGATTCCGAATCCAGTGAGGATGTGGCTTCATCCAATATCAGTATCGGCGGATTTTTCAGCAAGGCTCGCGCAATGGAAATACGCTGACGCTGTCCCCCCGAAAGCGATACACCGCGCTCACCGACAACTGTTTCATATCCCAGTGGCAACGCTGTGATGAAATCATGAGCAAACGCTGATTTGGCAGCATTGATAATATCGGCTTCATCAACCGTCTTGACTCCGCAGGTAATATTAGTGCGGATTGAATCATTAAATAAAATCGTTTCCTGGGTAACAATACCAATATGATCCCGAAGTGATCTTAATGATATATCC
The DNA here is from genome assembly GCA_003558985.1 of candidate division CSSED10-310 bacterium. Lineage (GTDB taxonomy): Bacteria > CSSED10-310 > CSSED10-310 > CSSED10-310 > CSSED10-310 > CSSED10-310. The sequence goes on from PWNJ01000067.1 coordinate 11,857, forward strand.
CGTAAGTTAATATCATCAATCAGAATCACTCCTTCAGTGGGATCGTAAAACCGTGGAATAAGGTTTGCCAACGTGCTTTTACCAACACCGGACGCACCAACAATTGCTATCGTCTCGCCTGAAGAAATCTCAATGTTTATGTTATCCAGAACGGGCTGCCCGGGCTCATAATAAAATGAAACGTCTTTAAAAGTAATTTTTCCGGATACATTCGATAAAACAAGTGGATCACTTTTCTCAATAATATCCGATTCAGTATCCAGCAATTCGAAAATTCTTTCGGCTCCGGCAATCGCTCGATGAATTTCATAACTCAAACGTGATATTTTCTTTATCGGATCATACATTAAATACAGGGACGTAAGAAACGCGAATAAATAACCGCTGGTCATCGTGCCTTCAATAACCTGACTAAGTCCCATGGCGAAAATAACAGCCGCGGCTATGGCGCCAATCAGTTCCATTAATGAAGGTGACAACGCCGCAACACGCGCAGCACGCATCATTTCGTTATAGTATGCCTTGTTGGATTTTCGAAAACGTTTGTGCTCAAATTCCTCCATGTTGTATGCCTTGACAATCTGTATCCCGTAAAAAGCCTCATGCATGGTGGATGTGATATTTGCAATCTGAGCCTGACCAATGGAGGACACCGACTTGAGTTTTTGCGCGAATTTCATGATTGGATACAGTGTAAGAGGTAGAATAAAAAGAGACACGAATGCCATTCGCCATGAAATGTAGAAGACCGCAATTAAGGGCGGAAAAAACGAAAATATGCTTAGTATAACTCTGCCAAGAGCATGCGATACGGCCATTTCCATCAGTGCAATATCATTCAGAATTCTGGAAATCAGTTCACCGCTTTTCTTACCTTTAAAATATCTTAACGGCAGACTGCTGACGTATTCGAATGTTAAATTCCGAACATCCATGATGACTCGCTGGCCAACAAAAGATAGTAAATACTGCTGAGCGTACGTAATAACACCCTTAAGAATATAAACAAATATAATAGCAAAACAGAATAGATAGATTTGCCACAGTTTAATAAGTTCCCGTTGTTCAATGAATCTATCCAGCAACTGCTGTAACATGACAACCGGACTGAATCCGAAAATACCGGATAACGCGCTAAAAGCAATACCCAGAATAAGGCGGCCCCTGTATGGACGCACATATGTCAAGATGCGTTTCAGAATGCCCAATTGGTGTTTGATGTCATAACGAAGCTCACTCACAAGACCGAATATTAACAGCACAGAAACGCTTTTTCAATCTTGCAGCTCAAGACAGTTTCAGTTACATTCAAATTGTATTGTGGAGGTTTGCCAAATGTATGAAATAACTGTTGAAAAAGATTTTGCCGCAGCACACCGGCTGAAAGAATATGATGGCAATTGTGAAAAACTGCACGGTCATAACTGGCGTGTGGCAGTATCGATAAAAACCGATTGTCTGAACAAACTCGGACTTGCAATTGATTTTCGTAAAGCAAAACAAATGTTGAAAGATGTTCTGTCCGTTTTTGATCATACCTGTCTGAATGATTTGAAATTGTTCGAAAACGAAAATCCATCATGTGAACGGATCGCAAAGCATATTTTTAACGATGTTAAAAACCGCTTGCTGCAAATGACAGATATGCCGCAGTTAACGATTTCAAAAGTCACCGTATGGGAATCCCCGGGAAGTTCAGTTACCTATCGGGAGACTGATTGATGGACACGGATATCCAGTCTCAGGTTATTAAAAACGGAAAAACTATTGACAGGGTTGGAGTTACCAATTTGTCGTATCCGGTTGTTGTCATGGATAAAAAATATGGCGAACAGCATACGGTTGCAAAAATAAGAATGTCTGTTGAACTGCCAAAACATTTCCGCGGAACTCATATGAGCCGCTTTTTGGAGGTTTTAAACAAGGTTGGCCGCACACGAATAACTCCGCATAAAATTAAAGATATACTGATATCTATCAAATCATCCTTGAAAGCCCAAACTGCCCATATCGTACTGGAGTTTCCATATTTTATAGACCGTGAAGCTCCGGTCAGCAAATCCGAAGGGTTGCGTCAATACCGCTGTCTGTTTGAAGGCACTCACGGACCAGATAATGAAATACAGTTTTATCTTGAAGTACATGTTACCGTGTTGAACCTCTGTCCATGCTCACGCGAGTTATCACCCGGAAAAAGCGCGCATAATCAACGAAGCGAAGTGTCAGTCAGAATAAAATGCAATAAATTGATCTGGATTGAAGATATTGTCTCCCTGGTGGAATCATGTGCATCATCACCGGTTTATACTGTTTTGAAACGTGTTGACGAAAAGGCTGTTATGGACAGAGCACATGAAAAACCGAAATTCGTGGAAGATATTGTGCGGGATATATCCAATCAACTTGATGGTATTGACGGAATCCGATATTATCGGGTTGAGTCTGAAAACCTTGAATCCATTCATCATCACAATGTGTATGCATGTATCGAACGCGTAAAAGACAGTTAACATACAGGATTAAACGAAACCCTTGTCGTTCCGTTTGTATAATGGTTGCTTTGGTATGCTTTGGGTGGATTGGTTCTGCTGCCATGGCTGAACGTGTTTTTATTGATGCATTTGCAGCAACGGTAAATGGTTATGTTATTCTTGAAAGTGATATTCAGTTTGAAATGAAGCTTCTACAGTTTGAAGCAGAATATGCCAGTCGAACCACTGTTGAGACTTCCCGGGATACTATCCTTGAGCGCCTTGTTGATCGCGAACTGCTTTTAAATCAGGCAAGACGTTTTGTTACCGGGGTTATTACTGAAACCGAAATTCAGAAACGCATATCTGACCTGGACACACGATATGGAGGACAATCCAGACGTATGGAGTTTTTAAAAAAACAGGGTCTGGATGAGGAATTCTGGCGGCTATATGTGCGCAATCAATTGCTTCTTGATGTTTACATCAGTCAAAGAATTCGCCCTTTTGTCAGGGTAAACAGGGACATGGAAGATGAATATATTATTGAAAAACAGTTGGAACTTGGGTTGACAGAGTTTGATGACCCTGTCAAAGCGGTCCCGGAAAATCATCCGATACGTTCTCTGATACGTGAACTAATCGAAGAAACACTTATGCAGGAACGAATGGATAACCTCCTTCAGGATCTGCGTAATGATGCAATGATTACATATTCTGAAACTGTCCCGGGCCAAAACGGTTTGCAGCGAAACAAGGACAATGACTCAAAGAATAACCCATAGTCAGCGGTTGAATCTTGCAGAATCTGGCAGTATCAGTGATTTATCCAGACTGGTACATACTACAAATTCTGAAATAATAGGAAAAATGCTGGCAAACCCGAATATGACATCTGGACTGGTAGTGCAACTGATTAGAAAAAAAAGCATTAATGAAACTCATATAATTACTGTCAGTTCAAATAAAAAATGGATGAAAGATTACAGGATTAAACTGGAATTGATTCTTTATCCGGTTACTCCACGAAACATCACTATAAAATTGCTTCAAGATATGATGATTAGAGATTTGGCTGTTATTGCTAAAAAAGTGACGTTGCATCCAATCCTGCGCGAAACAGCGGTTAACTATCTGAAACTCCGCCTGGAAAATATTCGGCTCGGAGAAAAAATTACACTTGCAAAAACAGGCCCACCGGGCTTTCTTCCTGTTTTGATGGCCGAAAAGGACTCCAGAATCTTCAAAGCAGCCCTGACCAATTTCCGACTGGCCGAACAGGAGTTGTTGCAGTTTTTGGCTCCATCAACCTGTAGTTCCAATAAACTTGAAATGGTTATGAGTGACGAAAAATGGGGAAGAAATCCCCAGGTCATGCGACTGCTGGCACATCACAATAACCTTGGATATGCATCGCGACGCCGTGTGTTTGAAAAAATAACACTGCCACTGCTCATGGACCTGACCGATTCACCCGTATTGAATCCTAATCACCAGAACCTTGCCTCGTTCGTCGCAAAACAAAGAGTTCAATCATTCTCAAAAAGTGATTTGATTCAATTAGCTGGTTCACCATCCAAAAAACTATTGTATTTTATTGGAATTACAATGACTGATCCCCAAGTTGCCCTGGTTTGGATGAAGAACAGGCATGTTGATAAAAATCTGATGGAAATCGCCCGAGTCAAAAACAGCAGCTCAAAAATACGCAATCTGATCGGAAATGCAATTGATAATCCGAATGCTCAAAAAGGAGAGATGCATGATCAGCAATGATCGAAGTCCGTTTGATTATCATCTCGATTTGCGATTCGAGCGTGAAATACGGGGTATCAGTATTGAGTCGTTTGCCAAAGAAACCAAATTTTCTGTATCTCAACTAAAAAAATTTGAAGCGGGTCACTATGACGCGTTTTCAGACAGATTGGTCGTACGGGGTCTGTTAAAAATTTACACTCAAAAACTGGGACTTGACCCTGATATTGTAATGTTGGAGTTTCATCATATAAGTAACCGGCCACAAACAGCTTCCAAAACTGTTGTAATGGCTAACCCGCCAATAACACTAAAAAACAGCATTCAAATACTCGTGCCAGTTTTCGTTATAGCTGTCGGAATGATATTTTTTCTGGCGCTTCGGACTGTTACAATTGACATTGTTTATAATTTTGAAAACGGAATCGAATCACATGTTACCACAGACTACATCACTGCGATGGCAGCTTTTGAAACATGGTTTCAACAGGGGATATCGTTGGATGATGACACGCTGGAAGCGTATCATAAAATCCTGACATTACCGATCAATGCAAAAGAAATATATATATCAGCGCTCACCCCCACATGGATGAAAGTCCGAAAAATCGATTCGGGCACAGAAATTATGAAAGGGCTTTTTCCAGGTAACACGGAAATGCTTTCAATAGATCAGAAAACACTGATATGGTTTGACAAAGCGGGTGATGTTCAGGTCAGTGATGTTGAAAACACCTGGTGTTCCAGGATGGATGATTTTGAAATGATTCATTTTATTCCTGATTAATATCAGGATATAATATATAAAGGATTTGTGTTTTTTGGGTTTTCAGACCTGTCTGAAACACTGGATATCCGGTCAAAAGGTTACAATTCTGGAGGGAGCCAAATGGCTGACGACCTTATAAAACAACTTGAAAAAGGAACAGCTTCACTAGCAATACGCATGGCGATAGCTGATGGAATGTATCCATTGGAATCTGATGAGCTGGTTCATGCCATGAGTCATCTTGTGAGTGATCCCGAGATCAAGGTTCGTGAAGCGCTTAATGCCAGTATTGCAGAAATGCCGAAAGGATTTCTTATTCTGGCTGCATCACAACGTGATGTGTCACCCAGACTGCTGCATGAAATAGCAAAAATGAAAATAGCTGACGAGGAAGTGTTGCAACCTTTAATTCTGAATCGCATGGTTTCAGATCAGACACTGGCATTTGTTGCAGAATATGGACCTCCATCTATTCTGGAAATACTGGCACAAAACCGGAATCGAATGCTTGAAAATCCATTAATTCTTAAAAAACTTCTTGAAAACAGCATGTTGAGTAGAGTCACCCGGTTTTCTCTGGAAGAATTTCGTGAACGATTTGATGTTGATCTGGATGCTGAGGTTATCTACGAAGACGAACAGGAGGAGAGTTATACGGCTCAGGATACCATGGTTCAAACCGCAACTGTTGACGAAGACACAGACACAGAACGGGAGATTGACGATTTGGATACGGATGTGGCCTCGGAGCAACTGTCAGCAGAAGCGATAGAAGCTGAACTGGAAGATATTGATCTGACTGACGAAGAGCTTGCGTTGTTGGAAGAAGGTATTGAAGGCGATCAGTATGAGGATCTGGATGATACGGATGACTATGAGGATGAAGCAACTGGTGATGTGGAGGATGAATGGAATATCGAGGGATTTGTTAAGGATTTCAGAACATCAAAATCTGGTGAAAGCGATGAGGAATCAATTGGTTTTGACGATGCGCTGGATATTACTCTGGAAGACGAAGCGGACTCAAGGGCATCAGATGAGGAGTGGTTGGGAGAGAGCTTGTCAGAGTTGGGCCGAAAACATGGTGTAATGATGGATGATGATACGGACGAAGAGGATGAGGAAGCGCTTGCCAAAAAGGAACAGATGAAGGATACCCGAGTCAGATTGATGAAAATGGCGGCGTCCGAGAAATTAATATTGGCGCAACTGGGCACAAAACAGGAACGAAACATTCTGGTAACGGATCCGAATAAAAAAGTTGCTGTGGCTGTTGTAGAAGGTCCGAAAATGAGTGAATTTGAGATAATGTTAATCGCCGGTAACCGGCAAGTGTACGAAGATGTTTTACGAGCAATTGCCAAACATAGAAAGTGGGGCAAGTCCGTTCAGATTCGCCGCGAACTGGTTCTAAATCCGAAAACACCATTGGATCTATCTGTAAGAATGCTGAGTAGTCTAAATGAATTCACATTGAATGATGTTGCCAAATCCAAAGAAATACCTTCAGCTCTTTCTGCACAAGCAAAACGAATTATTGATATGCGGGCAAAAAGACGAAGCCAGTAAGTATGACGTTAATAACTTTTCTTGACAATTATGAACACCTTTTCTAGTTTCTTTGCAGAAGCGCCGGTGTTCGCAATTCGGAGACAGACGAATGTTTGATAACTTGAGTGACAGATTACAATCCGTTTTTAAAAAACTGAAAGGTCAGGCCCGGCTTACCGAAAACAATATTTCGGAAGCCTTGCGTGAGGTACGCATCGCTCTGCTTGAAGCTGACGTCAATTTCCGTGTTGTGAAAAAATTTATCAACAAAGTTCAGGAACGGGCTGTTGGCGCTGATGTTATGAAAAGTCTGACTCCCGGTCAGCAGGTTGTAAAAATTGTCCATCAGGAATTGATAGACCTCATGGGCCGTGAAGCCGCTCCACTAACTCGATCACCAGCACCACCAACAGTTTATATGCTGGCTGGCCTGCAGGGTTCCGGTAAAACAACATCATGCGGCAAACTTGCAAAAATGATAAAATCTGAAAACCGCAAAACACTCCTGGTAGCCGCAGATATATATCGCCCTGCGGCAATCGATCAGTTGAAAACACTGGGCAGACAAATAGGTGTTGATGTCTATGCGCCTGGAGCTGAATATGATCCGGTGGATATCTGCAAAGATGCAGTCGAAAAAGCCAAGTCAGAAATATATGACACAGTCATTCTGGATACTGCCGGACGATTGCATATAGATACAGCGTTGATGGATGAACTGAAACGAATAAAAGAATCGGTAAAGCCACAGGAAATTTTACTGGTCGCTGATGCCATGACCGGTCAGGATGCCGTAAATATTGCCATTACATTCAATACAGAATTGGATTTGAATGGTATCATTTTGACAAAACTGGATGGTGATGCCCGGGGTGGCGCTGCTTTGTCAATAAAATCTGCAACCGGAAAACCCGTGAAACTTGTTGGGGTGGGCGAAAAATTAACACCACTGGAACCGTTTCATCCTGATCGTATGGCCTCACGTATTCTTGGCATGGGAGATATTCTGTCACTCATCGAAAAAGCCGAAAAAGAAATTTCTGAAGAAGACAGAAAAACCATGCAGCAAAAACTCATGGACAGCAGTTTTAATCTGGATGATTTCAAAAAACAAATCGGACAGGTTCGAAAACTGGGTTCAATGGAACAAATCATGTCCATGATCCCCGGCATGGGAAAAATCGCCAAAATGCCGGATATGATGCCTTCCGAAAAAGAAGTGACTCGAGTTGAAGCCATCATTGATTCGATGACACCTGAGGAGCGAAAACATCCGAAAATAATAAACACAAGCCGACGTCGACGTATTGCTCGCGGAAGCGGTACCGAAATGATGGATGTAAACCGGCTTTTGAAGCAGTTTGAACAGACTCGAAAAATGATGAAGAATATTAAAAAAATGGGAGGCAAAAAGCAGTTCAATATTGGTAAGGGTATGTTTTTTCAGTAGACAAACCCGTTTGATTTGATTATAAAGTGAAGCTTTGTCATTGAACTGGATGATGTATTCAAGGAGGAAACAAAGAGTGGCAACCAAAATAAGACTTCAAAGAATCGGCGCAAAAAAAAGAGCATTTTATCGAATAGTTGTTGCTGATCAGTTGCGAGCGCCGGGCAGTAAAGTAATCGAATATCTTGGCACGTATGATCCCCACAAGGACCCCCCGGAAATCAAAATTGATTTGGAGCTTGTGGACAACTGGCTTTCACAAGGAGCTTTACCGACTGAAAAAACGGCTGTTCTGATAAAAAAAGCACGCAAAACTCAATCAGAATTACCATCTGAATAACCATACTTCGATGGTCAAAGCACGTGAAAGACTTGTTACTTTACATAGCGCAAGGTCTTCTGGATCATCCTGATAAAATAGAAGTAAACGAAATTGAAAGTGACCAGACATCCATTCTGGAACTGAAAGTTGCTTCAGGAGATCTTGGTAAAATTATAGGCAGACAGGGAAGAACCGCAAAAGCTCTTCGAACTGTGGTCAATGCCGCAGCTTTAAAAGCCGGCAAACGAACAGTTCTAGAAATTATCGAACTCTGATCCGGTTTGTCATTTTTTAAAAGGTGATCCCAACATGACTATTCAATATGTCCGCGTAGGAATAATAAAAAAAAAACATGGACATAAAGGTTTGCTACATGTTCAACTGCATAACTCGAATGCATTACGTTTTGACTCGATTCACTCTCTCTACATCGGAAACAAAGCGGACAATCTGAAAAAAATTGGCGTTAACATTGTAAAACACATTCATAAAGGCATACTGGTTCAACCAGTAGAACCTGTTGACCAGGAAGACACGCATCATCTTATCAACAAGCCGGTCTGGTTGATGCACAATCAACTCAAAACAACAGCAAAAGATACCTATTACCACTTTCAGCTTGAAGGTTTAAACGTTTCAACTACCGAAGGACAACATCTGGGTGTGCTGGTCGAGATCATGCAAACAGGTGCTAACGATGTTTATGTGATTCGTAACCAGACAGTCGAATATCTGATTCCTGCTATAAAATCAGTTGTTAAAACAGTTGATCTGGATAGAAATATTATGATCATAGAACCCATGCGTGACATGCTGGAAACGGACGTATAATGCGGTTTGATGTTGTAACAATATTTCCGGAAACATTTCCGGGAGTTCTTGAATCCGGTCTTTCGGGACAAGCGCTGATAAACCGGACAATTGAAATATATTGCCATAACCCGCGTGATTTTACCTCCGATAAGCATCGCTCTGTCGATGATGCACCGTTTGGTGGAGGAGCCGGGATGCTGATGAAACCTGCGCCGCTGTTTGAATGCATCGAACACATGGGACAACCGCGTCCTTTTGTTGTGCTGCTTAGTCCGCAAGGCATACCCTTTAATCAAAAACTCGCTCGCAGCTTTGTGGACCAATATGACAGAATTGCTTTTATATGTGGCAGATACGAAGGAGTTGATGAACGCGTTAGAACCAATTTGGTTGATATGGACGTCTCTATCGGTGATTTTGTTCTCTCTGGTGGCGAAATAGCTGCCATGGCGATTATTGAAACACTGACACGTCTGATTCCCGGAGTAGTAGGTAACCAGGAATCCCTGACACACGAATCCCTGGAAAATAATTTGCTGAAATATCCTCAATACACAAGGCCCCGCAACTATAGAGGATTAAAAGTGCCGGATGTGTTGTTATCAGGAAATCACGCACTTATAGATAAATGGCGCCAGGAACAATCCCGTTTGCGCACTCAGACGAGGCGTCCGGATTTATTTACTTGCAATCAAATGAATAAAAATGATAAGTATCCCATCGCGTCTGATGGCGCTAATGACGGTGAAAAGAATAAAGAAAGCGAGTGATAGCTTATGAATTCATTACTTAATGTACATACAAAAAGACTTCAAAGAAAAGATATTCCGGATTTTGCGCCGGGCGATCATCTCAGAATAGAAACAATTATTCGTGAGGGTGAGAAAGAACGTAAACAGCCTTTCGAAGGAGATGTTATTGCCATTAGTAAAAAGGGCATTGCGACGACATTTACGTTAAGAAAAACATCGTATGGTGTCGGGGTGGAAAGGATATTTCCGATTAATTCGCCGTTTCTACACAAAGTGCAGGTCCTGCGTAAAGGTAAAGTCCGCCGGGCAAAACTCTACTACTTAAGAAAACTTTCCGGTAAAAGCGCCCGAATTCCGGAAAAACGTGTCGATTGATATCGTCGCCATCCAACAACAAACATCCCGAACATGCCAGGGATGTTTTACAGTTTGAACGGAAATACTCAGAACAGGGTTGTAAATATATAGCGGGATTGGATGAAGCAGGACGTGGAGCTCTTGCAGGGCCAGTTGTTGCCGCTGCTGTGGTTTTGTATCCAGAACAGTTTATACCGGGTGTTAATGATTCCAAACAACTTGCTCCATTGAAAAGAATCAAGCTTTACAGATTGATTAAACAATCCGCTCTGGCTACCGCCGTGGGGCTTGTCGAGAACACCAGGATCGATTCAATTAACATTCTTGAAGCAACACGCCTTGCTATGACCCGGGCGCTGAAGAAATTGCCCCAAATACCGGACTGTCTTCTGTTGGATGCTTTGACCATACCAGGCCTTGAAGTTTTTCAGGTTCCAATTGTTAGTGGGGACAATCTGTCGCATTCAATAGCCGCTGCAAGTATACTGGCAAAAGTCGTGCGTGACAGAATTATGGTGTCATGGCATGCCAGATATCCCCAATACAATTGGATAAAAAACAAGGGATACGGCACGGTCGAACATCTTGCGGCCATACACGATTATGGTCCATCACCAATTCACCGTACAACTTTCCGGGGTGTGATTCAGTACCCCGGTTTGTTTGATTAGGATTCCGACAAGTTCTTTCAGGAAGGTTCTGTTAGAAATTGTGAGTAGAAGCAAGCAATTTAACACGTATGAAGGTAACAGGGGAGAGGAGTATGCTGTCACCCATTTAACGATGAATGGCTGGCATATCCTTGAAGCGCCGTTCAGATCGCGCGTTGGTGAAATTGATATTATTGCTATGGATTCGGATACCCTGGTGTTTGTTGAGGTAAAATTCAGGCAATCCAGAGATTTCGGTAATCCGGTCCTGGCCGTAAACAAAGAAAAACAAAAACGAATAGTGAAAACTGCGATGTTTTTTTTGGCACATGAAAAAGTTCCCGAACATACGTGGTGCCGATTTGATGTATTGGGATTGACTCCTGCGAAAAATGCCGCTCACTACCATGTAAAACATATCCGTAATGCCTTTCAACTAAGCCCCCAGGATATGTCATTTTATTATTGACAAGACCTGTTACTGATGCTAACTTCACGATGTCCAGGCGGGAGTAGCTCAGTTGGTAGAGCCTCACGTTGCCAACGTGATTGTCGCGAGTTCAAGTCTCGTCTCCCGCTCATTTTTTTGGCGGCGTAGCCAAGTGGTAAGGCAGAGGTCTGCAAAACCTCCATTCATCGGTTCAAATCCGATCGCCGCCTTTTCTCGCCAAATGCCGGAATGGCGGAATAGGCAGACGCAAGGGACTTAAAATCCCTCGGCCCTCGTGGCTGTCCGGGTTCGATTCCCGGTTCCGGCACTTTAAGCTAGCAAAGTTTCATTTATCTGTTTTCAAGGTTTCATAATTTCTTCGTTTTTATTATGATAATGATTTGATATGTGACTTGAGAGTTGCAGGCATTATCATTTGATTTTGTATACGTTTGAAAGTGAGGTTTCAATGAATAAGGTTGTTGAATGTGTACCTAATTTCAGTGAAGGTCGGGACAAGGCTGTTATTGAAAAATTAGCAGATGCGATTCGGTCGGTTGAAGGCGCGGAACTGCTGGATGTGGACCCGGGGGCGGATACAAACCGCACAGTATTTACGATTGTTGGAGCCCCGGAAAACGTCTCTGAGGCAGCATTTCAGGCTATTGCAACAGCAGCTAAACTGATTGATATGAGCAAACATTCAGGAGCACATGCCAGAATGGGAGCTACCGATGTCTGTCCGTTTGTCCCAGTCAGAAATATGACAATGGATGAATGTGTTGAATTGGCCAGAGCTCTGGGAAAACGAGTCGGAGATGCGCTTGAAATTCCTGTTTATCTTTATGAATACGCCGCGTCCACGCCCAAACGACGTAATCTTGCTAAAATTCGCGCTGGTGAATATGAGGGTCTGGCTGAGAAAATCAAAAAGCCAGAATGGAAACCAGATTTTGGACCTGCGCAGTTTAACGCACGTTCAGGCGCGACAGTGATCGGCGCCAGAAAGTTTTTAATAGCCTATAATGTGAACATAAATTCCAGAAATCAGCGATTAGCGCATAACATAGCGTTGGATGTTCGGGAACGTGGTCGCTGGCTTCGGGATGATAACCATAAGTTTGTCCGGGATGATAACGGTGAGCGGATTCGTCAGGAAGGGTTGTTAAAAGAATGCAAGGCGGTTGGCTGGTATATTGAAGAATATAATAGGGCCCAGGTATCAATGAATCTTACAGATTTTGAGGTGACACCGGTTCACGCAGCATTTGATGCGTGCAGAAAATCTGCTGAATCATACGGTCTTCGCGTTACAGGAAGTGAGCTGGTCGGCCTGATTCCCCTGCAGGCAATGCTTGATGCCGGGCGGTATTATTTGAAACAGCAAAATCAGTCTACCGGGGTGCCAGAAAACGTTCTGATTGATATCGCTATACAATCGCTGGGCCTGAATGAAATAACTCCATTTGTACCTGAAGAAAAAATCATTGAATACCGTTTATCCGGAGGAAAACGTTTCGGCAAACTGGTGCAGATGACATGTGATGGTTTTGCTGATGAACTATCAACAGACAGCCCCGCTCCTGGTGGAGGTTCCGTAGCTGCGCTGTGCGGCGCGCTGGCTGCTGGCCTGACCGCTATGGTTGGAAATCTGACATCCGATAAACGCGAATATAGTGAAGTCAAATCACAAATGATAGATATTGCGGATGAAGCTCAAAAGTTAAAAGATGCTTTTCTAGCAGATGTTGACCGTGATACAGATGCATTTAACGAATTGATGGATTGTTTCAGTTTGCCTAAAGATACTGATGAGCAGGCTGAAACCCGTCGTAACGCCATCACCGAAGCAACCAAAAAAGCAGCTTTAATACCTCTGGATGTCCTGAAACGATCTCTGCGTACCATCGAAATTGCAGAAATCATGGCTCAAAGGGGTAATCAGAATTCTATTTCTGATGCCGGGGTCGGTGTCCTTAGCGCATTGTGTGCCGCCGAAGGCGCATTCCTGAATGTTATGATTAATATCGCAGATGTTGATGACAAACAATGGGTTGAAAAGACACGAACCATTGCGGTGGAAACTGTTTACAAAGTAAGAAAAGCGGCCGATAAAGCGCTGCAGCCCGTACACAAAGCTCTGAATATTCGGGGTGTCCACAAATGAGTCCTTTACAGGTGACATTTGAATCACTCTGATCAGCTCAGATTTTCAGTAAGATGTTGATTTGTTTGCCAGATTCAGGGTTTATGAATCTGGCATTTATTTTGCTTCCTCCTTTTACAGATCAAGTTGAGCATGCTGCCCGACGCGATATTGTTCCAAAGAATGGAAAGGAGATTATCATGAAAATAAAATACTGGGTAGTTATAACTGTTATGCTGATGATTGGAAGCGGTTCTCTTGTTTCCGCACGCTACTATCGTGGCAGATATCATCCGTCGCCATCAGGAAACCTGGCTTATGAACCAGGTGTAATTCAGTTTTCTCCATTTGGAGGTTTTATGATGGGTGACTATTTCGATGCGTATATGGGTAGCGATTATCGATATTCCAGAATCCGGGTTGATGACAGTCCGACCTGGGGAATGAGGCTTGGCTTCGGAATTGCGCCCAATATCGGCCTGGAATTTCAATATTCAACTGCAAGAACAGCTTTTTATTCAGTTCAGGGAAGCGGTTTCTTCGAACAGGGAAGAAAATTGTCCGATGTTAATGTTCATGTGTTTCTGGCAAATGTTAATTTTGATTTCTCAGATTCCGATATTGTACCCTATTTTGCACTGGGAATGGGAACAACAATGTACGATGTTAAACAGGGCAGTTCTCAAAATGAATTTACCGGTACAATTGCCGGGGGAGTCAAAGCCAGAATGGCTCCAAACCTTGCGCTTCGTTTTGAAGTCAGAGGCTACGTTTCCGAAATGGCAGACAATCGATATGCAGCATCATGGGATGGCCACCGTTTTTATTGGGAAAGCCGCCATAGACCGTATTTATCAACCTGGGATACGACACTTGGAATCAGTTATCTGTTCTAACATTGGGGAGATTTATCTAAACCAGTGACACTGTTTAGTCAGTCCGATACAACGAATCAGAATGCGCCTTTGGCCGAGAGAATGCGACCTCAGAATTTGTCTGAGGTCGTTGGCCAGGATCATCTTCTTGGAAAAGGACGCGCATTGCGTAATATTATTGAGCAGGGAATTGCTGTTTCGCTCATTCTGAAAGGTCCGCCGGGAACTGGAAAAACAACACTCGCCCGGTTGATTGCAAACCATATGAATGCCACATTCATTGAATATTCAGCAGTTTTGTCCGGCGTAAAACAAATAAGGGATGTGGTTGATTTTGCCATCAGTAACAGAACATTCAGCGATAAGAATACTGTGTTGTTTATTGATGAAATTCACCGGTTTAACAAAATGCAGCAGGACGCGTTTTTACCCCATGTCGAAAAGGGTACCATAACTTTGGTTGGCGCAACCACTGAAAACCCTTCATTTGAGATTATTCCTGCGCTGTTGTCTCGATGCAAGGTGTTTACTCTGAAACCTCTCGAAAAAGAAGATATTCAAAAAGTTTTGACAGCAGCGTTGACTGATAATAATCGGGGTATCTCAAATGAAACTGCAGGAATAGATGATGATGCGCTGCTAATGATTGTGGGCTGTTCCGGTGGTGATGCCAGAGTTGCTTTAAACACGCTGGAACTGGCTGCAAAACTCAGCGCTCAACAGAATGACAGGATACTTTGCAACCATGTTGAAGAAGCTTTGCAGACCAAACCTGCCATATATGACAAAGCAGGCGATCACCATTTTAATTTAATCTCCGCGTTCCACAAAAGTGTTCGTGGTTCCGATCCTGATGCGGCTCTGTACTGGTTTTGCAGAATGCTTGATGGGGGAGAAGACCCTTTGTATATATCCAGGCGAATGATTCGAATAGCCAGTGAAGATATTGGTTTGGGGGACCCTCAGGCATTGCCGCTGGTTTTAGCAGCGCATGAAGCATTCAGAATAATCGGCTCACCAGAAGGTGAACTGGCGTTGGTACAGGCATTGTTGTATCTGGCAACAGCGCCTAAATCAAATGCCTGTGAGTCAGCATTCAAAAAAGCTGCAGAAAGAACTACTGACACCAGTGATTTACCCGTTCCTATTCATCTTCGAAACGCTCCAACCCGATGGATGAAATCCGAAGGTTATGGGGAGGATTATATTTATGACCACAATGTCGAGGGAAGTCATAGCGGTCAAAAATTCTTTCCGGATGACATGAAGGAGGAGCGGTACTATCATCCGAAAGAATTCGGATTTGAAAGAGAAATTCTTAAGCGCTTGAAATGGTGGCAACATCGTCGGCAGGAACGTCGAAAAAAAGTTGATGAACCCTGATTAAATATATAATATCTGTTTTTGCAGATTGGTTGATATTCTGATAACGAGGTGTTCATGATTCAGTTTTACAAAGCGCTTGCAGACGAAACCAGATTAAAAATTGCCGCTATACTAAGTATGGGTGAGTTTTCAGTATTCGAAATCACTCGTATTCTGAATATGGGCCAAAGCAGAATTTCACGTCATCTGAAAATACTGAATGAAGCGCAAATTGCCGGATACAGACGCGATGGCGCCAAAGTTTTTTATACCCTGATGATTGAACCGGATACAATTCAGGGAACAATCACATCACTTACTATTGACTGGTACAAAAAAGAAGATTCCGACTGGGCCACCGCAGCAGCATCCGTTGAAGAAATACTCGAATGGCGACGATCGCAATCACGTCTCTTTTTTGCACAAGTCGGTCAAGACTGGTCGGCGCTGCTTTCACAGTTTATCGACCAAAAGTTGTTTATCAATGCTCTACGTAAAAACTTCTCTGGAGTGCCAATACTGGCTGATTTGGGATGTGGCCCAGGATATGTCATAAAAGAGTTGGGGGCGACTGTTGAACATCTAATTGGAGTTGATTATTCCGATAAAATGCTTCAGCATGCTCGGGAAAACTTGCGTGAATTGATAACTCAGGGCAAGGTTGAGCTCCGTTTGGGGGCTATTGAGCACCTTCCGATGCGAGACAACGAAGTTGACGCAGTGCTTATAAATCTAGTATTGCATCATATGGCAGAACCTCACAGCATTTTTTCTGAAGTTAAACGAGTGCTTGGAAAAGACGGTGGTATTTTTATAGTTGATTTCAAAAAACATGACAATGAGCGTTTCAGGTCAGAAATGGCAGATACCTGGCTGGGTTTTAGTGCAAATGAACTGACAACCTGGCTAAGAAGCGCAGGGTTTAAGAATATAAATGTGCAGGATTTTCCCGGTGGTAAAAACAACGTAGAACTTATTATGGCACGCGGTTTTAAAACGGGATAGTTAATTTTTTCTATTAATACATACATCTGATGAAGGGAGTATTACATTATGAAGGCTGCTTACAAGGTCGCCAATCCGGAATTGGCATCCAAAGGACGATTAAAACTTAACTGGGCAGAGGCACGAATGCCGGTTTTAATGCATTTACGTGAAGAATTCAGTAAAACCAAACCGTTAGCTGGACAAAGAATAGCAGGGTGCCTGCATGTTACAAAAGAAACAGGTGTTCTTGTGGAAACACTTCGCGCCGCTGGCGCTGAGGTGTCGTGGTCCGGATGCAATCCATTATCAACTCAGGATGATGTTGCTGCAGCCCTCGCAGCGAATGATATTTCAATCTACGCCTGGCATGGCATGAGCGTTCCGGAGTTTTACTGGGCAATAGAAAGAACGCTGGATTTTAAACCGACACTGACATTGGACGATGGCGCTGATTTGATATTTACAATACATAATCGTTTTCGTGAATTAGCTGAAACCGTTATAGGGGGAACAGAAGAAACAACGACAGGTGTTCATCGTATCCGAGCTATGGCGGCTGATGGTAAGCTTCTTTATCCCATATTTGCAGTCAATGATGCAGAAACAAAATGGGATTTTGACAATGTCTATGGCACAGGACAAAGCTCACTGGATGGTATTTTAAGAGCAACATCAGTGCTGATCGCAGGTAAAAACTTTGTCGTCGCTGGATATGGTCATTGCGGAAAAGGGTGCGCCATGCGTGCCAAAGGAATGGGGGCGAATGTTATTTGTACAGAAGTAAAACCAACCGCAGCTCTTAAAGCAATGCTTGAAGGTTTTCAGGTAATGCCGATGGAACACGCTTCAGAAAGAGGCGATATTTTTATTACGGCAACCGGAATGAAAGATGTTATTACGGGTCGTCATTTTGCAAAAATGAAAGATGGAGCAATAGTTTGTAATACTGGCCATTATGACTGTGAAATTAACATACCCGAACTGGAGAATATGGCGGTTAAATGTACGGATATTCGTGAAAACTGTCAGGAGTATACAATGCCTGACGGACGTCGGATATATCTTTTGGCAAAAGGACGACTGGTTAACCTTGCAGCCGCAGAAGGACACCCGAGTGAAGTTATGGATATGAGTTTTGCAAATCAGCTTATGGCTTTGATTGAAATGGCCAAAAAGGGCAAGACTCTTGAAAATACTGTTTATGATCTTCCGGAAGAACTGGATCAGCGTATTGCAGGAATCAAGTTGAGAACGATAGGGACCCAAATTGATGTTTTAACGGACGAGCAAATAGCCTATTTGACAGATTATTCTGCGGGTACTTGA
>PWNJ01000076.1 GCA_003558985.1 candidate division CSSED10-310 bacterium
AACACCGACACCTCCGCCCACAAACACACCGGCTCCCCCCACACATACACCAACCGCCACCCTAACAGTTATACCGCCAACCAGCACACCTACGCAGCCGCCGACCGCAACACCAACACCACATGATCCGACACCCACACCTGAACCGTGTGACTGGTTCGGAATGCATCTTGAACTTTCTCAGGATGATCTGTATCGGGCTGGAGATGTCTTCTATCTGAAATCGCACGTGTGTGTTGACGCATTTGTCATGGATATTCCGACTGCTGTTCTTTTGGGGGTCTATGGCGAGTTCTGGTTCTGGCCGTCCTGGTCAATGGAGTTCGATTTTGATTTCCTTGACTATGAAACAGGCCTGAATACGTTCTACGCACTGGAACCATTTATCTGGCCACATGTTGACGGTATTGTTACCGGTCTTGAATTTTACGGAGCCATGCTCACACCGGACATGACAAATATTTGGGGCGATTTTGGTTATGTAACATTCGGTTACAGTGACCAATAGGTTTAGCCACTCGTTTTTAATGGCCTGCAAATGCAGGCCATTTTTTTTTGAAAGTTTTCTGTTTTGAGTATTTGCCATCAGTCTATTCTGTTGTTATACTTTTTTTGAATATTTTCTTTTTTTCAGGAGGAATTCTATGAAAAGCACGATTATATCTATGGCAATGTTTTGCGTATTATTTTTTTCAGGCGCTTCCGTATTGAGCCAAAACCTTCTTGTCAATCCCAGTTTTGAAGACTGGGACGAAGGATTGCCGGTCGGATGGCTGTCTGAAACTCAGGTTGAAGTCACGCAGGAAACCGATCCGGTGCATGACGGAATGTATAGCGTTGGTCTGGAAGCTCTGACTGGTAACAATCGGGGAATTCATCAGGTTGTTCCAGTAACAGCCGGTGAAATGTATGAATACTCCGTGTATCTGTATGGAGCATCTGAAGATCGAAGTCTGGGAATTTTTATTGGCTGGTTAAACAGCGATAATCAGCATATCAGCGGAGTGGGGCCGGCCTATAACGATGACTACGGATTTTTTGAGCTGGTTTCCACCGGTGAGGTTGAAGCGCCTGCCGAGGCGGCTTTTGCGCGGGTTCGCATACGAGCCTATGCTAATGAATCGTTCTGTGGCTATTCTGATATGGCAATGTTTGCGCCATCAGGTACTCAGCCACCCACACCCACACCAACTACACCGCCTGATCCAACCCCGACGCCGACACCTGATCCGTCAGATCCAACTCCGACCCCGGACCCCGACTGTTTACGACACGGAGACGTTAATATGGATGGCGTGCTGACGGCGGCCGATGCACAAATGTGCTTTTTAATTGTGATCGGAGTCATAACGCCGACATATGAAGAAGAATGCGCTGCCGATTGCAATAATGATGGTGTCATTACCGCTGCGGATGCTCAGCAGATATTTTTGGCGGCATTGGGTCTTGATGAATGCTACGATGATATTCCATAGGCAGATGCTAACCGAAATCTGTAAATTCTTTTAACAGATTAGTTTGCAGTTTTCGGATACCGTCCAGATAGAGTCTTGGTTAAATACTGTTTACGTCAGTTTAATCATTGGGGTTTACTGGTATTGTGATAATGAATGTAGCGTATTCACCGAGTACTGAATCGCATTGAATGGTACCCTTCAGTGTTTTTGTGACCAGGTTATATACCAGATTCAAGCCCAGTCCACTTCCAGCGCTGGCGCCGGACCCGCGCGCAGTCGTGAAAAAAGGTTCGAATATATTGGACAGGTTATGTTCCGGTATTCCTTTACCGTTATCTTTTACCACTATTTGTAAGTGATCATGGGATACATTCAAAACATCAATTGTTATTGTTCCTGAACTGCGATTTTCAAATCCATGCGTTATAGAATTCAAAATCAGATTTGTCAGAATTTGAGAAAACACTCCGGGTCGGCTGTGTAATCTCAAGTTATTTTCACAGTTTAGTTCAACGTTTACATTTCTCGCTTTTTTTACTTCAGGTTTTAAACTCAAAATAACCGATTCAAAGTACTCCCGAATATAAAAAACACGTTTTTGTTCGGTGCTTTGGTCAACAGCGACCTCTTTAAAACTTTGGATTAATCGGGAAGCTCTGTCCAGGTTTGACAAAATTATACGTGCTGATTCGTTGTATCCTTCAATAAACTTTACAAGAGTATCAGAACCAAACGCTTTCTCTTGCGATTTTTGCAGCGCTTCTTTTGTTTTTTCTGCCAGATGCGATGCTGCGGTGACACCAATTCCGATGGGAGTTTTTATTTCATGAGCAATTCCTGCAACCATGCTTCCCAAAGCAGCCAGTTTTTCTGATTGTACCAGTTGTGAGTATGTCTGCTGAAGTGTTTGAAGGGATTCTTCCAAAGCCCGGTTTGCATTTTGCAAATCTCGTGTGCGCCACGCAATTCGATCTTCAAGTTCTTCGTTCATACTGCGAATTTCAACTTCACGGATATAGCGCACTATTGATGAACCGATGATTCCTGCCGCTGATTTCAGCGCGCCGATTTCACTTTGAGACCATTCATGTTCCTGAACGCAGTGATCGAAACCGATAAATCCCCACCACGTCTGATCAGTAAAGACCGGTACAATCAGAATTGACACTATTCCCTGCTCCCGCAAAAACGGAATTTCGCTTTCCGGAAAATGTTTCACCAATCCACTGATAACATCACCTTTCCCAAGCGTGTCATGCCATCGCTGATATCCAGCTCGGACAAGCGGAATGTTTTGGATATCCGGATTGTCCTGTTGCGGTTTGATCCCTGGAGCGTTCCATTCGGCAATCTGAGATGTCAGCAGTTCACCGTTTTTTGCCCGTCTGTTTTGAAAAACATAGACTCGGGAAACATCAACCGCTTTTCCCAGACACTGCAACGAGCTTTTTATGCCAGTAAAAAAATCACGTGTGGCCAGCATTATTTCCGCTACTTGAGACACACTCTCAAGTATTCGGTCTTTACGTCTGAGCGCCTGTTCTGTTTCTTTTCTTTCGGTAATATCGGCTGTCAGTATAACAACCTGTTCAACCTTGCCTTTCTGATCAGTCAATGCATAGAAATACTGTGATATCCATTGGGGGTTTTTTCGAGTTTTTCTGCTAAGACACAGTTCGGGAATTTCAAGTGAACCACCGCGTTCATACACTTTGCGCAGCTTTTCATGGTAGGGTTCAAGATAACCGTCACGATCGTCAAAACTGAGTGATATTCGCTTCCGTTCAAAATCATTTACCAAATCGTCATCTTTGTGACCCCAAATATCTTTCCACGCCTGATTCACACTTAATAGTCGACCGTGCCGATCACGAATGGAAATTCCTGTGGGTGAATTTTCTATCAATGCCTGGGCCAACGCTTCGGATTTTCTAATTACTTCAAAATCGATGGTTTCTTTATGCTCACTTGTATTTATGGAAGGTTCAGTATTGTTTTTATTACCGTCAGACAAATCAGGTCTGTTTTCATCCGGATTTTGAGTTGGTTTTATGTTCTTTCTGGAAACCATTCCTGTAGCATTCCTGACTGACGCTGCTCGGTTTAACACTATTCTTTATAATGATATACAATAGTTGATCAGGCCGCAAGCAAGATAATGCTCAATCAGCGTGCAGCATGGGCCAGAAAGTTGATACATTCCCCTCAATATCAACAACCGCCACCCCTATGCGGTATTGATTAGCGGGCACGCCCTCCGGTAAATCTATTCGAGCGCCGTAAACACCGTTACCGGCTCCAAAATCACCATTCAAACCATCATCCTGTAGAAATATTCCGGTCGGATACCCCTCAACAAGTAGCTCCACCCTGCCAATGAAATCAGGGCCATCAGTGTGAGTAATGAAAGCCAGAATCTGCATGTGACCACCGGATTGCTGACTAATAAACGTATCAGCCAGTCCCGCCAAATGTACTGTCGGAAACGAAGGCAGAGCCAATCTCAGAAGAGGATCACCTAGAAATGTATAGGGTTCAATAATTATATCATAGGCGGGATAACGCATTAATGTCTCGGTTTTGGCTGCCAGAATTGAAGCGCCGGATTTCAACACACGTTTTTCGAAAACATTCTGATGCCAGAAATATGACAGAAAATAATCTGCCCATAATCCTCCAAATGTACAACCTCCCCAAAATGCCACAGCGCCCTTGTCAGGGTTTCCGGTATTGACGAATGCTTCGCCGAATGAGTCCAGTTCGGGATTGGCGAAACGTGCCGTATTACAAGTCATACTGGCCACAAACGGCAGTTTTCCGGCATTGTTCAAACGCGAAATATCTTCAAAATCAAACATAGCCTCCCAACTCCATGAACCGGCATGTCCAAAAAATGAAACGATTGACGAACCGTTATCAATGGCAGATATTATGTCATCCTCATACATTCCAAACCAGGGATTGTTCGTTGTTTTGTATATACGTACCGGACGCCAGTAATTTCCTGACGGTTCAACAAAAACATCTATTAACGTCTCGGTCTGCTGCGAGAATATGTTTTGTTCCGCATCATTAAATCCGCCAGTGATATATGTCACTGCTTTTTGCCATGCCTTGTCCCGTTGCATTCGTTCATATCTGATCGTTTTTTCGACAAGTATCCCGGTTTCAGCAGGTGTCTCAACACAAAAACGGCCAATCATCATATCAGGTATGTTATCGTTGCCGGATACACATACGAACTGATCATCAACCATCGGAGTTCCATAAAGAAAATCCCAGTTGAGCTCTGTATCATCATGGTGATTATTATCCATCCGAAACACAGAAAAGTCCTGAAATTGTTGTCTGCGCTCAAACCATTTTTTTCCGTAAGCAGGTACATAATTACGTTTTACTGAACGAGGCATATAGCTTTTGTAATCCCATGAAGCGTCACCAACAAGCAAAACCGCTGCCGGCGCTGGACGCTGCCAGTTATAAAAAGCGTATCTGCAAAAGGCGGTTATTGCTTCCGGGGAAAATATTCCGTAATTAAATTGATCGTATATATCCTCAACATCAACAACTGCTACTCTGAAACCTTGCGATTTTCGGTAATTGGCCAGACGTTCAATAGCGGGTATAAAATCCTTATATGATATTATAATATAATCAGCGCCATGATCCGGTGTCTTCCAATTGGTTGTGTTCGTTTTATCTTCGAATTCAGGATTCTTTATACCTGCTTCAGTAACAGCAATGTATGCGGATGGCACATCTTCTTCGACAGTAAAACGCAACGTATGCAAACCGCTGAACATATCCGGCTCCGAAACAAAGCCGACCAGTTCAGCATTGTCAGAAATCCGATACAACTGCGTCACTGATGAGGGAAATCCTGACACAATATAGTTATATAATCCCGGAACAAAAGGTGATGGACTTTGTACAGTATATGAGTTGCTGTCTGCGCGATAGCGACGGGAATACTCAATCTCAAACCAGTCGATATAGAACACATCCAGACGGTTTCCGGAAGCATCACCCGGTATTTCAACGCGAATCACATTGACACCATCAATCAGCCATGATTCCGGAATTTGAACCTCCTGCAAGTATTCGTCATAACCGTAAAAATAGCCCTCGTGCGCAAGATTATGATTGATAAATACACGAACATGATGATGGGGTCCGGGGCCAATTGACGACGCACCCACAAATCTGAAACGCAAAACAGGAGCTGCATTATCAGCGTAAACTGCATCTGTATTGATAGGAAAATCTGCCGACATGCCATCATTCAATCGTTTCCACAAAAAATCATCACCGAAATATTCGTTGTTTTCCTCAATTCGTTTGATTGAACGATATGCAATGGCAGGCATTCCATGACCCGGTTCCGCATGAATAGTGTCGGACCTGAGTCCTGGTTGATCGCCATGATGTACCCAATAGGCATTTGTGTCGGTGTAGCGGTTTTCAGCACCGTCTTCATTTCTGT
Organism: candidate division CSSED10-310 bacterium; assembly: GCA_003558985.1. Taxonomy (GTDB): domain Bacteria; phylum CSSED10-310; class CSSED10-310; order CSSED10-310; family CSSED10-310; genus CSSED10-310. The sequence goes on from PWNJ01000076.1 coordinate 5,941, forward strand.
AGCCGGCGCCGTAAAACTCAATTCGATCATCCGAATGATCATCATCCAGTATAACATTAATTGGCAGTTCTATTCCCAGATTAAACATCTGAATATTCTCTGGATCTGCATCCTCAAACAAGTCATGCAACGGTAATGAATAAACTCCATCCTCTTCAATCAGTATTTTATGCTGTGATGATTCATTAATTGTACTGCCAGATGCCGGCAGACCAATATTCGTCAAATTATCCAATGACCCGTTTTCCTCTAAAACTTGATTTATACGCCATCTGTCAAGATCGGAATTGTTCAAAACAACTGAACTCATAATGTCCGAGAACAATGGGTCCGGGCAGTCGGATGTTTGCTCATCTGAAAAAGATACTGAATTTGGATACGTAAAATGAACAAATACTTCTGCGTGGAGTTGATCAGCTTGTGGAATATCTAATGTCGGATCAATGTTCAGACTGACAGATATTATACGGTGATGACGAAAAACTGCTTCCTTCAAAATTTCAGCAGTAAACACATTTTCCAGGTTTGCGGTTTCAGTTTCAGTGTTTCCGATAGCGTGCACGGGTCTTACATCGATTTCATACTCAGCTTCAGGTGGTATGACCAGGATACATGTTTGATTAACCGATGAATTTTCATTCGAATTGACGGAGGGTGACCACGACAATCGAATATATTCGGATGATGAATAATGCCATTCCAAAGCTTTATGAGTTGGAACAGCAGATAACGACATAATAATTAGCAAAGGTATTATCATAGGACCACCACAAATAGTTTACTGAAAATGATTCATCATTCCAAATTTACTGTTATCACATTGCTTAACATTTCACCGATTCAGAAGTCTGCATATTACAATACGGCAGAAACCAAATGTTTCTGCCGTATTTCTGTTCAAGCGCTTTACTGTTTTCGAACGAATCTGAAATCATTCACGTGCATGTATAGAAGTTCGCCTGTCTGTTGATTATGCATCATTGACACAACCAGATAGTCACCTTCCGGTTCAATTCCAGTCCATCGATGTGAAAGGAGCAGTCCATCATACTCATAAGATTCAGGCAGCTCTGCGATTACCGGAGATATCAGATAGGCAACATCCGAGAAATTAACAATCAACAGCATGCTGACACTTACCTTAATCGAATGATCAGGATTGTGAACTCTTACATAGAGATCAAGAACGCTTTCATTATTGTATACTTTACGATTGGATTCTGAAGCCAGAACGGCATGGACACCTTCCGAATTCGGAACACCCGCCAGAATTGGAGACCATGTTACATCGCCTTCTCCATCAATCATCTGCAATCGATAGAAATATGGTTTACCGTTTACAAGTTCCTCATCCGTCCAGGAATAATATCGAAGATTGAAACTGGTGCCTGCTCCCGGAATCATCGTATCGGTTACTCTGATATAATTGTCTACATAAATTTCCGATCGATATACATGGAAACCAAGATTGTTGATCTCTGTTTCCGTTATCCAGTCAAGCTGAACGGACGTGTCATTTCCAACCGCGGTAAAGCTGTGCAACACAACCGGTACCAGATAATCTGTCTGAGTATACCCATATGGATCGCATAACTGCGGGCTCGCATTCATTTTGAACACGTAAACCGGATATTCTGTTTTCTCCAGCCCTGTGGTATCCCACAATACAGTTGCTTCAGTTGATTCCCCTACATCCAGATTTTCTATAACGAACGGTTCACCTATAAAGGTTGGATTGGGATCATCTGTCGGGTCAAACGGTGTTGTTTCGTATGCGAACATAATTTCCGCATAATCAACAAGCAAATCTCCCGTGTTATGGACAATGGCGGTAATGCGTACGATATCACCGGGTGAGGCGACTGGTGGATCGAAAAAGATTTCATAGGGATAGACTGTCAGTTCCGCGCAATCCGGAGTCGGCGAAGGTGTCGGCGGTGGTGTCGGTGTAGGTGGCTCTGATGTTGGTGTCGGTGTGGGTGTTGGAAGATGCGGCGTGGGGGTGTTTGTTGGCAATGGTGTATCCGTTGGTTCTGGAGTTGGCGTAAATGTGGGAGTATTCGTTGGCGCAGGAGTCTCAGTCGGTGAAGGCGAGGGTGTATCGGTTGGCACTGAAGTTGGTGTTTGGGTCGGAAGCGGTGTCGGAGTATCCGTCGGGATTGGTGTTGGAGTATTCGTTGGAATAGGTGTATCGGTTGGGAATGGTGTCGGTGTTTCTGTTGGCTCAGGAGTTGGCGTTTCCGTTGGCACCGGAGTATCCGTCGGTGTGGGTGTGACATCGCACTCAAAAGTAAACACACCGCTTTCTGATTCAAAATCAATGATATCATCCAGCAAATTGAAGGGTATCAGACCGCTGGTATCGCCGTTGACACAGCCGGCACAGGTTACCAGGAATGACAACTCAACAAGCACTCCAAGACTGCCGGCAGGTATTTCATCTGGAGCTATTGCAAATCCTGCAATTATGACAATCCCCGGCTGCGATTCATTGCAGTCGAAGAGCACCCATCCCGGATCAAGATCACCCGGTTGACATGACAGATATTCAAGCATTGTGTCGTCAAACTGAAGACTCATCGTGAACACATCAACATCAACATTCGGATTCGACATCCAGACTTCAACCGTGATCTCATCACCAACACAACCCTCAACATCCGTCACAAAAATCACATCGGGTTCCGATGGCGTCGGCGTCGGTGTATCCGTCGGAATCGGTGTGTCAGTCGGCGTCGGAGTTGGTGTATCGGTTGGTATCGGTGTATCAGTTGGTGTCGGCGTTGGAGTATCCGTCGGTGTCGGCGTTGGTGTATCCGTCGGTGTATCCGTTGGAATCGGCGTATCCGTCGGAGTTGGCGTCGGAGTATCGGTTGGAATCGGGGTATCTGTTGGTGTCGGCGTTGGGGTATCCGTCGGCACCGGCGTATCCGTTGGTGTTGGCGTCGGCGTATCGGTCGGCACTGGTGTATCAGTTGGTGTCGGCGTTGGGGTATCCGTCGGAATCGGTGTGTCTGTCGGTATCGGAGTTGGTGTATCGGTTGGAATCGGGGTATCCGTCGGTGTCGGCGTTGGGGTATCCGTCGGAATCGGAGTATCTGTTGGTGTTGGCGTCGGGGTATCGGTCGGCACCGGCGTATCCGTCGGAGTCGGCGTCGGTG
>PWNJ01000181.1 GCA_003558985.1 candidate division CSSED10-310 bacterium
AATTTCTTGCAGAAATCTTGTAAAAATCTGACAATTCGGATTTACAATGTGTTTTCGGGTCTGATTTGGGACTGGCCTGAAGATTGATCTGTCATAAACTAATGCCCGGATGTCAGAGAAGGAGGAAAATATTACATGTCAAAAATAAGGGTTTTGTTTATTTGCGTTCATAATTCTGCCAGAAGCCAGATGGCGGAAGCATGGTTAAATCATTTGTATGGGGAGACATTTGAAGCGGAAAGCGCCGGGTTGGAAGCTGCCGGGAAACTGAATCCATTGGCAGTTGAGGTTATGAAGGAAGCTGGTATTGATATCTCTGGTAATAAAACTCAAAAGGTTTTTGATGTTTTTCTAACCGGACGCTTGTTTAATTACGTCGTAACAGTCTGTGATCAGACAAATGCGGAGCGTTGCCCGATTTTTCCGGGGGTTGCCAAACGTGTTCACTGGACGTTTGCGGATCCGGCCATGTTACAGGGAACAGAAGAACAAAAACTGGCAGAAGCACGGAAAATCAGGGACGATATTCGAGCGACCATAGATGAATGGGTGGTGTTAATTACAAAACAGGCAACGCAATAATTTATAAACCCGTATCAGTTTCATGTTCAAGAATACGGCGTATGACAGATTCCTTATCAGACAATTCACCAGAAAAACTCTTTATAATCACGCCTTTTTTATCAATAATTACAGTGTATGGAAGCGTCATTGGCGGATGATAGCGTTTGAACGTTTCCTGAAATGGGTCCAACAGGACAGGGAAACTGAAACCGAATTTCCGTACTGAAGGATTCACTCCGGATCGTGATGAAGCGCTGTCAACATTCACGGCAAACACCTTCAATCCGCTATCGCCGAAGTCCTGAATCAGGTCATCCAGATAAGCCATGCGGCTCAGGCGAGTTCCACAACAGGTGCTCCAGAATTCAAGCAAAACAACATAGCCTCTATCGTCCGTCAGGCTGTAGAAGCCGCTGCCGTCAAGGCGTTCCAGACGAAATTCCGGCGCTCTGCCAGCAAAACCTGGCTGCGTTGTTAAAAATAACAATACAACGGCCACAATGGGGCTATGCAGTTTACGAATTTCAGACAGCCATGTTAATAATTTCAACCGTTTGAATCGCACGATTATTATCCTCAATGCGGTGTCGAATCATAGTATTTTGAAGTTATACATCAATACAAAATAAATACCGACAAGAATAAACAAAACCCCGGTTCCATAACGCAAAAATTTTTCAATTTGGGTTATTTTGTTGAATACGCTTCCGATCCATTTGGCTCCGAATGCGATCAAAATAGAAAACAGAACAACCGGCAGGGCAGTGCCAATACCGTAAACAGATGGAACAAAGACACCGGATTCCATGCTGAGCGCAATTGGTATCAGGCTTCCGAAGAACAGCGCTGCTGAGACTGGGCAAAAGGACAGGGCAAAGATAATTCCAAGAGGAAACGCGCCCCAGATACCCCATAGGTTTACCTTCTGCTGCAGTTTTGCACCGGGATTCCATCCGGGCAGAGCGAATTTCAGTATTTCCAGCAGGAACAGACCGGCAATAATCAGGATTGGACCCAGGAATTTGTTTATATGCTGATTCAAAAAGCGTGACAGAGCGGGAGTTTCCAGAATGCTTTGAACGATAAGGATACCCAGCGCCAGGTAGGCAAGGGTACGGCCGAGGGTGTACAGCAGACCCGTCATTACAACAGATACCGGATGTTTGACATGTTTGCTTATAAATGAGACGGCGGCGATATTTGTTGCCAGCGGGCAGGGGCTGATGGATGTCAGTATGCCAAGCCATAGCGCTGTGAATACAGCGGCGCTCAGAGATTCCGACATGAGTTATTCCAGCCAGGCGCGGATTTCCCGCTGAACATAGTCCATCATACCGTCTTCATCGCGAGTCAGGCGCCAGACATTAGGGAGATTCTTCCATTCAACCAGATTTCCGGATTCATATTTTGCCGCGATAACTGAGCTGAACGTTAACTCAAACTGCTCCTCATAATGTTTGTTTTCTGCCAGATCCGTATTGATGGCAGTCCAGGATACCGTACCGTTGGCAACTTCGGACGGAAATCCGGTTTCAACCGCCTCTTGACATGTGTTTTCCAGAACAATACATGCCCGGCATCGGCGGTTTCCATGAAAATAATATACGGCTACCGCCGTGTCTGACATTGTCGTTTCGGAGACTTCGGTGTCAGCAGATGAAATTTCTGCTTCCGTTACGGCTTCTGCCTTTTTCGATTCTGATGCCATCGTCTCAGAGCCCTGACACCCGGAAAGACAGAAAATTACCGCCGGTAAAATGACCAGAAAAAAGCCAATCATGACATTACGATGTTTCATTTAAATGCTCCTGTTCAAATAGTTTATTGCAACAGTTCTTTTATATCCGATATAGTTGGCACCTTGCCGGTAACCCTGACCTGACCGTCTATGACCAAAGCAGGTGTCATCATAACTCCGAATGACATTATTTCCTGTATATCAGTCACCTTTTCAAGAGTATACTCAATGCCAGCTTCTTTGGCGGCCGTTTCTGCCATTTCCGCCATTTTTTTGCATTTCGGACACCCTGTTCCCAATACCTGTATCTGTTTCATACGACACCTCCAAAAATCGGCTGATAAAACTTCCGCCGGCTAACCGACGACCTTATTTGGCAATTTAGCCAAATGATGGAAAAAAGTCAAGAACGATTTGGAGAGGCGTAAGGCGGAGGGCGTAAGGTGGAAGGCTTAAGGCGGAAGGCTTAAGGCGGAGGGCTTAAGGCGGAGGGCGGAAGGCGGAGGGCGGAGGGCGGAAGGCGGAGGGCGTAGGGCTTAAGGGTTGCTGTCTGTTGATTTGTGATTGTTTGTAATGGAACCCAAAAACTAAAGCAGGGGCGTTCGGCGAACGCCCTCATAAGGACGCATGATTCACGTTTTAAATTGTTGTTATAAAAGAATTTTGCTGACCAATGAGTGTGCCGGAAAGCGACGGTTACAATAGTCAATAGCCAATGGCCAATAGTCAATGGTTTGTATGGCGCCACATCGGCATTTGTCTGCACACATTTATCCATTGATAATTGTGAATTGTTAATTGACTATTGATAATTGGGGTGCAGCCATTGGCGGAGGGCTTAAGGCGGAAGGCTTAAGGGTTGCAAGCTCATGTTTCATCCATTCCCCCGCTTTGGTCACGTCTGAAAGTGTCAAGCATTTCCGACAACTTATCCATGTCAACCGGTTTGCTCAGATAATCCGTCATGCCTGCATCAAGGCATTGTTTGCGGAATTCCGGACCGGCATGCGCGGTCATTGCGATAATCGGAATGTCATGCTGAATGACATCCGATGATGTGTCACGGATAATCCGGGTTGCTTCAAACCCGTTCATTTCAGGCATCTGCACGTCCATCAGCACAATATCGAACCGATTTTTTGTCATCTGTTCAACAGCTATTTTTCCGTTTTCAGCCGATGTTATTGTGCAGTTCATTTTTTCCAGCATTTTTAGGATTACCAGCAGATTTACAGGGTGATCCTCAACTAGCAGTATCTTCATTTTCCGTGCATCTTTTGAACATTTTTCAGAGGGTTTATATGCTGGAATACCACGTGTTTGAAAGTGGCTTTCATCATCAAACTGAGGATCTGCAATTTGGACTAAAATATTCAGCAAAACCTGTTTTTGAACCGGTTTTTTCAACACTGCTGCAAACAGAGGTTTTTGAATGGTGGATATGTCCTGCGTCATCATCATAATGGAAGTGACCAGCACGATTGGTATGTGTGGATTGACACTCGAATCAAAGATTTTTTGGGCCAGGACAGCAGCGTTCATATCCGTCAGTTTGTGTTCAACCAGAACGGCACAGAACGGTGTCTTTCCGGATGTGTTTTCCAGAAACTTCAGAGTTTCAGCGCCAGTGGTACATTCAGCGCACTCCATATTCCAGGATTTCAGGATTGACAGGATATTGTTACGGGTAACCGGTGAGCTGATGGCAACCAGTATTTTTTTGTTTTGAATGGTTTTAATCTGGTCAGCATTAACGTTCGGTCCGGATGTGGATGTTTTTTCAACAGGCATGGAAAACTCAAAAATGGAGCCTTTCCCTTCGTCGCTTTCAAAACGGATGGTTCCATTCATAGCGATAACGAGTTGTTGGGATATAACCAGGCCGAGTCCGGTGCCGCTGTGTTTTTTTGATGCCGATCCCTCTGCCTGGGTAAACGGGTTGAATAAAGAGGGCTGTTTATCTTTTGGAATACCGATACCGGTATCGGTGATAGTAAACAGAATTTCTGCATGAGCGCTGGTTTCCTGTTTGAGAATAGCGTTAACTGTCACATATCCCTTATCAGTAAACTTTACGGCGTTTCCGATAAGATTCATCAGAATCTGGCGAAGTCTGCTGGAATCGCCGACAAGCGGTTCGGGAACGGTATCATCAATAAAGCAAACCAGCTCCAGACCTTTTTCTTCGGCGTTGACAGCAAACAGCGCCGACACGTTTTCCAGCAGTTCTGGAACGCTGAAAACGGTATTGTTCAGAACGATTTTACCCGCTTCAATTTTAGCAAAATCAAGGATATCATCAATAATTGTCAATAGTGATTTTGCACTTGAATAGGCCAGCTCGGCAAAATGCTGTTGTTCAGATGTCAGGCCGGATTCCATCAGCATGCGAGTCATTCCCAGAACGCCGTTCATCGGTGTTCGTATTTCGTGGCTGACATTAGCCAGAAACTCACTTTTTGCTGCGTTGGCACTATCTGCCTGACGAGCCATTTCTTCAGCATGAACAACAGCTTTTTCGAGTTTTTTGTTTGTCTCATGAAGTGTTTGTTCGGCTTTTTTACGTTCTGTTATATCGGTATGAGACCCCGCCATTCTATATGGAACACCGTTTTTATCTCGCAATGCTTCACCGCGTGCCATAATCCAGCGCCATGATCCATCCTTGTGTCGGAAACGGAATTCGATCGAATACACCGCGATTTCGCCTTTCAGATATTTTCTGACAAATCCCATGACGAAATTTTTTTCTTCCGGATGCAGAAGCCGTTCAAATGATGAAAACTCATTCGGTAATTCGTGGTCTTCATATCCGATCATCTGTTTCCATTTGGGCGATAAAAACAATTCGCTGGTTTTCAAGTCCCAGTCCCAAATGCCGTCATTACTACCATTGGCCGCTAATCTGTACTGTTCACGACTCTTTATAATTTCCTGTTCAGTCTTTTTCTTTTCGGTTATATCCGTGTGAACACCCATGATCGCGACAACATTTTCATCCTCATCCTTGACGGCATCAGCGCGCAGCAAAACAAACAAACGATGCCCGTTTTTATGGACCATTTCAACCTCGCCAGACCAGGAATTGCCGCTGAGTATGGTTTCAAACACTGTGTCGGCGATCTTGCTGTTGCAATAGAGAGTTTTTGGACCAGTTTCATATAATTCTCTTGTCGAATAACCGAACATGTCTGTCATGGCAGGATTTTGATAAAAATGTTTACCGTTCGAATCGCTTATTCCAATGGCATCACTCGCCGACTCGACAGCTTTGCTGATTCGCCGGAGTTCCTCACGCTGGGCATAATCATCAGTAACATCCCGAAACACCAGAACAGCGCCTTCAACCCGGCCGTCAATGCTCCGTATCGGATTACAACTGTCTGCGATCTGGCGAATCGTTCCATCACGTGATTTTAAAGCTGTATGGTTGGATAACTCAACAGGATTACCGGTTTTCAATACCATGTCAATCGGACTTTCAACGGGTTCACCGGTTCTGCTGTTGAACAGGTGCAAAATGTCTGAAACCGGCCTGCCCTTAACCTTGTCTCCAGAGTATCCGGTCAGGTGTTCCGCCACCAGATTTATGCTGGTAATTCTTCCGTTGATATCCGTGCTGATCACAGCATCACCGATAGAATGCAAGGTAGCCCGAAGCAGTTCTTCGTGTCGTCGCAATTCTTGAGTTCGCGATCGTATTCTGTCTTCCAGACTGTGTCTGTGACGTGCGATAAATGCCACAAAAATGGTTCCCAATGCCGTTATCATCAATCCCATCAGCACTGCGGTAATGTGTGCTCGCAATGGGTGCATCGCAAAAAAACGGGGTCCGGCAAATACAAACACAGCATACGTTCGGCCGAAAATAAAAAGAGGGTAAACCGTATCCAGACTGTTGCGAACATTTTTTTTCTGAGTCACATCGGTAAAACGGCCACGTGAACTGGTAATTTCAGAACATGTTGACAGTATAAATTTCGGCATTTCGTCAGGTTTCAGAAGGTACATGCTGATGATATCATTACCGTCGTAAACATCATGAAAGGGAAACAGCGCATGGATGAAGCGACTGAATGATATTTGCGCCCAGAGAAATCCTTTGATTTTGGAAGCGGCGCTGTCAGACTCAAACACCGGATAAAAAACATGCAGTTTTGCTTCCAAATCATCCGGGCGCGACACTGATCCATGTATCAGAGACTGCGGAAGACCTGTCTGTTCAGCATTTTCAAGCAACTTAGAAAACTTTGGATGTGAGCCAATGTCAAAATTTCTGATTGAATCAGCTATTTCTTCAGGTTTAGCGAAAACCACCGGGTACCTGACGGTGTTTTCATTTGACTGATTTACTGGTATCCAGTTGATAAACTCAACGGATTGATCTGCACGTATTTGTTTCGTCAACTCGGCAAACTTTTGGGAGGTCAGATCATCTGAAACGGAACAGAATCGAGCAATTGCATTCAGCCGATAATCACGGAGTTCATTAAATGCATTGACAATACTTGTGACGTGTGACCCTGACAGTTCCTTGAAAATAGTGCGCCGCGATCTGGATTCCGCATCATGCAGCATAAGACTTAAAACAGCCGTCAGTATTAATCCGGTTATCAGTGCGTAAACAAGTTCGCCGTGACGCAGATATTTTTGCATTCCGGGCGACAGGGATTTTCGGCGCCATACAAGAACGGCTCCGCCAAGTAAAACAATAGAAATAGAAAAAATGAAAATCAGACTTTGTATTCTTGATTTCCGTATAATTGCACGCCAGACATACGTCTCAACATCCATTCCAACCATCATCAGCAAATCACCGGTTTCCGGATTCCATACCGGCGCATAGGCCGATATAAAATCGCCGTATTCATCGCTGTAGGGACCTTCAACAAAGGGCGCCGGTTGTGCAAAGTGTTGCAAAAGCAAGTCAGTCGGTTCCAGATAAAGTGTTCCTGGAGGCGATGCCTGGGGATCGTCTTCGGCGTAAGATTCCGGACCAAAAAACAGTTGACCGTTGCGTTCGGCAATCGTGTAAATACCTCGGGTATCAATAACATCCAGATATGCGGATAACTGTTCTTGCACCCTTCTAAATACCGGTTTATTTATATCTGCAGGAGTAAACTCAAGCTGAGCCACCCGTTGGGGATTAATCGTTCGGGCAACAGCTTTGACCTGATTCAGCAGGTATTCCCGAAATTCATTATCCGTATCACGTACCTGATGGTTTGATATCCAGATCATTGCTGCCAGAAAAAGCATGAAAACGACAATGCTGACCCAATGCCATCGGGTATATGCTTTTCCAATGTGATAGTCAGGAGCTTCGTTCATAACAAACTGGTCATTCTCTTTTTTACAAACAGTAAACACACTAATACATCAAGCTATTACATTAAGTATTGCACACACTGACACGTGTGTGCAATACAAAACTTGCGCTAATAAACTATTCAAACTTTCAGTTTGTGTCCGCATCGTCTGCAATAGTTTGCATCAGGTTCGTGGTTTGCCAATGCACATGATTCGCATTTGATTTGTCTGGCATTCGAAAAACCTGCTCGCCCCATTTCTACGGTGACAATGCCGGTTGGAACCGCAATAATACTGTATCCCAATATCATAACGATTGAAGCCAGCATCTGGCCTACAATGGTTTGTGGCGCAATGTCACCATATCCTACGGTTGTAAGGGTGACAATGGCCCAGTAAATGCTTCTTGGAATGCTTGTAAATCCGCTTTCGGCACCTTCAATAATGTACATTGATGTGCCGATTATCACCACCATAGTCCCAACACCGAATAAAAACACCAGTATTTTTTGCCGTCCGGCAATTAATGCTTTTAAAATAATGTTTCCTTCGCTGACATACCGGCCCAGTTTAAATATTCGAAACACGCGCAAAAGGCGCACCACACGAATGACGACAAAGTAAGCTCTTCCCGCAAAGAAAACCGTGACCAATGTTGGTATAAACGACAGCAGGTCAATCATGCCAAAAAAACTGAATATGTAATGCCTTGATTTACGCAAACTTGAAATACGCAGAATGTATTCTAACGCAAACAAACTGGTAACCGTCCACTCAAACAACAGTAGCGGGCGCCTGTACACCAATCTGACCGATTCGACACTTTCAAGCATAACGCTGACAGTACTTGATAAAATCAAAAGTAACAGAAATATATCAAAGACTTTGCCGCTGTATGTTTCCGACTCAAACAATATCGTAAACAACCGGGCTTGCCATTTTTTAACCCCGGCCTGTATCTGGTGATTACCCATGAGACATCCTCCCATACACTGGAACGCTGACAAAATAATTATCAGTTTCGTATTTAATGAGCAAGGCGTGAGAGGTAGAAGGTTGAAGGTTGAAGGTTGAAGGGGTGCGGCCATAGGCGTAGGGCTTAGGACGTAGGGCTTAGGACGTAGGGCTTAGGACGTAGGGCTTAGGACGTAGGGCTTAGGACGTAGGGCTTAGGACGTAGGGCTTAGGACGTAGGGCTTAGGACGTAG
>PWNJ01000164.1 GCA_003558985.1 candidate division CSSED10-310 bacterium
ACGCAAGTGAATATGAGTCATTGCACTGTCCGGCATCCAGAACGCGTGGAATTCCGCCAATATCACCCAAATTCAGTTTGTTATAACGGTATTTTGCACAGCCTGCGGTAAGAATAACTGTATCTTTGGGCAATTTCTCTGCAACCTCAGTAAAATAACCGCGCGGTTTTTGGCGACCATCACAGCCTGCCATGACAAGAAATCTCGAAATACTTCCGTTTTTAACAGCCTCAATGACCTTGTCAGCAAGCGACATCACCTGATTTCTTGCAAATCCTCCAGTAATGGTTCCTTCTTCCAATTTTTGCGGAGGTTTGCATTGTTTTGCCAGGGCAATCACTGCAGAGAAATCCTTTTTCCCCCGGGGTTGTCTGTCTTCTATGTGGATGCAGCCGGGATAGCCGGCCATACCGGTGGTGAATACGCGATTTTTATATGAGTCCCGAACAGGAATGATACAATTGGTTGTCATCAGGATTGGGCCGTTGAACGTTTCAAAATCGTTGTTTTGATGCCACCATGAGCCGCCATAGTTTCCTGCAAAATGTTTATACTCTTTAAATGCCGGATAATAGTGAGCTGGCAACATTTCACTATGCGTATAGACATCAATACCTGTTCCGTTCGTTTGTTCCAGTAACTCTTCCATGTCTTTAAGGTCATGACCGGATATTAATATTCCCGGGTTTCCACGCACTCCAAGATTGACTTCGCTGATAACCGGATGTCCATATGTTTCGGTGTTTGCCTTGTCAAGCAAAGCCATGGCCGTTACACCCATAGCGCCGCATTCCATAACCAGACTCGTCATAGTGTCTACGTCCAGATCGCGTGTTGTTGATGCCAGACCCTTCATTATGAAATGATAAATAGAATCGTCATAGTAACCCAGAACTGCCGCATGCTCCGTATAAGCGCTCATCCCCTTGATTCCGTAAATCAATAACTCACGCAATGATCGAACATCTTCATGTTCAGTAGATAAAACTCCTACACTGGAAGCCTTTTCAAGTAACGATTCGTCACTGGAAGGTGACCAGATAGCCGAGTCATGAAGTTTGTAATTCGACAAATCACCCAGTTTTCCAGCCAAAGCATCGCGCTTTTCAAGCGCTTCCGAAATTAATGACTCCATACGCGAGTCATCAAAATTGGCATTGGTTATCGTAGAAAACAACGCACGGGTTACAAAATGACCCTCATCGCGAATTGACATATTGCGTGAAACTGCTACTTCTGAGTAAATTGCCATACCCTTTAAAACATAGATAAGCAAGTCCATTAAGTTTGCAGTCTGATCGTGTTTTCCGCATACTCCACGTATGGTGCAACCCTGGTTTTTTGCTGTTTCCTGACATTGATAACAAAACATAGTATCCTCCTTGAAGTTAAACCTGCGTTTTTCCCTCAGCTCTGGGTTCAACCAGATCCGATAAACGGGTCTGCTGAAAATAAGACCTGAGAGAATGATTAAAGTTGTTTAAAAAGTTACCTAGAATGCACTCGCTCCTGTCACAGACAGGACTGTTAAATACACAACTATTAAATGATACCGGTCCTTCAATCGCGTGAAAAACATCCATTATGGTAATTGAATCAGGATGCCGGGCAAGTATCAGACCACCAGACGGCCCTCGTAAAGATTTTATGAAACCATGTCGAACCAGTGTTGTGTGAACCTTGGCCAAATGATTTGAAGATGCATCCAGCTTTTCCGAAATAAATCCTGTGGTCAACGGTTTTGACGGATTCTGAGCCATAAGCGCCATGGAATGAATCGCCAGGTTGAACGCACTGGAAAATAAATTGAAACTCATGTAATCCTCCAAAAAAGGTAAACTGGTAAGACAATACCAGAATTAAAACAAATGTCAAGTAGCAAAATAGTTTACTTAAACTTTTCGCGGGGTTGCTCGCCTGATATCCCCTTAATCCGGATTTAACTCTTATGAGTATTTTCGGAAGTTCAGCCGAATTGATGCAGGGGTCAAGCCTTGCGCCTTATAGGGATGTCGACTGTATGGTCACCACCGAGTTTATTCATGGCTGTTGCACCTGCCAGTCCCAGTACAAAGAAGATTCCGTTCCACAAGATTTCAGATCCGGAATGAGGCAGTGAATTGGGTGCGGTTGCAATGCGTATATCCTGCTTATCGGACACTCTTTCCCGAAACTCTTGTTCAATATGAGTCAGGTCGGGTTCTTGATGAAAATCTTTGAATGGCCACAACGTCCAGAACGAACCGATAATCAGTCCTATCAGAAATGCCAGTGTTGCATTTCGGTAATGTTTCAGCAGTATTCCCAATAAGCGTGCAAACAGGAGCAGACCAGCGGCGCAGCCTAAAGCGAAGACAGCCAGCCAGATAATTGCGGTAAAATCGAATGAAGTTTGAGCTGTTTGTAATTTGCGCAGAATATTTTGATATTGTCCTAACACAAGCAGAACGAATGATCCGCTGATTCCCGGCAGTATCATTGCAGATATGGCGATAGCGCCGGTCAGGAAACTCCAGATGAGGTTATCTCCAAACGTTGCAAATTTACCAAAGGATAATGCCAGACTGACAGTCAGTAAAACTCCTGGAATCGCCATTGCGAGTTGACTTGTTGTTTTAAGGTTATTCATCATTTTCCATGGCACAATAATGGAGGGAATAATAAGCCCAAGAAAAAATGACAGGGTCATACCGGGAAATTCAGTCAGAAGATAATCTATACCAAATGATAATCCCAAAATAGAAATGCCGGCTCCAACTGCAAGACAGATCAGGAAGGCGATATCCATTTGTTTAAGCATGTCAACGAATAGTGTCCTTGCTTCATGCTTCCAGATTGTAACCAGGCTTACCAGTAATTTTTTTACATTAGTGTATGTAAATGATCTTAGTGATGCCAGCAGCCGTTCGTATATGCCCAGTATCAGAGCGAAAGTACCGCCGCTGACACCGGGGATAATATTGGCGATTCCGACCAGAGCGCCCTTGATGATGAGTATTGATCCAGCAATAAAGTTAAACGGTGTATTTGAAGCACTTTTTGTCATAAGAAAATATCCTTTTTATCAGGCGAACCCGGGCCATCCATATTTTCCGACAAGATCAACAAACTCACATGGTCCCTGATTCGAAATCTCAAATACCGGTTCGTCGTCAGTCTCAAATCTTTGAATTACAAGTAGTTCCTGAGATTTTTTAGCTCCCACCGGAACAACCATGATACCATTGGTTTTCAGTTGATAACAGATGTTTTCAGGTATAACCGGAGCGCCTGCCGTCACGATAATTCGGTCAAAAGGCGCCGCATCAGGCCAGCCCTGACTTCCGTCACCATTTTCAATTCTAGCGGTCGTGTATCCCCATTCAAATAGTTGGTTACGTGCTTTTTTAGCTAGCTGCTGATGCCATTCAACCGAATATACTTTAAGGCAAAGCTCAGCAAGAATAGCGGTTTGATAGCCGGAACCGGTACCGATTTCCAGAACACGATGACAGGATTCAACCTGTAATAATTCTGTCATTTTGGCAACGGTCGAAGGTTTTGAAATTGTTTGTTCATAACCTATTGGCAGATGGACATCATCGTATGCCTTGTGTTTCAATGCGGAATCAACCAACAGGTGTCTTGGAATGCGGTTCATGGCGGCAATAAGCTTTTCAGAAACTAACAAACCATTTTTTATCAACTGCGAAATCATTCTTTCGCGGTTCAATTTATCCAACAGTTCTTCTTGAAAGAGTAATGTTTTCATTATTGAATAAAAAAATGGTCGGGGCGAGAGGATTCGAACCTCCGACCACTTGCACCCCATGCAAGTGCGCTACCAGACTGCGCTACGCCCCGACACAGACAGTGTCGCTATCCTAATTCCTCCAGAACATCTTGTAAACCTTTTTTTATTTCATCTATTTGCTGAAGGATTACTCCTGTATTTTCAGACAGCAATTGCTGCTGATTTGTTCGTTTGTTCTGCTGTTTCAGACGAGTTTTACACCCAGAGATAGTCAGTTTTTCGTTATATCGAAGCTCAGCGATTTTTTTTATGAATGCGATTTCTTTTTCATCATATAATCGCTGGCCAGCGCGACTTTTATCCGGTTTTAATTCTGGAAATTCGGTTTCCCAGTAGCGAAGGACGTACGCTGGTATATTCAACATATCACTGACCTGGCCGATTTTTAGTCTTTTTGTGATTGTCATTTCGTGTTCTCCTTCGACGATGCGAGATGTTTTTTGAAATTTTGCGGACTTCGGAGTTTCGTTTGCCGGGCTTGCTGGTTCTTTTATGGTCCGGCTGATAATTCATCAGTGATTTGATTTCTCTGCGGGTCAGTTCTCTGGACTCCCCTGGCTGGAGATTTCCCAAGTTAAGGTCTCCAATTGACAACCGTATCAGTTTTACAACTGGGTGACCGGTTGCCTGACCCATACGTCTCACCTGACGGTTTACTCCTCCGGTCAGAGTGACACGTAACCATGCATTTTGACGAGTTGTTTTCTCTATTTGAACATCCATTGCTTTTAATATCTGATTATTATCTCTGATTCCGGTGATCCATCGGTTCAGAGTGGAGGAATCGGGAATATTTCGTACTTTGGCAAGATATGTTTTAGGTATGTTGTTGCGTGGGTGGGCTATTTTGTTAGTAAAAAGACCATCATTAGTATAAATAATGGCTCCTTCAGTTTGAAAATCCAGCCGTCCTGCAGGGAACAAACGTAACTTGAAATCCGGAAGCAGGTCTTTTGTCAGAGGCCTGTTTTCGGGATCGGAATCACTAACAAGATATCCTTTGGGTTTGTTTAGAAGCAGATATATAAAAACCGGTGGATATTCAACAGGTTCGTTATCAATGCAGATAATGTCTTTTCCGGGAATAACTCGTATTCCATGAGTTGCCACAGTGTCATTAACTGACACTCTGCCATTAGAAATAAGTTCATCGCAAGCTCTGCGTGAGCCATGACCAGTCATGGCCAGATAACGAACCAATGGAATATCAACTGTCTTATTCACGTGTTACCTCATCAGGCATTCCGGGTAAGGAAGAAGCGGTTGTTTTTTCAAATATGCTCTCAAATTCCTCAAGCGTTGGTAATGACGAAATATCGTCAAGACCGAACACTAGCAGAAAATGATTGGTAGTTCCATACAGCAAAGGATTTCCCGGACAGTGTTTTCGTCCCAGTACAGTAATCAGTTTTTTATCCAGCAGATTCCTTAAAATACCCGAACTGTCAACGCCACGGATCTGCTCTATTTCAGGAGTCGATATCGGCTGGCGATAGGCAATGATTGCCAAAGTTTCCAATGCGGCCTTTGAAAACCGTGTTTTGCGAATAGATGTTTTCAGGCGACGAATGGCCTCTGAATATTCCGGTTTCGTTACAATCAGCCAGCCGACCGCAACTTTAATAACCTGAAGTCCAGACAAACGATTGTTAAACCATTCAACAAACTCTTCAAATTTCAGGTCGTCCAAACAATCAGTCTCTTTTTCAACAATCTGCATGATTGTTTTGTCTGTTACCGGTTCAGACATGGTAAACAGCAAAGCCTCACATAAAGAGTAATACTCGATCTTATCCATCGCTGTTTCCGTTTTTACAATTCCGTGCTGCTATTAACCGAATCTCTCCGGTAAAAACCTTTTGCCTTGCACGGATAGCCCGAATACGAACCAACTCAAGAATAGCAAGAAATACAGCGATAATGGATTGACGTGTTGCAATACCATCGAAAAGCTCAGAAAAGCGTACAGCTCCCAGTGTATTAAGGCGTTCCAGAATTTCTGTCATTTTTTGCCTTACGGATACCGGATTGCTTCTTATAATGTGAGGCGGAGCATCTTTCTGTGATTCAATAATCACCCTCAAAGCTTTCAAAAGATCAACAACTGAAGCTTCAAAAATCCATTCTGTCTCAGTCTCATTATCATTAAAATCAGGACGGCTGAAAAGATTGCTTCGTTGAGTTTCGAACTGCGCAAGCTGTTGACCTGCTTTCTTAAATATTTCATATTCTCGAAGACGTCGTATCAACTCGTCGCGTGGATTCTCACATTCGTCTTCATCAAGGCCACCCTCTTTGGGAGGCAAAAGCATGCGAGATTTTATCAGAAGCAGTGTTGCCGCCATAACCAGATATTCGCCTGCAATATCCAGATCGAGTTCATTCATCAGTTCAATTGTTTCAAGATATTGATCAGTTATTTCAGAAATATTTACTGCCGAAATATCAATTTGATTGCCTTTTATAAGATATAGAAGAAGATCAAGGGGCCCCTCAAAAAGCTCGAGTTTAACACGGACAGGTTCTGAATACTGATATATCATTGAACAAGCTGAATGCCGGCCAGAGGTTGAAGAATAAAGAAGAAAACATTGCTAACCGGCCGCAAATAAAACGTATAAATCCAATTTGTCATAAGTATGATTAACAGGAAAACCAGAACAAGTTTTTGGCTAAGTTGCTGATAACTGAACAGTGTTTTTGGAGACATAAAAAACTGTATTACACCAGATCCATCAAGTGGCATTATAGGCAGCAAATTAAAAGCCATCAAAAAGATATTTATTCTGACCAGGTTCACCAGAATAAACAAAATAAACATGGTGCCTTCAGTTGGCGTGCCCATGACGACCAGAATACGAATCAATACTGAAGCAATAGTAGCCAAACACAGATTCGCAGCGGGGCCGGCAATTGAAACTATTGCCTGGTCGCGTTTTGTATTACGAAGATTTCCCAGGTTGACCGGAACGGGTTTGGCCCATCCGAATACACCTGCTCCCATAACTGATAACATGATCGGCAAGAGAATTGTACCTACTGGATCAATATGAACTATCGGGTTCAACGACATTCGTCCCATACGTTTGGCTGTCGGATCTCCCAATGCATTAGCTGACGCTGCATGCGCGTATTCATGAAATGTCAGCGAAATGATTACAACTATAAAGGATGTGACAACATAAACCAGATTGACTGATGCCATAAAAACCTCCAGAATTCATCATTCTACAACGAATTGGTTTATAATTAAAGTAACACGTTTATTTCAATGTCGAAGTTTTCAGGGGCGGGGATGATGTGTCTGAATGATCTGTTTCATACGTTCTCTAGCCACCTGAGTATAAATTTCAGTAGTTGAAATGCTTGCATGTCCCAACATTTCCTGAACAGCCCGTAAATCTGCGCCGTTGGCAACCAGGTGTGTTGCAAAACTGTGGCGAAGCACATGGGGATGAATGTTTTTTGGCGCGCCGGCCAGCAATGCATACTTTCTTATCATACGCCAGATAGAAATACGTGACAGTCGACTACCATGGCGGTTTACAAATACGTTATCACAATGTTTTTTTCCTTTGGTCAGTTCTTTTCTTGCCGTATCCAGATATGTAAGTATCCAGTCAAGAGCAGTCTGCCCAAGAGGTATCAGACGTTCCTTGTTTCCCTTTCCAGAGCATTGGATGAATTTTTTATCCGGGTGCAGCCGGAATAATTCAAGAGCGCTGATTTCAGATACACGCATTCCGGTGGCATACATTGTTTCCAGAATAGCCCGGTCGCGGAGCCCCAGCGGTGTGGCCACATCAGGGGTTGACAGAAGCCGTTCAACCCAGGCCAATGATATCGGACGGGGAAGAGCGGTTTGCCCGATCCTGACATGAATGTCTTCCGTAGGGTCTTTTTCCGAAAGACTGTTATCCAGCATAAAACTGTATAAAGAGCGTATAGAGCTTAATTTCCTGGCCATTGACCGGGGTGTTAAACCATTGCGCCGCAATTCTTCCAGATAATGACGAATATCTGATTCATTTACAACGAATGGATTATGGTATTTTTTCAGGAAATCACGAATATCTCTGGCATATGCATCAACTGAGTTATTCGAAAGCGATCGAATAACTATCAAATGATGTATAAATTTGTCCAGAATTTCGTCACTGTTCACATTCAGTCACGAAAATCTGATCAGGAACCCTGTCGTTGGGCCGCTTCAAGAAATGGAAAGGGCATTACCTCTTTTTCAACGGGTTCACCGACAATCTGAGATTGAGCCCCCAGGCCATATGATTTCAAAAGCATTGAGTTTTCAAAAGACTGTGGTGGTCTGGGAGGTGTATCCGGCCTGAGTTTATTAACAGATTCCGTATTGCTCTGGTAAACAACCTTGACAAGACCTCCGAATGGAACATCTGGATGAGTAAAATACTCGATATACGATTCAGTTGTGTCTTCAAGATTAAGAAATCCCAGATTAACCGATGAGACAAAATGACTGGTCTTTCTGACTCCGGATGCTGTCAACTCCGAGTTATTCACAACAAAAGTCTGTTCGTCCAGAATATCCCTGGTAGGAGGTGTAATGTTTTCAATATTACCATAACGACGGACACTGCTGTTTTCAACAAATGCCGGTGTAAACCGTCTTAAATGCTGTTCAGGAACACGTTCAGGAACACTCGTATCTATTTGAATAATTATGTCCTGGACATCGTCCCAGAAAGTAAAACCGTCGCTGGGTTCATAGTCAGGTTTTTCTTTGGCAAGAAATTTTGTAATGGTTACCCCATCATTGGTATCCTCACGCATTTCCAGCCAATGATATGTTTGGCCATTTTTCAGTTCGCTGCCGATTGCCGCTATTCGTAACGTCCCTTTTGATGTGGTTCCGTCAGTGTTCACTCGTTCCATGTCATACAATGCCCAGGCGCCATTTTCAAAAAGGGTTGCTGCTTCGGCCTCAATTGGTTGCGACTCATGTTCAACCGGGGGTGCACCGCAAGCAGCAATAAACAATAGAATAACTGTAACAACCAGAGCGATACAGCTTTTTAAATGAAACATAATCCCTCCTTTAAACAGGATGGTTTCAATGTTTGCCAGACTCTTTTCATTTATTCCGATGTCTTGCTCAAAATCAATATATGTTTGTTTAAACGGCTTTTGGTACGTGCAGCAACATTTTTGTGAATCAATCCACCGGCGGCCAGTTTGTCAATGATTGGAACCATTTTGGCGTATTCGTTTTGAGCTGCTTCAAGGTTTTTACTTTCAATAGCCGTTCTGACGGCTTTGATTGCATTTCGAACGCGTGTTCGTTTTGCTTTGTTACGTAAATAACTACGATTACTTTGTCTTATTCTTTTTTCTGCTGAATTACTATGTGCCATCTTTTATTCTTGCCTCCAGATAAAACCGATAAAAGTTTAGGCCGCTTTTCTAACACTGTCAAGAATCATTATCAAGCATTATTTCCTGATTGCCCGTCAACTGCATATACTGTCTCAGGGCTTCATACAATACAACAGCACATGAAATACCTACATTCAGGGATCCCTTGAAACCAAACATTGGAATATCGATGACATGATCACAGCATTTCAGGGTGTTCAGATCAATACCTTCAAGCTCATAACCAAACACAAATGCTACTGGAAATGTAAAATTGGTATTCCACAATGATGTGCTCTGGTCAGAATGTTCAACAGCCATAACTGTAACCCCACGGTTTTTCAAAGCCCATATTGACTCAGGGGTTGTCGGGAAATACTCCCATGGCACCGTATCCTGTGCGCCCAGTGCAGTTTTTGCGATTTCCTTGCGAGGAGGTCGTCCTGTGATACCACACAGATGTATAGAATCCACCCGTACAGCATCGGCTGTTCTGAAAATTGCTCCAACATTGTATAAACTGCGAATGTTCTCCAGAACTGCATGAATTGGGAAACGTTCGGTAAACAATTGGTTAAACTCTTCAGGTGGTTTTCGGCAGCGAGTAAGTATTTTCTTCATATATGAGTCATATCCAGGTTCTGCATCCGTTCCAAAGCTTCATAAAGGCGATCTTCCGGCTGGAAAATGGTTGCTCTTAAAAAGCCTTCACCCGCTGGCCCAAATCCTACTCCCGGAGTTAGCATAACACCGGCTTTTTCCAGCAGAAATTCTGCTGAGCGGACAGAATCAGGGTTGGGACTTTTAAACCAGGCGTAGGGAGTATTATCCAGACCAGTCATTTTGAAGCCCAGCGATTGTATCCCCTGACGTAAAATCCGGGCACGTTTACCGTATATTTCGAAATTTGACTTCACAATATCTTTTACGTGCGGATCAGTTAATGCAGCCAGAGCCCCTGCCTGGTCATAGTTCGAGACTCCGGAATCCCGGCTTGAGCGATATCTGTGCCAGTGTTGTGCCGCAACGCGATTTTTTATAGCCACCCAACTGATACGATCCCCGGTCATCGAAAATGGTTTGGAAAAACTGCCTGCTTCAATTCCAACCGCATCAGCTCCCGGAAGATTAAAAATGCTGAACGATGAAGACTCACCGTTTCCGGGAACGAAATCTGCGTATGCAATATCCATTACAATCATGCATTGATTGGTGTTCGCCAGATCAACAAAGGACTGAATATAGTCCTTTGATGCAGAAACTCCGGTCGGGTTGTTGGGATAGCAAAGATATATTAGTGACAATGGGTTATCAATTTTTAAAACATCCAATACGGGCTGAAAATTGTTTTCAAGTGTGCCGGTAAGAAAATGAATAGACTGCTTTCTAAACCCTGCAGCGTCTTTATACACCGGATAGGCAGGGTCAAGAATGACAACACTGTCACCGGGTTCTGCAAAAACGGCGTTCAAATCAAAAAGATCTGTTTTAGCGCCGGGGCCGATAAATATCTGATCCGGATTCATGGAAACACCAAAACGATCATCGTAGTATTTACAAACAGCTTCACGAAGATCAAGGCGTCCCTGAGAAGTTGGATATCCATAGTGTTTTGTTTGATGCTCTCGAACTATTGCTTCTCTGATAGGAGCAGGTGTGGGTAAATCCGGATCACCTATGCCCAGGTTAATCACCTGACTTTTTCTTTCGGGAGAAAACTCTGAAAATGTTTGTTCCATTTTTTGAAACAGATAAGGTTGATTAAAAACGTTGAAGCCGCTGTTTATACGCATTTGTTGTTTTCCCGTGTTGAGCTATTTAAAGCAGCCCAATTGACAATTTGATATTTTGATTTTCAGCAAATTAGCCTGTTCTCCAATAACAGACGGAGACACCTGTTCATCAAAAGCCAGTTTGAGCGCTTTAGCACAAGGCAAAATCCCGTTTGGAGCTAATTGGGTTAGCTTTGACTTAATAACAGATAATGTGTTTTCATTCATGTTCACCCTCCGGTTGCAACAGAAAAACAAATGTAGACACCTGGTAATCAGGTGTCAAGTCACTTGCTTCTGCCGGATATTATTGGTCTATTCAGAATTGTCTCGTTTTAAATAGTTTATTCCTGTTTTTTCAGAGGCAGTTCGAACCAATTCTGTGGCGATTTGGTTTGTTGCAGTCATGATCGAAGATTCGTTGATTTCCACAAGACAACCATTTTTAACGACGGGTTTTCCATTCACAATCACATGTTTGGCTCTGTGACAGTTTCCAGCAAAAATGATAGCGGCTGCAGGATCATGGATACCTGTATAATCCAGTGAGTCCAGGCTGAAAATTGCAATATCCGCCAGCGCATTCTCTGCCAGTATTCCGCCATTTGAATAGCCTAGAATCTGGTAACCGTTTTGTGACCCCATTTTATAAACATCGTCCATCGACAATGCATCAGCGCCTTTCAGCACACGCTGTAAAAACAATGCCTGACGAAGCTCTCCCAGCATATCGGACGAATCATTGCTAGCCGATCCATCCACGGCAAGTCCAACAACAGCTCCGGCTGCCAACAGTTCTTTGACGGGGGCTATACCGGAACCAAGGCGCATGTTGGATGAAGGACAATGCGCAACTGCAGTTCCTGTTGATGCAAACAGATTAATCTCATCAGGGTTTAAATGAACACAATGTGCAAACCAGACGTCGTCACCCAGCCAGTCAAGCTGCTGCATCAGTTCGACCGGTCTGCAGCCGAATCTGCGTATACAATAATTCTGTTCATCCAGAGTCTCCGCCAAATGAGTGTGCAAAAGTACGTTGTGACGTCTGGCCAGTTTTGCGGTTCTTTTCATTAAATCTTCCGATACTGAAAACGGTGAACAGGGAGCAAGAGCCAGTTTCTGCATACTGTCGGGCGAAGGATCATGGTATTCTTCAATCAATCGGGTCGAATCTTTCAATATAACGTCTTCTGTCTGAATAACTGAATCCGGAGGCAGCCCACCGGCAGTTTTGCCGACACTCATTGAACCTCGGGTTCCTGCAAAACGAATTCCCAATCTGGAAGCAGCTTTGAATTGCAGATCAATTAAGTCATTCTTTGATGAAGCAGGGAAAAGATAATGATGATCCGATGTCAGGGTGCAACCGGTTAACAGCAGTTCTCCCATTGCCGCCATTGAACTCCAGTACACAGCATCGCGCGTCAGACCTTCCCAAACATTGTAATGATTGACCAGCCATGGAAATAAAGGCATATCCAGCATTTTTGGTATTACACGAGTCAACACCTGGTAAAAATGATGATGTGTATTTGCCAATCCTGGAATGGCGACACAATTTTCTGCATCAATTACTTGTGCACTTGGATTTTGAATATTGGCTCCAATTCTGGAAATACGATTGCCGGTGATTTCGATATTGTATCCATCCGGGTTTTGAGGTTTTGTTTCTGCTGAGTAGAATGATTTTAAACCCTTGATCAAGTATTGTTTTTTCATTTAATTCCTGTTGTTTGCTATAAGGATATTGATGACGAATCATTCGGAATAAGAATGGGGCCATGGAAGTGTTTTTCTGCTTCCGTTCGATACTGGTTAACATTACAATCGGAGGGACATTCCAGATGTACCAGCGCCAGCGACTTGGCGTTGGCTTTATCAGCGATTCGAGCTGCCTGACATGCAGTGCTGTGTCCGTATTCAGCCGCAAGGTCTTCATCTTTCTCAAGATATGTTGCTTCATGGACAAGCAGATCTACATTGGCAGAAAAAACAGCCAGATTGTCAAGGGGCGATGTGTCGCCAGTATATACGAATGATTTACCGGTTTTAAGCTCCAGAATTTTAAAAGCCCGGGTAGCCCTTGAGTGGTTTGCGGGCGCTGAATATACAGCGGTATGAGCAGTTTTATAAATCAAACGGTTGTCATCAGGTGGAACAGCGATAACATTAATTGAATAGGTTCGCATATCACTGTTTATCCCATGTGATTGAAGCTGCGCTTCGATTAATTCATGTTCTTCTTCCGGACAGAATACATCCAGAAGCGCCGTTCGTTTATTAAGAAACATGTGAAACAGCAATGCTGGAAGCCCATAACAATGATCAATGTGAAGATGCGTTAACAACACAGCTTTCAGCTTGTTGGGATTGTTACCTGACTGCAAAATTTTTCCAGCAGGGTTACCTGCACATTCAAAGAGCAACTGATCCTCTCCTGACTGCACC
The DNA here is from genome assembly GCA_003558985.1 of candidate division CSSED10-310 bacterium. Lineage (GTDB taxonomy): Bacteria > CSSED10-310 > CSSED10-310 > CSSED10-310 > CSSED10-310 > CSSED10-310. The sequence continues at coordinate 13,405 of PWNJ01000164.1, forward strand.
AGAAGTGATATATTGTCGCGTTCAGTCGTAACAGAAGCGCTGGCTGTTCCCAGAAAAAATATTCTCATCATACACCTGCTGAAAATCTATTCTACGATGTTAACCGTCTGGATGCAACAACAAGTTCAGCGCATCTGGTTAAAATGCATTTACAGACAAGAGTGATCTGATCAAATGTGTGACTGTTATATGACTATTAATTGATTAACAGATGCAGTCAATTAGTCACTAATATGAAGAATCACTTTGGGGTGAGTTCTTATCAATTTTTCGAAAGATGCAGGATCAAAATTCTCAAAATCAACAATTGTGTCTTTTCCCTTTTTCAAAATGATGTTCATAATATTATCTTGAATACCATTACTTGAGTCTTCCAGAAGATTTCGTGTTATATGCCATGTTCGCATTAACTCCCGCCCGATAACACTGTGCAGCGATATACCATTGACTATCATACGGTCAAAGTCCTGAATAATGGCTTCGCCGCTTTTCAAGCCGAACAATACAACATCACCACCACGCCGGGTTGACTGAATGGCGTTATTCAAAGATGAATTGAAACCGCTCATTTCCATCGAAACGTCGGCTCCGATTCCGCGAGTCAAATCCTTTATCTCATCAATAACATCAGGATTGGACATCCATCCGGGTTTGGTACCAGCGGAAGTATCCAGCTTGATAACTGTATCTGCCCCAAGCTTTTCAGCCATATCAATATGCTGATCCATTGGTTCTATACCGATGATATGGGATGCTCCAAGGGCTCTTGCTACCATAATAACAAAAAGTCCGATCGTACCGCATCCGAATACAGCAACTGTTTTGCCCTTAAGATCCACTTTTGTGCAACAATGCACAGCATTGCCAAATGGTTCCTGAATTGCTCCGACCCATGGGTGTACTTTATTTGTATCGGTTGGCCATAATACCTGCGCGGGGAGCTTGATATACTCAGCAAAACAACCATCGCGTGAAATTCCAATAATAATATCATCTGCACAGACATTACGCTGGTCATGATGACATTGGAAACATCGGTTGCAAATAATGTGTGACTCGGTCGAAACCGTCATTCCGGGAGTAATTCCGTAATGATTTCTGGCATGCGAACCCGAATCAATGACCCTGCCAATCATTTCATGACCGATTATCCGAATGTCTTTACCCTCTCTGTCGAGACTGTCGATAATTGCTGAACCAAATGCATCACGAAACCAGATACCTCTGTCCGAGCCGCAAAAACCTGCATATTGTATCTGAATCAACACCTGATCAAGATCAACAGGATTCGATTTTTCATCAATTACTGGAACTGGAACCCGGATTTTTTTCATGCCTCTGGTAGATGACCAGTCATCTTTCTTATTGTATGTCAATGCCCACATTGTATCAGATTTCACGTTGTACTCCTTTCATAACTTCAAGAAAACTAAAACGGATTCACTCTATTCAGTTCCAAACGCTTCGTCAACCGGATTGTTGATGATTCATTTGCTGCCATGTTGCTAAAATGAACAGTGCACACTAAACTTGATCAGGTGTTTAGAATGGAAAGCAGTGAATGACAAAATTAGACAAAATAAAAAACACATTCCATAAACTCTATTTTAGTGAAAGCAGTTTTCAAAAAAGTCGTTTGCGCAAAACCATCGTTTACCTGGTGCGATATATATTTCATGTAATTCGTGAAGTTTTGTCCGATCAATGCCTTCTCAGATCAGCAGCATTGACATTTACGACGTTGATGACTCTAATGCCTATCGCTGTTCTTCTATTCGTTTTTATGAGCACTTTTGGTGTTCTGGATGATGTGCGCACACGTGTTCAGGATTTTCTGTTTCAGCACCTGTTACCGGAATCCGTTGCTGCTGCTCAGGGATATATTGAAAGCTTGCTGGCCAATTTTAACGTTCAGGCAGCATCATATATCAGTATCATTGTGCTGATAGCGGCTACATACAGTCTGTTTTCATCAGTCAATTCATCACTGAATACTATCTGGGGAGGACGCCGATCCGGGAAATTTTTCACCAAACTCATTCATATCTGGTTTATCGTAACCCTGGCGCCGTTGTTTCTGGGGTACTCGTTGTATCTGACGACTCAACTTGAAAAAATTACAACCCTGGGTGTCGGCGTTTTTCTTTCAGGCCTTTTAACCAGAGTGATGCCATATTTGTTGACATTTTTTACCTTTGTATTGCTTTACAAATTTGTGCCTCAGCCCAGAGTTCGGTGGAGGTCTGCATTCTTGGGAGCTCTATTTGCTGCTTTGTTATGGGAGTTTTCAAAATATGCGTTTAACTATTATGTCAGCAATCTGGCAAGCTACCAATTAATCTATGGTTCGTTTTTAACACTGCCGATTTTTCTGATCTGGATAAATTTGACCTGGTTTATTATTCTTGTCGGCGCTGAAATTTCGTATACTTATCAGAATCTTGATCATCTGCACCTGATTAACAAAAGGCGCACTTTTGCAAAGCGAAGCGCGTTTCTTTTATCGGAAAAACTGGGATTATTTATTTTCTTTTCGATCATTGAACGCTTTATAGAAGGAAAACCGATAAGTCAGGATGATCTTGCAGCGTATGCTCCGGGATCAGCCTGGATGGTTGACGCATATCTGGAACGGTTTCAAAAGGACGGATTTGTTGTCATAGATGAGAAAGGTCTTATTGTTCCGGGACGAGACCCATCAACCATTCAGATTAACGAGGTATTTGACTTTTTTGAACCGGACACCAATGACTATTTAAGTAATGAATCAGGTGATGCTGGACAAACTGTTAAAAAACTGTTGGAAGATTTAAAGGTGTTACGATCCAAAACTTTCCTCAATCAGGATGTCAGGGAAACGATCACCCAAATGACAAAATCTGATTCAATTTCAAATGGAATAACCGGATGACATGGTTGCTGGCTATAGAAACATCAACCCGTTATGGTGGTTTGGCATTGTTTAACCATGAAAAATTGCTTCAAACTTCCATGTTTTCTCCGGAAAAACCCGCTTCAGAATATCTTGTTTCGAATATTCAGGAAATGTTAATCAAAGAATGTATCACTGAACAAGATTTGTCGTCGGTAGCTGTTTCAATTGGTCCCGGATCATTTACAGGGTTAAGAGTCGGCCTGACAGCAGCCAAAACAATGGCCTGGCAACTAAAGATTCCGGTTTATACCGTTTCATCATTAATGGCGCTGGCGGCTTCGTCTGACGTTGTTTCGCAACCGGTAGCAGCGATAATGGACGCCAGAAGAAAAGAAGTTTACGGAGCATATTTTTATGTGCAATCTGCTCTGAAACGAGTAACCGAAGATATGGTCATGAAGCTGGATGATTTTCTTGGTCTGGCTCCGGTTTCGGGTATTCACGTAATTGGAGATGCTATCCTTGTTTACAAAAATAACCTGGACAGACATCATTTGCAGATCACATTTGCTGATAAGAGTTTGTGCTATCCTTCGCCTGTATATGTCGGAAAGCTTGTGTTTCAAAATATGGCCCGGACATCATCCGGTAAAGATATTTTCGGGATATCTCCTGTCTATTTAAGACAATCCGAAGCAGAAATTAACTGGGACAGGAAACATAGCTGTAAAAAATAAATATATAATAAATGTAACGGAAAAATTGCGCCGATATTACTGAAATTTCCTAAGTACATCGTTATATGTGACAAATAGCATAAATCCGATCAGCAAAAAGAAAAATATGTTTTGAAGTACAATTTGCACTTTTTCACTGACTGGTCGCCGAAAAATGCCTTCATAAATGAGAAATATGACCATTCCTCCATCCAGAACAGGTATGGGAAGCAAGTTCAAAATGGCAAGATTCAGACTTATCAGAGCGGTGAGCCATATCAAATCTCTGAAGCCGGTTCTGGCCGCCTGGCCTGCCATATCCAGAATCATCACCGGTCCGCCCAGTTGATCAACGGATTCACGTCCACTAACAAGTCTGGCGACCAGTATAAACATCGCTTGCCCCATTTGGATGTTTAACTCGAAACCTTTACGTATAGATTCCACGGCAGAATATCGTTTTAGAATGCGATCAGGATCGGGAGCAAACGCGATACCGATCATATAGCGATCCATTTCGTCATTATACTCAGGATTAACTGGAATGGTGACTGTTTCATCATCACGGATGACTGACAGGTACATGGTCTGGCCTTGAGATTGATTGACCTCATCCATTAACTGATAAATGCTGTTTACTGTAACACCATTTACAGCGGCAATTTGATCATTGGGTTTAAGACCAGCTTGTTCCGCCGGAGAGTCTTTCGCAAGGTTGCCAATGAAAACTTTCGATGGAGAACCTATTCCATGAAACGGATACAGTACATCTTTATCAGGAGTAATTGTTTTTGTTATTTGTTGACTGTTGCGCAGAACTGTGACATCGATCGGATCACGAAAACGCAGCATAATTTCAATTTGGGTATCTTCCCATGTTTCAACTGGCGAATCATCAATGACCAGTATTTGATCGCCTGATTTGAGCCCGGCCTGCTCGGCTGGAGAATTTTTTTGAACATGAGCAATGACATGTGTTTCAAACAAGTAGCGTTCGACATAAATACCAAAATAGGCCAGTCCGATAGTCAGCAAAATGGCCAGCACAGCATTCATTAAAGCGCCTGAGACAGCGACAAGTATTCGTTGAGGAACAGTTTTATCGTTGAGTCTTTCACCTTCAGCGCTTAAGGCGCCCGAATCACCATAGTCCGGTGCAGGTTTTTTGGTTGTATCCTTTTCAGTTTGCTCTGTTGAGTCCGATTCGCCCTGTCCGGGAAGATCTTCGCCGGCCATTCTGACAAATCCGCCGAATGGTATGGCTGATACCCGGTAATCGGTGGCTCCTTTTCGAAAACCAAACAACCGTTTTCCGAAACCAATAGAAAACACTTCAACTCGTATTCCAACCAGCCGTGCGGCTATAAAATGTCCAAGTTCGTGAACAAAAATCAATATACCCAACACAGCGCCTGCTGGAATAATAAACCATAAAATATCTGCTATTCTTGTTAATATAACATCCATTATTTATCTCTTCTTATCTGAAAATATCCGGATTGTGCCGAATCCATTGTGTCAATTTGCCAATTCCTTCTTTTGGTGAAGTTTTTGGTTTCCATGTCATGTCCCGGCCCGCCTTGCGAATATCGCTGATATAGACTTTTTGGTCACCCGGACGCCAATCTGAAAAACTGTAAGGCAGCGGCATTTTCAAATCGTGTTCTATGATCGATATGAATTCAAGAAGTGACAAGGTCCGCTCCGGACCGCCGCCAATATTGTATGCCTGTCCCCGTGTGCGATCTCGGAATTTCCATGCTTTCATAAATGCATCAATCAAATCTCCTATATATAATACGTCTCTTACCTGTTTACCGTCCCCGAAAACTGTGATTGAGCGTTTCAACTGTGCCTGAATCAGAAAAAATGCAACCCAGCCCTGATCTTCACAACCCATTTGTCTGGGGCCGTAAATACATGACATGCGAAATACAACAACATCAATACCGTATATGCGTCCGTAATCCAGAACATATTGATCAGCTCCGCCTTTTGAACAGCCATATGGTGAATAAAAATCAAGTGGTGTTGTCTCAGGATTCCCGAAAGGTAAAGACGCGTATTCCCATCTGGTAGTGGATTCAACAACGGATGCATGCATCATTTCCCCGTAAACTTTGTTGGTTGAGGTGTATACAACCATGGGTTTGATCTGTTGAGACCGAACTGCTTCCAGAATATTGAAGGTTCCAAGTAAATTTATCTCAAAATCATTTCGTGGACTGCTGACGGATGTTGTGACTGCAACCTGTGCTGCCAGATGAAACACAATATCTGTGTTAGCAACGGCACGCATACATGTGTCATAATCACGGATATCACCATGAATAAACTCAAAAGGTATATTCAGAGAATGCAAATACTCAAGATTGGATTCGGTTCCTTGTCTTGACAGATCATCCAGAACCCGAACCGTGAACTCATTTTTGAGCAGATATTCAACCAGATTGGATCCAATAAAACCGGCGCCCCCTGTTACCAGAACCTTCATAACAATGCCTCCAGATCAATTGGGAGATTGGCTCACCCGCATAAATGCCGGGTATTAGATAAAGTATCAGCGACATTCAGAACACTGATTGCCGGATACGAATCCTACCGTCCGTTGACGCTTTTGTCCAGTTTTGAAGCATAACATTTCTTCGTAATCGTTCCAGGAAGATATTCTGGCATTGCTGTAAGTCTTGCAAATGAGTTCTAACTTGATTTATAGTCGCCGGTTATGTTGAAGCCCAAGTGTTTTTACATAGAAAATTTCGGTTGCCAGATGAATGTTCACGATTCAGAAATGTTGGCTGCATTACTGAAAGCGGACGGCTGGAGTGTTGTATCAAATCCGGAAAGTGCTGATGTAATAATATTAAACACATGTTCTGTTCGAGATAAAGCTGAGCAAAAAGTGTTTTCTCGTTTCGGAATATTGAAAGAAGTAAAAAACAGCCGTCCCGATACATGTTTTGTGCTGGCAGGTTGTATGGCACGGGCCTGGGGAAAAACTGTTTTAAAACGAATGCCGTTTATTGATCTGGTCGTAGGACCCGGCATGCTTCATAAAATACCCGAATATCTTGAATTTCCAAGACCCTCGCACCCGGTTGTTCAAATTGACTCATCTGATACAGTTTTCAGCGTAGATCCTGAACTCGTTGACATTCAAAACAGATATTCAGCATGGGTTACAATCATGGAAGGATGCGATAATTATTGCTCCTATTGCATTGTACCCTATGTCAGAGGCAAAGAACGAAGCAGACCGGAAAATGACATCGTAAACGAAGTAACGGCGCTGGTACAAAAAGGTGCCCGGGAAATCACGCTTCTGGGGCAAAATGTCAACTCATATAATGGCTCAGCAAATGGATTCCCTGAATTATTACGTAAAATTCATGCAATTCCCGGTTTGTTGCGGATCAGATTTACAACATCACATCCAAAAGATATGTCGGATAGCTTGATTGGCACGGTTGCGGAACTGCCCAAAGTATGCGAATACCTTCATTTTCCTGTTCAGAGTGGTTCAAACAGGATATTGGAAAGAATGAATCGCGGATACACGCGCGAAAATTATCTGAACAGGGTTTCCTTAATAAAACGTTTGATGCCGAATGTTGCGCTCAGCTCTGATTTTATGGTCGGTTTTCCGGGAGAAACTGAAGACGATCACTGTGATTCAGTTAACCTTGTGGAATCAGTTAAATACGATAATATTTTCATATTCATTTATAATCCACGCACAAAAACCCGGGCGGCTGGATATGACGATGACATTCCTCTCAAGGTAAAAACTCAAAGACTTGAGGATTTGCTTAAAAGACAACGACGGATTTCTATGGAAAGAAATCGGGATTTAATTGGATCGACGGTGGAAGTTTTAGTTGAAGGTCCAGCCAAAAGAGGAGAAAACCTGATGACAGGACGGAGCCGTCAAAATCGGGTTGTGAATTTTACCGGAGCTGTCAAAAGCGGAGAACTATGTTACGTCATGATTGAATCAGTCAGTCCGAATTGTTTGTACGGATGTTTAGCATAATGCAACCATTTGTTTATACGGTAAAAAATGGTAATATATTCGCCGGATAAATAGGCTTTTCATTATGACGGCAAATAGCGTAAAATATTAAATAATCAGGCATCGACCTGAGTGAAGTTTTGTTGGAGTTGACATGGAAAAGATGACAGTAAGAAATTTGGCGATGGACCCCGTTCTGGAACGCCCGATTGTATTGCTGACAAACGAAAACGGCGATAAGATTGTACCTATATGGGTAGGTATATTTGAAGCAAATGCCATATTGATAGAGCTTGAAAAATTGGCAACTCCCAGACCGATAACTCATGATTTGATGAAACATCTGATGCTGGAATATGGAATCAAACTGCAGAAGGTTGTTATCTCTGATTTGCGCGAAGGGGTTTATTTTGCAGATCTGGAAGTGGCGATGGAAAATAAAGCGGTCAACATCGATGCGCGACCATCGGATGCGATTGCTTTGGCTTTGCGATTCAACGCGCCCATTTATGTGACGGATGCAGTGATTGAGAAAAGCAATTCAGTCGAGCACGGTGCAGAAGCTGTGGAGGATGAAGAGATGCGCCGCTGGATTGACCAGTTGAAACCCGGAGATTTTGAGAATCCGGATTCAGAATAGAGCATTGTTAGAGTTGGCGTTGCTTCGATTGTTTATTATTTCAGGAACTAAAGTTTTCAAATCGTGTATTTATTGATGAAGACAAGGAGGATTGTTTGAAAGTTCAAATTCCGGAATTGAGTTTAACAGAGCATTTACTGCAATCAAAAGTTATTTCGCTGGAGGATATGGAAATAGCTCGAAAGCAATCAATGCGAACCGGCAAAAAAATTCAGGATACTCTGCTGGAATTTGGGCTTGTCAGCTCAAAAAAATATGCTGAAACACTGGCAGATTTTCTTGGACTCCCGCTGGTAGACCTTGATGAAAACGAAGACCTTGAAGCTATTCCGGATCTTCCGTTATCAGTTAAATATCTTCGACAGCACAAGATTCTTCCGTTATCAATGGAAAACAATCAACTGATTATAGCTATGGCATTCCCCACAAACATAGTTGTTTTGGAGAATTTGAAAAAGACTACCGGTTTGTTGTTGTCCGTTAAAGTTGCTGATCATGCTGATATTGACCGCAAAATTGAAGAACTCTATGGCAGCGGTAGTTCCAGTATGAAAATGATTCTGGATGATCTGCAGGAAGACGAGCTGGAAATACTCAGTTCCGAAGAAGACCAGGATGTTGATACCCTTCGTGATATGGCTTCTGAAGCGCCGGTTATTAAACTGGTCAATTTGCTTTTTTCACAGGCAGTTGATCAAGGGGCCAGCGATATTCACATTGAACCTTTCGAGGGTGATCTTCAGATTCGATTTCGTATTGACGGAGTTCTTCATGATCAGGAGTCGCCTCCTAAAAAATTGCAATCCGCAATTATTTCCAGAATAAAAATTCTGGCACGTTTAAACATTGCTGAACATCGCTTACCTCAGGATGGCCGAATCCGATTAAGATTGATGGGGAAAAAAATTGATGTTCGTGTCAGTACTGTACCAACAATGCATGGCGAATCCGTTGTTATGCGGTTGCTTGATCAGACAAGTATGTTTATCAGTCTGGAAGACCTTGGTTTTCCACGGGATAATCTTGAAGTGTTCAAACGTCTTATTCTTCACCCGTATGGCATGATTCTGGTTACAGGTCCAACTGGCTCTGGTAAAACAACCACACTTTATGCAGCATTGGATAAAATTAACAGCCCGGAAAAAAAGATTTTAACCCTCGAAGATCCCGTCGAATATCAGTTGAAAGGGGTCAACCAAATACAGGTAAACACCAAAATCGGATTAAACTTTTCTAATGGTCTAAGAGCATTTGTCCGGCAGGATCCGGATGTAATTATGGTTGGCGAGATTCGTGACAGGGATACTGCTGAAATTGCAATTCAGTCGGCCTTAACCGGACACCTGGTGTTTTCAACGGTTCATACCAATGATGCTGTCGGCGCCGTCACACGAATTCAGGACATGGGAGTAGAAAACTATTTGATAGCTTCATGCCTTGATGGTGTGCTGGCACAGCGACTGGTCAGGCAAATCTGTCAGGACTGCAAAACTCCGGTAAGGGCTGATCCCAAAGCTCTGGAAGAACTTGAAATAGATGTGGCTCGGGCTGAAGAACTTTTAGTGTATAGAGGTGCTGGCTGCAGGAAATGTGGCAAAACAGGTTATCGAGGTCGAATCGGTATATATGAACTTTTTGAAATTAATGAAGATTTTAAAAATCTTATTGTAGAAAAAGCCAGCGCAAATGTATTGAAAAAAGCAGCTCGAAAAGCAGGAATGCGAACATTGCGGGAAGATGGCTGGGTCAAAGTCAGAAATGGTATTACAACCATTGAAGAAGTGATGCGCGTCACTCAGATTGACGAAATTTAAACGGGTTATCAGGGTATCCAAATGCCGCATTTTAAATATAAAGCAACAGAACGGTCAGGCAAGGTATCCACAGGTGTTATCGAAGCTGCCAGTCAGACAGCCGTTGTTCAGAAACTGAAAGATCAGATGCTGATACCCATTTCCATTGAAACAACCCATACAAAAAAGATTGGCGTGTCAAAGGAAATGGATTTCAGAAAATATTTCGCTCGGGTGAAACTGAGAGATGTCATGGATTTTACTGCAAAATTGTCCACTCTGATGGATGCAGGAGTTCCACTTGATCGAAGTCTGGCTATCTCCAGCGAGTTGACTGAAAATCCAAAAATGCAAAGCATTGTTCGGGATGTACGACGAAAAGTTCAGGGTGGCGCATCATTTGGTGATGCATTGTCCCAGCATCCAAAAGTTTTCAGCAGACTGTATATCAATATGGTTCGTTCTGGTGAAGCGGGTGGTGTTCTGGAAACCATTCTGCAACGATTAACCGGATTCCTGGAAGAAAGCGAAACCCTCAGACAGGAAATTGTTTCTCAAAGTATTTATCCGGTACTGTTGATAACTGTCTCAAGTATCGTGGTTGTGATGATGGTAACATTTGTTTTGCCAAAGTTTACTGTGATTTTTGAAAGTATGGGCGCCGACATACCTTTGCCAACAAAAATACTGGTAAATATTACCAATTTTTTCAAAGACAGTTGGTACTTTATTGTCGGAGCTCTGATTATTGCGATAGCCATGTTTAGAAAATATATCGATTCAAAAGAAGGCCGCGTTAAATGGGACAGCATCAAACTGAAATTACCTATGATTGGGGGATTGCTTCTTAAAATTGAGGTCGCCCGATTTGCGCGTACACTGGGAACACTTGTTCGATCAGGGGTCCCTATCTTGCAGGCGTTGTCAATTGTTAAAGAAACGGTTGGCAACAGAGTGATTTCAGATTCACTGCTATCGGTTTATGCAAAGCTGAAAGAAGGGGGTGGTTTGTCAAATCCATTGAAGGAAACTGGTTGCTTTCCACCTCTGGCTGTTCACATGATAGCTGTCGGAGAAGAAACCGGATCTTTTGAAAGCATGCTGATCAAGGTAGCTGATACATATGAGAATGATGTGCGAGTCACAATTAAACGAGTTATGTCTGCTGTCGAACCGGTAATGATCGTTTTAATGGGCGGAATAGTCGGTTTTATTGTGTTTGCAATGCTTCTGGCTGTCTTTAATGTGGCGGATATGCCGATCTAACCAAACAATTAATCCAGGAGGATTACTTATATGAAGCTTGATAGAAAACATTACCACCAAAAACAACAAGAATGGGGATTTACCCTCATTGAAATTATGGTTGTTGTTGTCATTATTGGTTTGCTTGCCGGGTTGGTGGGCCCAAGAATATTTCGGAATCTTGAGCGAGCAAACCGTGAAACAGCCAGAACCCAAATGGCCAACATGAAAACAGCGCTTGCAACGTATCGCCTGGACATGGGCCGATATCCCGACAACATCAATTGTCTGGTTAATCCATGCGGAGATGGCTGGGACGGACCATATCTGGATTCAGATGCCATACCTTTGGATCCATGGAACAATCCATATCAGTATTCGGTCAGAGACAATGGACGATCCTTTACACTGTCCAGCACGGGTGGGGGTGATGAAACGATTGTCGTCCAGGGCTGACAGTTCGCAAACAATGCCTGTCCGAAATTCAAAAGGGTTCAGTATCCTTGAAATTGTTGTCGTGGTAGCTCTTATCGGACTTATCGCAGCAGTTGCAGGCCCCCGCATAGGAACAGGTATTCGGGGCGCTGAAACCCGAACCAGTGTCAGACGGTTTGCGGCAGCTCTACGTGCGGCCCGGACCATAGCGGTGACACACCAGGCTCAGGTTCTTGTTGTTGCGGACATTGGAGGAAACACAAGCGAGTTTCGCATCAGATCAACCAGGCAAAGCAATCAAAGATCAAAAGTTGATTATTCCGATAATGCAGGATCCGGATCCACAGGTTCCGCAGATATGCGCTCCGTATCAGAACTGTTCCAAAAGCCTTTTGAACTTGCGGGGGATGTAAGATTTCTTGAGTTTAACACAGGCCAATCCGAGCAAAACTATCACCGGGGATCTGTTATGTTTTTACCACAGGGAAATTCCACTGGCGGACGTTTTATGATTGGACGAACCGGCGGACCTTATTATTATGTCTCAATCGACGCGATTACTGGAAGAGTAAATGTTCATGCGTTGTGATATCAACATGACAGACCTTAAAAAACATACATCAAAACAAAACGGCTTTACTCTGATGGAGGTCATGGTGGCCGTCGCTGTTATGGGTATCTCACTAGTCGGGCTAATGCATGTTTTTTCAAGTCTGCTTAGTGGCATAGGCAGAGCAGAATTGTATGCTGAAGGAACAATGGTTGCGCGGGAAGTGCTTGAACGAAGCTTGATTGGACGGCATTTGGAAGAAGGCGTTTATACTGGCGAAGTACACAATATGTTTCAATGGGAATTGGTTGTTACTCCGCGCGAAACAGCACTGGATCTTCAAGAAGGTTTAATGGCCCTGGAAAGCAGTCCCGGATTATTGCAGATAAACTGGCTTGAGGAAGATTCGCTGCTTCGAATGTATGAGCTTGACGTTACAGTTAGATGGCCAGACACACCGTATCCCGGAAGTGTTACCCTGACAACTTTGCGAGGTATAGTCAGTCCGGAGCTTCTGGATGAAATGGTGGAATAGGCAATTGTTATGATGAAATGCTTTATAACCAAAGACGCAAACGGCTTCACTCTTTTAGAGTTATTGGTGGCTATAACAATTGTGTCAATGTTGGCAATAGGCATTGGCGCAGGGTTGTCTGCAGCAGTTAGAGCATGGGAATCCGGCGAACGCAATCTGGAATTGTACCAAACAAAAAGAATTGTTATCGACCGATTGAGGGCTGAAATTGGTAATACTGTTAATGTCCGGGGCCAACAAGAGGATAACGATCGGATGCAGATGATATTTCATGGTGAGTCCAATTCATTGTCATTTCTTACATCTGCTCATGCCATCAGTTCACCAGGATTGCCGATGGCTCTGAAAGAGTCCCATATTTATGTTGAGCCAGGTGTCGGACTGGTCATCAGAGAAGCAATGTTTTCCGGAACAGAATATTTTGATCCAACCCGGGGTTTCATTTATGTTCTGGATGAGAATGTTACAAACATTGAGTTTGCATATTACTATGTTCCCCGAAGACCACGGGGAGTTATAGACGAGGAAATCGAAGGTGAATGGTTAAGCTATTGGGGACCGGAACACATTGAAATATTGGAAACTATAGAAACTGAGGAAGGTATCGATGGCGAAATGGTTCGATTACAACAACAGGAAGTGACCATGAGATTACCTCTTGCTGTCGAAGTTCTGATTACAAGTATAAACCAAAGAACGGGAGACCGTGTCGAATGGCAACCCATAACCGTGCCGCTGAAAGATGCCCGCGTCCTGGGTGTTTCGGTTTTACGAAGATATTGACAAATGACTGATCGATCTAAAAGCAGCATATTAAATATCCTTGAATCTCAATCGGGAATCGCACTTTTGCTAGTATTATTTGTTGTCAGTTTGTTGATAATACTGGCGGCCGAATTTGCATTTACAACCAGAATGGAAGTTACCAATGCGCGTTATTTCAAAGAGAACATAGAAGGGTACTATTATGCCCTGGCTGGTTTTCAATATGCGCTTACAGAAGTTATTGGTCATTTTGATGAAGTATATCTGGCCCCGGATGGACAAGTGGGTTTTTACAGGCAATGGCTACACGAACAATATGAAAATGGCGGTGGAGATGGTGACTCTGAATATGGGTATGAATGGCCCCCTTTACCACGGCGAACTGGGATTCCCGTTGGAAATGGAAAATTCGACTATGTAATTACCGATGAAGAGGGACGTATTAATCTGAACTATCTGGAGTCACGATTACGTGTCGGGGGCAAAAGTATGCGAGAAATTTTCCGGGAAGTTCTTCTGGCAACAGGGGTTGAAGAAGGTGAGCATCCTGATATTATCATTGACAGTATTCTTGACTGGATTGATCCAGATGATGAACACCGTCTGAATGGCGCTGAAACACCATGGTATCAACAAAATTACGCAAAAATGGGATTTTCGCATCCATATTCAGCTAAAAATCAGCCACTGGATACCATCGATGAATTACTGATGATTCGGGGAATGACACCTGCCATCTTATATGGTTCGGATTCTATCTATGCAAGAGGTTTAAATAATGAAAATGAACCAATTTACTCTGGGATATTGCCTTATGTGACAGTATATGGGTATCATAGGCGAATCAATGAAGGCACTGCTCCGCCTTTATTGCTAGGAATTATTGATCCTGAGAATGCCGCGGATCGTCTTGATACACGGCACGAACGTGATTCGACTGCGCGACGAAGAATATCCCGAACGTTCCGGATAGAAGTCAGAGGGTATTCTGAAACAGCCGATGTTGAACATGTGATAATGGCAGTTGTCAGACGATCCCAACAACGCGATACCGGTGGAGGTGCCGAAATTTATTACTGGAATGACAATGCAATGGCGTTTGGCAGGGATTTATGGAGTTATAATATCAGCGATAGTCAATGGTATTAATTCAGGTTGAAACGTAACGATGGAGTAAAAACAAATGGCTGAATATGCGCTAGGAATATTTCAACATGGTAAAAAACTCGGTATAGCCATTGTTCAACGCACATATCGACAAAAAACTATGAAACTCTCGCAAACAATCTCATTGCAATCCGATCCCGCCGATAAAGACGCGTTAGCCAATGAAATAAATACTCTGTTAAAGGATGTTGTTAACCGCGAAAAGATTAAAAAAGCTCGCGTATCATTCGGAGTTGACTCATCAGACCTTATGTGGAACAATATTGACATGCCGCCGGTGTCAATTGAAGACTTGCGGCAGATTATTCAGTTTGAAATGGACTCACATATTCCAGTGGATCCTGAAAACTGTACGTTTGATATTCAGACATACGAAACGATTGAAGGTTTGACGAACAGAGTTACACTGTTTACAGTTCAAAAAGATATTATCGAATCAATTCGTGAAGTGGCTTCTGATGCATTTTTGCTACTGGATTCAGTAACTCCTGTTGACACAGCAATTTCACAGTTATGCAATACAAAAGCAGATGAAAGCAGTAAAGACAAGATAATTGTCATTGTGTGTGCAAAAGAGTCGGAAACAGAGATCCTGTTAACCCGAAATGGACGCTTTATCGCTCATAGAAAGGTATCCCGGGATAATCCATGGGAATCCGAAATGGATCAATCTGAGTCCCAAACAAGGCAAGCTGACGCTGAAAACAAACAGGTCAGTTTACTGGAAGAGAATATTCATATTGCTATGCTGATGAGCAATGAGACGCCTGATAAAATAGCAGAAATATTTTGTGTTGGTGATGTGCCAGAAGCTGAGATACATGATTTGTCTAACGCAATGCCGAATATTCAGGTTAAACGCCTTTGGATAGATGATTATATTGTACCAGGAACCGATTTCTGCCAAACAGCCGCAACAG
>PWNJ01000042.1 GCA_003558985.1 candidate division CSSED10-310 bacterium
ATGTGGAGGATGTCTGATGAAGCCCTTGGTTGAGCGATATTCTGATTTAAACAGCCGTGATGACGATTGGGATATTGATTTCTGGCAGTCTCAGGACCCCCATCTGATATTTGAAGCTGTGTATGAAATGCTGAAAGATTATCTTTTGATGCGAGGTTGCAATGCTGACGAATTCCGACTTCAAAGAACTGTTGAGCATTTTCACCGCGGTTCCACTATTTCCAGAGAAGATTTGATACTTTCCAAAGAAATGAGTGGTCGACCTCAGGATTTGATAGATTTGGCAAATTTGAAAAACCGCCCGTTTCAGGAGGGTGTTTTATAAGGTATTCGCATAAATATTGTGGAGGTAAAACATGATAGAATTAAAATTTTTTGGCCATTCAGCAGTTGGTATTAAAACCGATGCCGTAAAAATTCTGATTGATCCGTTTCTGGAAGGAAATCCGCTGGTAAAGGAGTGCCCTGAATCGATTGAAGTGGATGTGATCTGCGTCACTCACGGGCATGGCGACCATGTTGGAGACACCGAAAAACTGGCTCAGAAAAACGATGCGCTGGTAATTGCGCCGTTTGAGCTGGCGACGTATCTGGACATGAAAGGCTGTACGGTGCATCCGATGCATATCGGCGGCGCCCGAAACTTTGACTGGGGTCGAATCAAACTGGTACCTGCCCTGCATGGTTCGGCGTTTATCGAGGATGGCGGTAAAATCGTGTACACCGGAAATCCGTGTGGTTTTCTTCTGACGCTTGAGGGCAAAACCATTTATCACGCTGGTGATACGGGGTTAAGCGCTGAAATGGAGATTATCGGTCGAATGAACACCATTGATTTGGCGTTGCTGCCGATCGGGGACAATTTTACGATGGGTCCGGACGATGCTGCCGAAGCGGTTCGCATGCTGAAACCGAAACAGGTTGTGCCGATCCATTTCAATACGTGGGATGTGATTGCTCAAAATCCTGATGGATTTGCGAAAAAAGTTGCCGGAATGACGCGTGTGCAGATCATTCCGCCGGGTGATTCAATACAGTTAACGTGATTTGGGTGTTAACCTGCCATTTAGTAAGCTGGACGGAATCCCAAAACTGCAAATTCTTGTCGTGCTCAGCAATTCGGTTGAATTTCAGTTAGCAATTCAACAAACATAGATCGAATTGCGGTGCTCGTAATCGTAAATCGAAGGTAACAGGTTGTTATACCATCGAAAATAGACGTTATTCAGGTTGCGAAATTGTTTTAATTATACATTGAAATCAATCGATTACGAGAACGATTACGCGCACGAGCACGATGAGTCAGGTGCAAACATGTTTTCTGACAGGGTCTGGTATGTTCGGATACTGTCCGATTAATCGTCGTGTTCGAAAACCATTTTCTGAACGCTGATTCCGGGCATGGCATTCAGTTTGTCGCCCAGTTCCAGGCAGTGTTTTTCGTCGCCGCACATGTGCAGCAGCATCAGGCCGCTGGTGCTGCAGAAATCATCATGGACATGATGTAGTCCAAGTCGGGTTTTGATGCTGCAGCCGTATTCGGTCAGCAGTTGCTGAACTTTGGTTGCGTTAACCTGTCGGCTGGTGATATGCACGCCAAGAATAATATGAGTAATTTTTTCAGACATTTGTAAAACCTCCGGTATGATTCAGTTAAAGTCACTAACTATGATAATTGAAAGATTGTTCAAACATCAAATGTTTTGTTATCAAAGGTTCAACGGTATATTCCGATTAATTCGTCCATTAATTCCGGTCATTTCGTACACTCGTTCCAGTCATTTCGTACACATATTCCGGAACCCTCACAAAAGCGGTCGAATTACACCGGAACACGTTCCGGATTTGCGCTGGAAGACGCATTCTGCTTAGTTGGAAGTAATTCGGCATTTTTCGCCATATGCACCGATATTATTGAAAATTCGGTGGACATCGCCGAGATTTCAGGGTATAACAGAGGTATGATAACGCGAATTGCTCACGAAAACAGATTAAAAAAACTGATTGATCAATTTCCGGTGGTTGCGATGATTGGCGCAAGGCAAGTTGGTAAAACGACGCTTGCTCGAATGATAATACGCCGGTACAGTGAAACGGTTAACCTGTTTGATCTTGAAAACCCGATTGACATATCTCGTCTTGCCGATCCGATGTTGACGCTGGAAAGGTGTCGCGGTCTTGTTGTGCTGGATGAGATTCAGCAAATGCCTGATCTGTTCAAAATACTGCGTGTTCTGGCTGATCGCCCGAACAGGCCCGCAACATTTTTGATTCTTGGGAGCGCTTCACCGGAATTGATCAACAAAAGTTCTGAATCATTGGCTGGTCGCATAGCGTATCATTGTCTTCCGCCGTTTTCAGTCGATGAGGCAGGCCTGGAATGTATAGATCAGTTGTGGTTGCGGGGTGGTTTTCCGCTATCGTTTCTGAGCAAATCTGATGACGCAAGTGCTGAATGGCGGCGACAATTTGTTAATACATTTCTGACCAGAGATATCCCGCAGTTCGGCATACAAATACCAGCGCAGACATTGCACCGTTTCTGGTCCATGCTGGCACATTATCACGGTCAGGTCTGGAATTCTTCGGAGTTTGGTCGTTCTTTTGGCGTTGCAGACACAACAATTCGGCGATACCTGGATATCATGCAGTCAACATTCATGGTGACTCAACTTCAGCCCTGGTTTGAAAATCTGAAAAAACGACAGGTGAAGTCACCCAAAATATATTTTACAGATTCGGGAATTCTGCATTCATTGCTAAACATCACCCGATGGAACGATCTTGAGGGGCATCCCAAAGTCGGCGCTTCCTGGGAAGGTTTTGCAATGAATGTCGTGAAGACAGCTTTGGGAGCACGGGATGATGAATGTTACTTTTGGGCCACGCATACCGGAGCAGAACTGGATCTGTTGATAATACGGGGCTGTCAGCGCCTTGGCTTTGAATTCAAACGAACCGTTTCACCCGGGGTCACTTCTTCAATGCGAATTGCCCTCCGGGATCTAAAACTTGATAAACTCACCGTCATTCATGCCGGCAATCAGTCGTATGATTTGAGTGACCGAATCCATGCAGTTGCTTTAATTCAAGCCCATCAATTAACACTATGAAAAAAGATTACTCGAAAGCGCGTCAGTCCCCACTTGGTTACATCCATGAAGTCATGTGCAAAAAAGCATTGAGTCGTCATCAACCTGGCATATCCCATCATATTATTGACAAGCGGTTGATGACCGGTTAGATTCAGGGTCGGTTTTGCGCCCGTAGCTCAGTTGGATAGAGCGCTTGCCTCCGGAGCAAGAGGTCCCGCGTTCGAGTCGCGGCGGGCGTACTTGAAGAAAACCCTTACCACATACGTTAATGGGAGCAACAACTTGCTCAATCTGAAGTTGGATAACAGAACTGGAAAGTCCGCCTTGTTGAGGAAGAATTCATGAAACGCATATGGAATATGGAGGGAATGGCGTAATGAACATCCACGAACCACACGAAAAGCACAAAAATGGGGAATTGATTGTTTATCAATCACCAGATGGACAGGTAAAGCTGGATGTAAGGTTGCAGGATGATACGGTCTGGCTTACCCAGCAGGCGATTGCTGATCTATTCTTAACAACTGTTCCCAACATCAGCATGCATATCAGGAATGTTTACGAGGAAGGAGAGCTGGCCATGCGGGCAACTGTTAAGAAATTCTTAACAGTTCGATCCGAAGGGAATCGTGAGGTAAAACGTCTTCTGGATTATTATAACCTTGATATGATTATGTCCGTAAGTACGCTATTTTAACTGGTTGTTGATCACGGCGTATCCTTAAAGATCGGATTATCTGATAACGTCGTTGTTTCAGCGCGAACGGTGGGGGGCATGTCGGGGTCATTCTCCCAAAAGCGAAGCCAGTCGGCCACCAGCGGATCAGAACGCTGAAATGAAGATAGTGACCAGCCGGCAATTTTGTATGCCATTCCTCTTAAAACCTGGGCATTTAATCCAGTTATAGAGATGCCTTATCTACTTGTCAGTTTTTTTCAAATCCTCCAGATGATGCTGGATAGATTCCAGGAGCTGATCCCGCTTTTCATGAACCGTATCATTCCAATATCGTATCACTTTGAACCCCTGGCTTTCCAACCAAAGCGAACGGGATTTGTCATAGTCCTTTGTTTTTATATGATAACCACCATCCAGTTCGATAATAAGCTTATGTTCAAAGCAAACAAAGTCTACGATGAATGGACCGATTGGTTCCTGTCTTCGGAATTTGAAACCTTCGAACCGTTTTGCACGGAGGTAACGCCAGAGATACCTTTCCTCTTCAGTCATATTTCGACGAAGTAATCGGGCTTCAGCGGATGATGCTTTTTTGCTCATATTTACCCTCTCTCGGCGCTGTAAGCATTCGCTTCGCGCATGCAACACCGCCGGTCTCTCCCACAAGGGGAGAGACATTAAAAAAGGCCGCGACCAAGGTTTCCTCGTTTTGGGAAAAACCTGTTATGTAACTGCAACCAAAACCTCTCCCTTTATGGGCTTATCTTTACCCATAAGTCTCTCTGGACACCGGGTGAAAGCGTCGATTACGGCCCGTCTCTGATAAATATGCTCGACAGCACGTTATACATATTTGTCAGATCATCCAGGCGTTGCAATCCAAGCCAAAGACTTTTTGTGCCGGGTTCTCCGTCGCTTTTACGACCCAAAAACCCGCCTAAAGAGGCCACCATACGGACGGCTTCACGCAACGTAGGTTCACGAGCGGGAGGCAAAGCCGTTCGGTAAACATAGGTATACAGAGCCTTCCATTCAGATTCCTCAAAATACACACTGCATGGGACATCCGGAACCTCCCGGCCCAGCTTGGTCAAATGGAAAATTCGCCAGGCGACGACCATATCAATCGCCAGACACGACTCAATCCGATCCGCATGACCCAATTGACGCTCTTCTATTTTACAACCACTTTTTAATGTACGATGATAGACTTCAATGCTCCAGCGTTTACTATACCAGTCGATACGCTCAACAGCCTCATAAAAGCGTGTTACCGGAACACTGCTTAGCAGCATCCATTTGATGGCTTTGGTCTGTTCAGGAGGATTCCTTTCTTCGGCCAGAACCGCCCAAAGCGTTATCTGACCCAAATGCTTCTTCCCTACAGGTGGCCGCAACACCGCTTCGCGAAAACGAATCTCCAAACGGGCCGTCCGCGATGGCTTGTTGCCTTGACGGGGAACCTGTATCTCAAGCACTCCCGATGCCGGCTCTTTGGCAAGCTGCGACCATAACTGACACGACTCATTCGCTAACACCCGCACACGGGTCGCCCGAACCAACAATGCCGCACCATCTGGATTGGATGCTTGTAACTGAAACAATTCATAAATATCGGATTCCCGATCACTAATACTGATGACGGTGGTGTCCGGACAAGCCCGGGCCACATCACAGGCCTTTTGGAAGCTGATCAGCCATTTGTTACTTTCTTTCTTCTCAATCGGTAACTCATAGCGCTGATGCCGCTTGCCAAACTTTTTCGAATCGCGGGCCCAGCATTGGACATCAATTAAACCCAGGGGTGTTCCATGATTATTGAAAACCATCGTGTCATGAACGACAAGACCAATGGCGCCGTCCTGATTTGAACCGATGGGACCCAAACGCTCCGTGGCCGGATGAGCGCTATAGTTTAAAAATGTCGTGTCCTGTATCGCAAACACGCGTTTTTCCGAAACCATTCGTTTATGTGTGGCCTGAAAATGAGACGATAACAGTGTATTCAAATCTGTGTCCTTGTGATCAAAAAAGCGATAGGCCGCTTTGGTTTTGGCCTGGCTCTGACATGCCTGCGGAATGTTTGACTGCGGACGAGCATACAGATCCCGGGCAATTGTTTTGACACGAGCAGTCAAACGTTTGTCGCCCAATGAGACATCATAAAACTCTTCATCGGCCCAATCCAGATAATTCGCAGCTATATCCTGTGTCTCACACCTGTCCTGTCCACACAACTCGGTCCGCATGTCCGGATGCAATGGATATACATAAACATCCTTGACGGGAATACCGGCGGTGTGTGACCGGCTGTTTCGTCCGCGTCCTTTGGTCCGTCCGACATACGTCCAGTTTGCTGCTTTGTAACAGGTCCCGGCATGTCGTTGATGATCAACAAATGTTTCAATCAAGACCGGTGAATATCCATACTGATGCAACCAGTCGGTCTGAATCTGCCGGACTGCCAGTGACAATACTTTCGAAGCCAAATTGACCACCTTGACATGAGGCAGAATTAAAAACCGACTGTTACAAATCACCTTGTACAACCGGTCAGACCGGGTACGATCTGTCCATCCAATCCATCGATCACGTGCCTGTAATCGCCATGCAGCCGATGAAAAGGCAAGCCCGCCCAGACATTCATATCGGCTACTGGATATCACATACCGAATTTGTGCCCCACACAAAGGCCCGGCGCCCAGGTAATGATAGCGATTCATCAGGGCATTCCAATACCGGGACTGATGCCGGTCACCCGGTAATATCCGTTCCAGGGAAATGTGCCCTATATCTCTCAAATGCCCGGTGACGTCAGGAGATTGAATCGAATGATTCTGACACATTGATTTCGATACGCTCTGAATTGGCTGGGCAGGAGGTAATGACAATAATCCCTTTTGATGTAACCGTAGCAACGCAACACGACAACTCATCTGCTTTGGCTGCGACCGGTGATCTCGCCAGTCCAACATGTCACATACTTTTTCAGACAGCTTGCGGCGAGATATCGATGGGTTTGTATCGACAATCCCTTGAATATTGTCAATCACTGTTTGAGTAAATTGCTGACCGCAGACTCTCATAAAAGAGAGTATAATAAAGTTTAATTACGGTGTCCAGCAAAAAATGTGTCCCATGGTCAGCCCTTTATGGGAGAGGTCGATCCTGTTAGCGGCGCAAGCCCTGGTGTAAGTTTCCGGGTTATTAACTATTTTGGCTGGCGATGCCTTACAGGATCGGGAGAGGGGTTTCTCAGGCATATACGGTGAAAATCTGGAAAATATAGGGCGAGCTGACCAATTTTTAATGGCTATCACTGTATTATCTGGATCGTCTTTCATGAAAACCCACTATCATTTTGCAGGGTTCTGTACACGCTCGTTCAATCCAGGTTAACTTACCAGTTGTTGGTGAAATATGACAATAGGGCCTAACGAAAAATTGGACCGGAAGATATGCCAAGACTAAATTAACATACAAAAGGATTTTAGGGAAATCATTTACCTGGTTTTGGGCGACCGCAGACAGGCGCTTTCAATCTTTAATTTAAGTTACTGGTATGTGCGAAATGCCAGAAAACAATTCATCAAACGAAGCTCATTCCAATGTATAGTTACATGTAACAATTCATGAAACACCCTCGACAACGCATCGTTTTTCAGTTAGCATTGAAATATTGAATGTTGAAATCATAGCAGCGGTAGCGTGTAATGCCGCGGATTGAAACATGTGGAGGTGAAACCAATGAAACGCGCTGGCGGGTATTTTCTGATGTTGGCGGCTGTCAGCATAATGATGGCATTGTCGGGATTTTCAGTCATTGCTGCCAAACCCTTGTATTCCGAATGTATCAATCACGGCGATGTAAACCTGGACGGTGAAATTACCGCAGCGGATGCTCAAGGGGCATTCCTTATCGTGTTGGGGATATTTATACCAACCTGGCAGGAAGAATGTGCCGCAGACTGCAACGGTGATGGCAATGTTACGGCTGCGGATGCACAGCGAATATTCCTGACAGCGCTTGGGGCTGAAAGCTGTGAGGATCCATTGACTGTCTTTGAAGCGGGTGATCTGTATTCGACAGATGCCATTGTTGGAAATATGCGTTTTGTTCCGGCAGGCACCTTTACTCAGGGATCTCCGGAAACGGAACCATGCCGAAATGATAAGGAAGGGCCACAGTTTGAACATACTCTGACTCGCAATATTGCGGTGATGGAAACAGAAATTTCACGATGGATATGGTTTGGGCTAAGGATAGTACAGTCTGATTTGCCAACAGATCCCAGCGATATTCTGGCCAGCCCATGGCCGGAAAGCCCTGTTCAACGAGTGACATGGTATGAAGCGGTTTTGTTTGCAAATCTTTTATCACTGCAGAATGGATATGCGCCTTGTTATTATAAGGATGAAGAGTTTACCATACCTGTTGATTTGACGAATTATAACGATCTTGAAAACGTGTTTTATTGCAATTTTAACGCACGGGGATACCGGTTGCCGACAGAAGGCGAAAGAGAATATTTCACTCGGGCCGGAACAACGACTCCATTTTCTCTTGATGAACAAAATTATAACGAATCAACCTGTGGAACCGAATCATGTCAAACAGGTACGCTGCCAACACTGGATGATCATTGTGTTTTTTGCTCCTACATACCGTTTCCTGAAATCGGGCCGATGGAAGTGGGCAGCAAATTACCGAACCCGTGGAACCTTCATGATGTGCATGGAAATGTTGAGGAATGGTGTTGGGACAGATATTCCGAAACATATCCGATAGGAGCGGTTACAGACTATACAGGCGTCGTGGCCGGATCGTTTCGTGTGAAACGCGGCGGAAAATGGCACGGCACTGCGCGATGGTGCCGTTCCGCTTTCAGATCGGCAGACTATGGCGGAACCCGCTATAACTGGATTGGTTTTCGGCTTGTCCGGACAGTTCCCTGAATCAGTTTGATCATTGATACTGACTCGTCCTGAACACATTATACCCGGTCAGTGTGGTCTACCGGC
>PWNJ01000254.1 GCA_003558985.1 candidate division CSSED10-310 bacterium
CAGCCGCTCAATGGATTTTTCGGCGCGTTTGCGAACGTCATCGGCGGTTTTTTCTTCGCTGATTGAGCTTTTGGTTGACACATAAAACGGACGGGTAAACTGTTTGAATGCTTTGCCGAAAATGATTTCGCTTTTATCGTCACAGTAATGTGGAGCTGTATCAAAATAATTGATGCCAAGCTCTGATGCCCGAAGCATTGTGCGGATTCCTTCGTCTTCATCCTTCGTAAAACGCATGCCGCCAAACCCGATGATGGATACGGATTTACCTGTTTTTCCATAGTCCCTGTAATGCATGAAATACCTCCGTGAAACGTTTGGCACCTGAACAAGAATACCACGCGGTATCAGTCACGTGACACTATGTAAAATACCTGTTTTTGAATCATTCAGCAAGTGAGTGACTTTACGGTCACATGTCATAGACGCGTCATAATAAAATAAATGAAACTTATTCTGCGGTCAGGTGTCTTAATAAGTGAAGGTAGAAGGAAAATCCCTTCTCCCATCATTTGAAATTCCTCCTCCCTCTCCTCAGGTATTCCCCGGCGATAAAACGCCGGGGTTTTTATTTGTGTGAGGGAAGGGGAACGGGAAGGAGAAAAGGGGGCGCTGCAGGTTGGGAATGGAGGGTGCTTTTCTGAAACTATCTTGCTAGAATCCTTCCGTTATGAATGCTGATACGTTTCGACAGATGCATCAAAAAAGCTGTGAATACTGGTGGTACCGTGCAAAGCGCGAACTGATACGATTGCTGCTTGACGATGTTTTGAAAACAAAGAACTCAAACTGCAACAATGGTGTCAGTCTAGTGAAACCAATTAGAATTGCCGATCTGGGTTGTGGCACCGGGGCAATGTTCGAAATTTTGGCAGAATATGGTGAGCTTTTTGGTTTGGAACCATCCCGGGATGCTGTTTCATGGGCGGCAACAACACAAAAGGCGCGGCTTGTTCAGGCGGAGTCCGGCAAAACCCCTTTTGTTAATGATAAATTTGATCTGGTGACTATGTTTGATAGTCTGGAGCATATTGATGATGATATTCAGGTTGTTCAGGACACGTTCCGAATTTTGCGTGATGGAGGATATCTGATCATCAGTGTTCCAGCGTTTCAGAGTCTTATGACCTGGCGGGAGACGCAACTGGGTCACAAACGGCGTTATTCAATCAAACGATTGCATCGATTATTAACGGATAATGGGTTTGAAGTGCTGTTCAACCGCTATATGTATGCGGCCTTGTTCCCGTTACTGGTGCTAAAAACACTGAAAGACCGTTTGCTACCGCGTCCTGATATGTTGCGAAGCGATATAGCCATGCCCCCCGAACCATGGAATACCTGGCTTGCAAAATGGTTCTGTTTAGAAGCTAAAGTCTGCAAACGATGGGGTTTACCTTTCGGCACATCCATTGTATGTGTTGCGAAACCGGTCAAGTATCAGACCGTTAGTTTTCAAGGAGAATGCTTCAACGAATGAAAAAAGCGCTTGTAAACGGGTTTCTAATTCTGGCGATAGTTATTCATTGTGTCATGCTTTGGAATCTGGCAGCGCACTTTGACTGGAAACCGGGAGTGCCTCCTGAAATTTCCCCGCGCAAAACAGGAGCAGCAACTCCTGGACATTGGATGCCTGGAAAAGGACTCTCATTGTTGTCGAAAGAATCAGAGTCACGAATTGCCGATAAATGGCGCCAGACGGTCAGATATCATGTTCGCTCCATGGAACTTATGGCGTTACCACCCCGGCAAAGTGATAATTTCGGACTGGATTTGTTAATGCGTGATGCCAATAACACCGATCCAGGTGGCGATTTCTTTCAATTATATCGATCCGGTCTGGATGTTCGAAACGGCACCAGTATTTATCAAAATTATCCGGATGATATGGATCCCCGGTTGAAACGTGAAATGGATCAGGCCGTCCCTTTCCATCCGCCCAACCGGTATCCGCCGGGTTTTGCGTGGACTATTGGGTTGCTTTTGACAACCATGAAACCCTGGACGGCCTTCTGGTTTTGGGTGATTGTCCACGAAATAGTGTTGGTGTTTTGTATTGCAAAGTCATGGAAACTGGCTGCGGGAAGCCGTGTCCGGTTCAAAATAGCAACAGCAATGTGGCTGGCGTTTTTGCCGTGGTATCTTGAACTATACATGGGGCAAACAACTTTTATCATTATGGCAGCTACATTTATTCTGGCGGCACATCTGGATGATCGGGCAGGCAGTTTTCATGCTGGTGTCTGGTGGACGGTATCCCTGATTACCAAACCCATAACTCTTTTGTTTGCGCCTGTACTGATAAAAAAACGACGCCTGGGTATGCTGGTAACCGGCCTGGCGGTGGCTATTGGTTCATCAGCGCTATATTTTATAAAGCATCCGAACGATACCATGCTGTTTTTACGCTGGATGTCCGGTGAAGAAATGGTGTTAAGTCTGGGTAACTATTGTTTTCAGGCATTGACGTACAGGTTTCATACTTCCGACTGGGTAACTCGTGGTTTTGCTGTTCTATTTGTTTTGATTGGCCTGTATATGACCTTTCGCAGAAAGAGGACTCATCCAAACCGAATGATTGCTATTTGGGTATGCATTTATTTTCTGGCCTACACGCATGTCTGGGAACACCATCTGGTTTTGTTTCTGCCGGCGCTGATTCTTCCATGGCTGTACTCGGGTAAAAAACGATATGTAGGTATCTGGCTGCTGACGGCGTGTCCATCGTTTTTTTATTTTTTTAACAATCATTGGAACTGGACACGGGAAATACTATATTTGAGTGGAGCGGCGCTGCCCGTAATGCTTTTGTTTGTAGATCAGTTGTTTTTTAATCCACCCCGCGCTCTTAATGGAGATTGACATGAAACGACGCAGGGTTTTATTGCTTAACCCACCGGGATTCCAGATATATGTCCGGGATTATTATTGCTCAAAAATATCCAAAGCCCGATATCTGTATCATCCGCTTGATTTGCTGATGATGACTGGAACCTTGTCCCGATATCATGATATTCGGGTGATTGACGGGATGACTGATGGCTGGACACATCATGGAGTTGCAAAAGCAGTGCGATCGTTTCAGCCGGAAGTAATCATTTTTCTGACCGGTGTTGTTTCGTTTCGTGAGGATATGCAGTTTATTCAAGAATTGCGCAATATGGTAACATTTGTGGCTATTGCTTCCGGTGAAATGTTTCTGGATGATCCTGTCAAAACACTTGAAACTATACAGGAAGTGGATGCGGCTGTTCTTGATTTTACCGATACTGCTATTTTGGAACTCATTGACCGACTTGACAAACCGGGGGAATTTTCCGATGGATCACCCATCCGCAATATTGTATATCGCGCAAACGGATCTGTTACAGGAACAGATCGGATAAAAGCGCGCAATGAAACCTTTGAAATAGATGTACCCCGCCATGACCTGTTTCCGAATGAGAAATACCGCTATCCATTTGTCAGAGATTTTCCTTTTGCGACTGTGTTGACGGATTTTGGGTGTCCGTATAAATGTGAGTTTTGTGCGATTAATCAATTGGGACATAAAAAACGTTCTGTGGAAAATGTGTTGGAAGAACTTGATTTTATACACCGGCTGGGTTTCAGGGATATTTATTTTGATGATCAAACATTCGGCGCTGATCGAAAACGGGCTGAAACATTATTGAATGCTATGATTGAGCGGGATTACAGAATGGGATTTATCTGTTTTACCCGTGCAGACAAAGTTGATCGTGATCTGCTTAAACTGATGAAATCGGCTGGTTGTCATACGGTTGTTTTCGGAGTGGAAGCCAGCGCCAACAAAAGTTTGAGTGAAAGCCGAAAGGATATGACGATTGAAGCTGTGCGACAGTCGATTGGCTGGTGTCGTTTGTTTGGAATACGCACGGTTGGCACTTTTATTGTGGGATTACCTGGAATGACAGAGTCACAGGCGGCAGATATCGGTACCTTTGCGGCGTGTCTGGGACTTGATTTTGCATCATTTAATGTTCCGGCGCCAAGACCCGGTACTGAACTCAGAAAACGAGCGCTGCAAAATGGGTGGATTGATGAAAACGTCATGGAAATGGATCAATCTGGCAGTTATGCTGTTATGGGTAATGAATATATGACGGCTGATCAGGTGGATATGTACAGGAAAAAAGCATCCAGACAGTTTTATTTTCGACTGGGTTATCTATGGCGCAGACTGATCGGAATTCGTTCCTGGTATGAGTTGAAAACACATTTCTATGAAGGCACTGATCTGTTACTGCCGTCAAAATTCGTAGAAAAACACTGATTCGCACCTTGTCTTTTATTCCATTTTTGCAGGTGATGTTAATCAGACCAGATTAGTAGCTTGCAGAATTGCCTTGATAAAACCGACGGATTGATGCAATGGCGCAATTTCGACATTTTTGGACGCACGTAATTTCAATTCGACTCCACCTTTTTTCAGACTTCGTTTTGACATGGTTACACGCAAAGGCAATCCGATCAGATCAGCATCATTGAATTTGACACCTGGCGTTTCGTCGCGGTCATCAAACAGAACGTCCAGTCCAGCCGCCTGAAGCTGGCCATACAGACCTTCAATTTCTGCACGGAGTTCACCTGAACCTGCATCCAGAGAAACCAGATGAACATCAAAAGGCGCGACAGAGGCGGGCCAGATTATGCCGTGATCATCATGATGAACTTCTATTACCGAACTGAGCAAACGTCCGACGCCGATACCGTAACATCCCATGATGACGCGGTTTCTATTTCCATCCTCGTCCAGGTAATCCACCTTCATTGCATCCGTATATTTTGTGCCCAGCTTGAATATGTGGCCAAGTTCGATACCTCTGCGAAGGGATAAACGGCCGTTTTCACATCGGGGACATCCGTCACCGGTGCGAGCAATTGAAATATCCACCAGATCCGGTTTTTTATCCAAAGCAGACAGATTGAAGTTTTTGATGTGATACCCGGCTTTGTTAGCGCCCGCAACAAAGTTGTTACCCCATTCGACACTCCTGTCAGCTACAATACGCACTGTATCAGGTAAATTCATTGCTGAAGCGTAACCGGTAACAATGCCGTGTTTATGAAGTAATTCTGTATCTGCCGGTATCAAATCAGGAACTTTCAGGTAATTGGCAAGCTTCACTTCGTTAACCTCAAAATCACCTCGTATAATCACGAAAACCAGCTCACCATTCGCGTTATAGAAAACCGCTTTGATTGTTTTCGATGTCGGAACATCAAGAAAATCAGCAACATCCTGAATAGATTCTTTTTCCGGTGTTGCAACCTCTTCTACAGGATATTCTTCAGGATCAGAATCGAATGCGGGCATCTGAATAGACGCGTTTTCGGAGTTGGCTGCATATGAGCATTTATCACATGTGACAAGAGTATCTTCACCTGAATCGACCAGACACATGAATTCATGTGATCCCGAACCACCCATCATGCCGGTATCCGCTTCTACGGCCATTGGTTCCAGACCACAGCGCCGAAAGATTTTCAAATAGGCGTCAAACACCATTGGGTAATAACGGTCAAGATCGTCATAGTTAGCATGAAACGAATAGGCATCTTTCATGTGAAACTCGCGTACACGCAGCAAACCGCCACGTGAGCGCGGTTCGTCACGGATTTTTGTCTGTATCTGATATGTCATAAATGGCAACTGACGATGGCTTTTTATCTCCCGACGCGCCAGATCCGTTACAACTTCCTCGTGAGTCATTGCCAGAACCATCGGCCGTTTTGCCCGATCCGTAAAACGCACCAGTTCATTACCGACATTGTGATAACGACCCGTTTCAATCCATAATTCTGCAGGGTTCAGTACCGGCATCAAAATTTCCTGGCCACCGATGTGATTCATTTCTTCTCGAATGATTTGCATGATTTTGTGGATACTTCGAAGCGCTAAAGGCAGATAGGTGTAAATACCCGCGCCCAAAGGGCGAATCATGCCTGCTTTAAGCAGCAGTTTGTGACTGACAGTCTGCGCTTCAGCCGGGTCTTCACGATACGTTGTGCAAAATAATTGTGATAACCTCATAGTGACATTACTACTCCTGATAGAAAACATGCCGGATTTCATAAACCGACTTTTGAATCCTAATTATATGAGTAAAACAAATCAAGAAATTTTCAAACATAGTCAACGTTAATCAACCTGTTTGATGATAGCGTATTACAAGAAGATATTTGAAGTTAACAGGAGACTTGATGTAAAAAGGGTTGGGAAAGGGTTAAACCATATATGGTTGATTTGTTTACAATCAGACTGAATGATCCGAAATTGCGTTACAGCGACCATTTCCGAGTGCTGTCATCGGAGGAGAAACAACGTGCGTCCCGCATCAGATCTGTGACTTACAAAAACAGGTATGTTGTTTCACATGGCAGATTACGCATAATTCTTTCCGGTATAATTCATCAAGCTCCTGAAAAAATTCGACTGTATGTAACCAAAAGCGGTAAACCGTATATTGATCCTGATCATAACCCTGAGCTTTTCCGGTTCAGTTTGTCTCATTCCAAAGATGTAGCCATTGTTGCGGTATGCAAAGATGCTGATATCGGAGTTGACATCGAATACAATCGGGCTGAGAGATCATTTCTGGAGTTGGCCGGGCGGTATTTTTCTGAAAAGGAGTATTTATTTCTGAAACAGTTGAATGCGCACGATTGCCGTCAGACGTTTTATCGAATCTGGACAATGAAAGAATCGTGGCTTAAAGCGACAGGTGAAGGTATTGCGGGGCTTCAGACAGTTCAAACATGGCCTGAGATTGACACAAACGGCATAATTTCGGTGAATTTTCTGAACAAAACGAACGTGCTGCCAGTCATACGAAGTTTTCAAAGTCGACATTTTGAGCCGGTCAGCGGGTACACGGCGTGTTATACCCGGTTGAACTCCTCCCAGATACTTTCAACTATATGAAGTAGCCGCCCGGTTCGCAACGCCTGCAGAATGCCTTTGTAGTACAGGATCATCAGAACCAAAGGCGGATCCGGAGTGTTCCCGGTTCTGGGACGAATCAATGATATTTTCATTTCAATGCGTCAGTTTCTGATCAGTTCAAGTTCCTTGCCTGGTTGATAAAAAATATTAACATGCTGTTGATGCTTACTTTTTATACTGCTTGTTAAAATAACCCGCAAACTGATGTCATTATAGTAAAGTTGAATGGCTGCTTCAACACTTCTTGTCCACACAGGTGTCATGTCCTTAAGGTACCGTGTCGAATTCAAATCCCACACAATCGATTCGATTGGTGTTTTGTCTGTTTTGACAATGAATGAAGACGGATCGAAATAATGTCCCTTCAGTTCGTATGGATCGAGATTTGCAGGCAAAACAAATCGCACTTTTGTATCCTGAGGAATGTCAGGCAGTATTTTTTTGAGTTGCTCAGCCAACTGACGAGGAACATCGGCGTTGCGTTGCTGATGATATAACTCGGCATAGCTTGTGAACGAAAACCAGGTGGCAATGACATACAAAGCAATATAAAGAGGTTTTCGAAGGTATTCAAACGATAACAACTGCTGACAAATTCCGGAAAGAATTGCAATGAATTCTGCAACAGATGAGCATAAGTACCATTTATTGCATAAATTATGGGTGGGCAGAAGAAAAATGAAGAACCAACCGATTCCGAATAACACCATTTTTGATTTAAACACTAACGAAAACAGAATAACAAAGCTTATTACAATCAACGCGATTAGTGTATGACCGTGAGGCAAGGTCAGAAGCCATGCGATATTCTGCGAAACGACATCAAAGTAATAGTCAAACTGAAGATGATCAACTGAGCGATATCCACCTTTCCCTGAAAAGACAAGGGTTCGATGCAGAAGATAACCTGCAGTCAGACCAAAAGACGGTAGCAATCTGTAAAGCCGTTTTTTCAAAGATTTGACAAACGATATATTTTTGTCCAGAAACAGCAGATCATATAGTAGAAGCCAGGCAGGAATAGTAATGGCGGTTTCTTTGCTGTATAGAGCTGTGAACAGACCTGCGGCAACAATCCATTGTTTTCGGGGATACCAGTTCAGGGCGATCAGTCCTCCAAGCAAAACAAATACTTCTGCGCGGTCACCCAGAATCCATAGTGGTTGAGTGCTTAAGGGATGCAAAGCAAATAGCAGTCCTGACAGCATTGCCAGCGGTTGAGATATCTGATGTTTTTTCAAAAAACGAATCAGTAAAAACATGCAGCTTAGATGAGCTGCAAAGTTCAGAAGATGATACCCGGGCGCCCAGGAGCCGAATAACAGCGATTCAATTTGAAATGACCACGTCATTAGTGGCCGAATTGTCTGGCTGGCGACTTCAATTCCGTAATCAGACAAGTCAACCCATCCGGACCACCATGGTGACAGCCAGCGATATTGACCGGGTCGCGTTTGTACAAAAAACCGGACGGTTTCCCAATCAAACCATATAAAAAACGATCGGCCAAGAACAATTGATATCCATATGACAAGACCTGTATTGAGTATTCTGGAGTTTGTTATTTGATTCTTCATCCCTTTCATGACGATGTATTGTATGAGCGAAGCACAATTATTCAAACAAAAAAAGCGTTGACAGACCGGAAAAACCCAGAAACTGGCGGATAAAAATTAATCTGAAAATTAATATTATTAACTCTGCTATTGACATTTTGAATTTTTGACTGTAAATATAACTATGAATGCCGATTATGGCATAATATATTTAAGGAGGCATGAGATGATGGAGCAAAAAGCAAGAATATTACGAATGGTTGAAGAGGGCAAAGTCAGCGCTGAGGAAGCGGTCAAGCTTTTGGAGGCGTTGGGTGATGATGGTGTTGGTGGAGGTCAGCTTCAGGTATCGCCGGTACGTCGTCCGAAGAAGTTCATGCGATTTTTAAAGATTCGGATTTTTGAGGGTGATCTTGAGAAGCCCAAGGTGCGGGTAGCAGTACCTGTGGCATTGTTAAAGATTGCGACGAAGTTTATTCCTGAGGATGCGAAGGCAGAGATAAACGGTCACAATATTGATCTGGATGAAATTTTGCAGGCGGTGGATGAGAACACGGAGGGCAAGTTGCTTGAAGTGCATGATGACGAAGACAAGACACGTATTGAGATTTATATTGATTAAAATGGTTTTTTAAATTGTGTTTAATATTGAAGGACGGCGCCGCCAAATGTCAGCCCGCCTCCAAAAGCCACCAGCAAAATGGTCATTCCCGGCTGGAGCCGTCCGGTTTCTAGCGCTTCGTTAATTGCAACAGGTATGGAAGCGGCGGAGGTGTTTCCGACGTGTGGCAGGTTAATAAAGAATTTATCTTCATAGCTGATCTTGAGACGTTTGGCGACCGACTGAAGGATTCTTGTATTGGCCTGATGCGGAAAGACCAGATCAATGTCGTCGGCATTCATGTTGGCGCTGGCAAGAGCTCTGACGCTACTGTCAACGAGTCTTGTGACGGCATGCTTATAGGTTTCATTGCCCTTCATTTGTATGCAATTCAGATTTTCTTTGAGCCGTTGAGGTGTGGGCGGGAGTTCAGTTCCACCACATGGCATGGTGATCAGGTCGAGCAAACTTCCATCACTTCCCATATACTGTCCAAGCAGACCCCGCGAATCAAATGACGGGCCCAGCACAACGGCGCCGGATGCGTCGCCAAAGAGCACACATGTTGAGCGATCTTTGAAATTTGTGACTCGCGTTAAAAGTTCTGTACCGATGAGCAGGATGTATTTTGATTGTCCTGAAACAATCATCGCATTTGCTGTAATAAGTCCATAAACAAAGCCGGAACAGGCCGCATTCAAATCAAATGCTGCGGCATTAACAGCGCCGATTTTATCCTGAACTGATACTGAACAGGATGGAATCAGGCGGTCTGGTGTGCAGGTGGCCAAAATAATGACATCAATATCTTCCGGAGTCAGGCCGGCATTTTTGATAGCATTCATACCGGATTCAGCAGACAAATCCGAATTCAACTTGTCATCATCCACAAACCGACGCTGAATGATGCCGGAACGTTCTCGTATCCATTCATCGGATGTATCAACAATTTTCTCGAAATAGTGATTGTCAACAATATTCGAAGGCAACGAACCGCCGATGCCGATAATTCGAGATGTTTTTGGTTGTTCAGTAACTTGATTCACTCAAACCCCCTTATAAAACCAAAGCCCGGAACGAATATGCCCGGGCTTGAATTGTCATTCCAGGAACCTGCAAATCGACGACCCTCGTCGAAAACCCGCCAAACCGCGCGGGAAACATTCATTGCGGGGAGCCGGCCCGCTGGATAATCATCAGTTCCTGTTCCAAATACCATGCCAACCCTGGCCTGATACAGATACTATTCTTTAATCTTAATGAAATCAACACATTAGATTAACCTGGCCTGTTAACAAAATGAATCCGGTTCAACTTATTGTGGATAAACAAGTTTACAAATTTGTAAACCATGTTACGCACTGATACGTGCAACGTTGCTACGTCACATAGTAAATCCCACGCAACGCACTGCGTCGCAGATCAAATGGATCAAAATATTTAAAAATACAATATAATCAATAAGATATAATGTTTTTATGTCATTGGCATGTTCATTGCTGCTCTTCAATAGTGAAAATTCGGATTACTCCGAAAACCAATTATCAGACTTACAGGAGGTGCGTAATGTTTAATCGAACAAACTTTTTCAAAGAGATGGATGAATTGCGGCGGTTTTTGGACCAGATGTTTCAGGCGTCTGCGTTTTCACGACAGCCAGTGTCCCGTTTTGCGTTTCTTCCGGGTCTGTCTGCCCGGCATTATCCTTTAATAAACATATTCGATGACAAAGATAAACTTTTCATTGAATGTCTTGCTCCCGGGTTGGATCCAAAAGAACTGGATGTGACAGTCGAAAACAATCAGTTAACGATTCGCGGTGAAAAGAACAGCAGGCCGAAAAATATAGCGCCGGAAGCATATCATCGATCTGAGCGTGAAGCAGGAAAGTTTGTACGTTCAATTGAGATCGGATGTGACATTGACCCGGACAAAATTTCAGCAGAATACAAACATGGTTTGCTGTTGATTACACTCGGGAAATCCGAAAAATCAAAACCGCGACGTATTCAGATTGCGTCCGGAAAATAATGCAGGCCATTAGAAAGGAGAATTAAAATGACTGAAAAAACAGTTCCAGTTAAAAGAGAATCTTCGGATGTTCAGACAACCCGCGAAGAAATGCGGTATCTACTTCCCGCAGTTGATATTTATGAAATCGATGATGCCCTGGTTGTTGTTTGTGATGTGCCGGGAGTCGATCAGTCAGGTATATCCGTTAACGTTGACAACAACATTCTGACTATTGAAGGCAAAACGCTGGATCGCGAAGAAGATATCAGCAAGGAAGTTCACAGGGAATATCGTCTTGTCAGTTATCACCGGCAGTTTGAGTTAACTGAAGTCATTGATCAGGAAAAGATTTCGGCGGAGTTAAAACATGGGGTACTGACAATCAATCTTCCCAAAGCCGAAAAAGCGAAACCTAAAAAAATCAACATCAAAGTTAAAGGGTAATGCGAGCTGTGGGGTATGCCGGCCGCAAAAAAAGCGGCCGGTTTTGCGTATTAACCGGTATGAAATTGATGATGTATAATGTATGATCGTCATGTTATAGCGTTTACCAGTTAATAATGGAGGAGAAGTATGACGAACGAAAAACAGACACAAAAGAAAACGTATCAGTTTAAGGCCGAGGTCGCCAAAGTATTGGATATTGTTATTAATTCACTCTATACCGACAGAGAAATATTTGTCCGCGAATTGGTCTCCAATGCAGCCGACGCACTGGAAAAACGACGGCATTACGATCTGATAAATGGGCGTGGTCCGGATAGTGAAGAATCATTGGAAATTTCGATTGGTGTCGACAAAGACAAAAAAACAATTGTGTTTACAGACAATGGTATCGGAATGAGTCGCGACGAGCTGATTGAGAACCTGGGACGGGTCGCACATTCCGGTGCGGCTGACTATTTGAAGAAAGTTGCTGAAAGTAATAAAAAGGATGTCAATCTGATAGGTCAGTTTGGTGTCGGTTTCTATTCCGCGTTTATGGTAGCTGACACTGTGACCGTCGAAAGCTGTTCGGTGGACGAACCGGATCAGGCATGGCGATGGACAAGTTCAGGTTCCAGCAGATATACGGTCGAGTCGACTGACAAAACCAGGCCCGGAACGGATATTACACTCCACCTGAAGAAAGATGCTGAATCATTTGCTGATGAATCCTATATAAAAGAAACAATAAAAAAATACTCAAATTTTGTTTCTTTTCCGATCAGAATCAACGATGAACGAATTAATACGATTCAGGCAATTTGGGCCAGATCTCAACAGGATGTTAAGGAGGAAGAGTATAAAGAATTTTTCAAGTTTATGACTCCGTTCGCCTCTGATCCTCTTGACTGGCTGCATTTCAGCACTGATGCCCCCATTGATTTAAAAGCGCTGCTTTTTATCAGTAGCGATAACCCTGAAATTGCCGGTTTTGGAAGGCTTGAAACAAACGTTCATCTGTATTCAAGACGGGTATTAATTCAAAGACAGGCAAAAGATTTACTGCCGTTGTGGTTGCGATTTTTATCCGGAGCTGTTGACAGTGAGGATATCCCACTGAATATTTCGCGTGAAACAATGCAGGACAGTGCATTAATACGCAAAATCAACCGTGTCTTGACCAAAAGAATTTTAAAACATTTGAAGGAAATGGCCGATAAAAAACCGGACCAGTATAAAACATTCTGGGAAAATCACGGACATTTCCTAAAAGAAGGCATCGTAACGGAGTTTTCAGATCGGGATGCTTTGGCTGAGTTACTACGTTTTGAATCCTCAATGACCGAACCAGGCCAATTGACCTCTCTGGCTGAATATGTCGAACGAATGCCAGAATCTCAAAAAGAAATTTACTATCTGGCTGGAGCTGACAGAAACGCTATCGAAAGCGGACCTTATATTGAGGTTTTTCGTCAGCGCGGTATCGAAGTGATATACAATTTTGATCCCGTAGATGATTTTGTAATGCATCATTTGGCAGGATACAAGGATAAAAAAACAGTTTCTGCAGACTCTGAAAAATTGGATCTTCCTGACACACTACCAAAAACAAATGATGACGATGAAAAAGAGACATCCAAACCCGCTCCAGATGATGTAAAAGCCCTTACAGACTGGATTCGCAGCAAACTTCAGGACAAGGTAGCAGATGTTAAAGCTTCCGACAGGCTTGTAGACAGCCCAATGATTCTGGTGAATCCTGACGGCGCCATGACTGGTGCAATGCAGCGATTAATGGAAGCTGCAAACAAAGACTTCACGATGTCAGCAAAGAGAAATCTTCAATTTAACCCGAAGCACAAAATCATTCAAAAACTGAACCAGCTTCGTGCCGAGGATCAACAGAAAGCAGTTCTAATTCTGGAACAACTGTATGATCATGCAGCGCTGGATGCAGGACTATCGGTTGATACCAGACCGATGGTCAACAGAGTAACGCAAATAATCAATTCTATGCTGGGTGATTGATGATTTAAAGGAAAAATCCTCTCTATTAGGGAGGAAGGAAAAAGGGGGGTAATAGAGAGGATTTTTCGGGGAACCAAACTTTTTTTCGAAATCTTGTCGAGACACACTGATCATTACATGAAAAAATCTTAAATGTCAAGTAAATCTTTTTATTTGTAACCATTTCAGCTTAACAACTTCAAATCTGTAGAAACTGTTCAGGTAACCTGTTTAAAATGTTTAACACTGATCAGATAACGTCAATGGGCTGTTGAGCCTGAAAGGAAAGGGAGAAAAACCATGAAACACAAAGTAACAATGCACGGGAATCCACTTAATCTAATCGGGAACATACCTGAAATCGGCCAAAAGGCGCCGGATTTTACCGTTTTTGACAATACATTGGCACTCAAACATTTTTCCGATTACTACGGTAAAACACTTGTCATTTCTGCTGTACCATCTCTGGATACCCCCGTTTGTGATATGGAAACAAGAAAATTTAATGAAATGGCCGCAAATCTTGGCGACAACGTTCAGGTTCTGACAATCAGCATGGATTTACCTTTCGCTCAAGCGCGCTGGTGTGGAGCAGCCGGAATAGAACGGGTGCAGACACTGTCTGACTACGCCCAGGCATCGTTCGGGGAAAACTACGGAATATTGATCGAAAACCTGCGGTTGCTGGCAAGGGCTGTTTTTATCATCGACAAAAACGGTATTCTTCAGTACGTCCAACTTGTCCCGGAAGTTTCACAAGAACCGGATTATGACGCCGTACTGAACGCTGTTAAACAACTCTAGACATATTGTCTGAAACATCTTTCGTGTTTATAATTAAAATCCTTGATACTAAACCTGTACGGGTGCGGTAAACAGGGGTTTTTTTATGAGTCGCATGCATAATATTTCAGACATACAGATGTCAACTTTAATGAAATGGTTTGACGTTCATAAACGAACCATGCCATGGCGTGGTGATTCAAATCCATATAATATCTGGATCAGCGAGGTTATGCTTCAGCAGACACAGGTTAAAACCGTTATTCCATATTACAATCGCTGGATTCGAAACTATCCTTCGATTGAAATTCTGGCAAACAGTGATAGTGAAGCGGTGTTGCGTTTATGGGAAGGACTTGGCTATTATACGCGAGTTTTAAATTTGTTGAAGGGTGCACGATATATAATTGAGCATTATAACGGAAAATTTCCTGCCGTGATGAATGATGCGCTAAAAATACCGGGTGTCGGAGAGTACATTGCCGGCGCGGTGTTAAGCATTGCATACAATCTTCCGGTGGCCGCTGTTGATGGCAACGTTATACGTGTATTCAGCCGGTTGTTTGCTCTGGATAAATCCGGAAATATCAACAAAACCATTGAATCCATTGTTACAGACTGTTACACGTATTATCAGCCTCGATGGGTCAATCAGGCCTGGATGGAATTCGGCGCACTGCAATGTGTTCCGAAACCGGTGTGCAGTGTTTGCCCGATGAATGCTTCATGTAAAGCGTTGAAAATAAGCAAGGTGTTGAATTATCCTGTAAAAAAGCCAAAAAAGAAAACACCCGTACGAACCGGAAGAATATATATTGTTCAACAAAACGACACTGTGTTGATGCTTAAAAGACATCGAAAAGGATTGCTGGCGGGAATGTGGGAACTGCCGAACATTCTGGAAGATGAAGAAAAACATACAGATTTTGAACAAAAGCACTCATTAAAACCAATGGAATGTATCGGAAATGTAAAGCATGCATATTCACATTTTAAAGTCGTTTATCAGGTATACCTGGCTGAACTTTTGAAAACCTGGAACTCTGCCGGCTGGGTTGAGTCAACATGGGCATCGTCTGAAAAGCTGCAACTACTTGCAAAACCGAAAGTCCATATCAAAGCTTTGAAACAGCATGGGATGTTCTTTAATTCTTAACTGAAATTAAGTATATTTAGTAGGATTTCCGGCGTTCCGGATTGATGTTAAATAAATAATCCGGTCAGTCAGGTGGGGGTTGTATGCAAAAGATAAACGTGATTTTTATTGGGCTCAGCGGATATGAGTATCCGCACACCCGCGTTCGTTGCTATAACTTTGCCGAAAGACTGGCTCAATACGATAGTTTTTCAACCCGTGTTTTATCGTTCAGCGATCATTTAATGCCTCGTTTCAATGAGGTTGAAATGTATCAGGCCCGTGACAGGTATAAACTTTTTATGATTGCTAGAGCCTTGCCGCGTTTGTTTCCGCGTTTTAACACATATTTCTATATTCAAAAAGCACATTATAATGCTGCCCTGCCATTTCTTTTATCTCGGTTGGGTTTCAATAAATATATTTTTGATTATGATGATTATGACGTGGATTTGAATGTGACGTTTAATTCAACAAAGACTCGTCGATTGTTTTTTGGTACAGAAGATCACGAAATTCTGACACAGCGGTTAGCTGCCGGTGCACTGGGCTGTGTAGCTGCCAGTCGTAATCTTTATGATTATATTCAACGCTTTAATCCTCGGGTTGAGTACATTTCCACTGGAGTTAAACCGGAACTGTTTCAGGCTGTTGACAGGTCAAACCGAAGTTCACCAGTGCGATTCTTGTGGAACGGTATTGTGTGGGGTGACGAGATTTATGAGGGCATTATTCGCGCTTTCAATGGATTGCGAGCTGTTGTAAAAGCCGGATTGCAGGCTCGCCTGGAAATTGTCGGAACCGGCCAGATGTGGGATACAATGGTAACAACCCTTCAAAATGATTATCATGATATCAAGGAATTTGTGGACATAACCGGTTGGGTTGAGCCGGATCAGATGCCTGAGATTTTGGCAAGCGCGGATATTGGTCTTTTACCTTTCAGCCAGGATTCATTGTGGATTCGTTCAAAAAGTCCGACAAAACTGTTTGAATATCTGGCATCTGGAATCCCGGTGATAGCCGATGCTGTGGGAGAGGTTACGCATGTGATTCGACAGCGGGAAAGCGGCATTCTTGTGAACTCACAAATAGAATTTAATGATGCAATGATTGAGTTGGTAAAAGATGGAAACCTCAGAATGCAGATAGGGAAATCGGCTCGGGGACACGTTGAGAAGAATTATTCGATTCCTGTGCTGGTGGATCGTTTGGCAGTTTACCTTGAAATGTTGCACAGATTGAAGACATGAAGAAACTGGCTGTTGTTGATATGATGTTTCGCTGGCCTCCGGACGGTGGCGCACGGGTTGATCTGAAAGAAACAGTCACCCGGTTAGCCCGGTGTTATGATGTCAGATTGTTTGCTCCAAAAGTGGATTGCATCATTCCAAGGGGGCATATTGATGGCCCATTACCTTTTGAAGTAGAAACAATTCCTTTTGCTCCAAAAGAGTTTACAGGGCCCATATTAGCCACGCGTTTTCAGTCGGTTTTGGACCGATTTGCCCCCGATGCCGTGTTTGTGGCGGATGGTTTTCAGTCGAAACCCTGGGTGGCAAAAGCTGTTAAAAAATATCCTTATTTATTAAGGTTTTATGCCTATGAAAATGTGTGTTTACGATACAACGGTCTGTTTATGTGCGGTGATCGGCCCTGTTATCGAACCGGCTTGAGTGGTCGCGGGCTTGATATGGTGTTGTGCACCCTTTGCGGAAGTAAAACATTGATAAATGATCGGTTTTCAAAAACAAAAGGGTTTTCAGATGAGTTTATCAATGCGCGGGCTTATTCGCTAAATCATTGGAGACGAACTCGATATATGCTGAACAATGCATCACAGATTGTGGTCTACAATCACCTTT
Source organism: candidate division CSSED10-310 bacterium (assembly GCA_003558985.1). GTDB lineage: Bacteria > CSSED10-310 > CSSED10-310 > CSSED10-310 > CSSED10-310 > CSSED10-310. The sequence goes on from PWNJ01000254.1 coordinate 17,354, forward strand.
TGAAAAGTATTCTTGAACGATTCGGATGGCATTCAACTGTTGTGCCGGGTGGTATTGACACGGATTGTTTTCCGAAAAAGCCATTTCGTAATCCGGATGGAGTTGTTCGACTGGGTTTAGTGGGTAGAATCACGGATATATACAAGGGATTTCGTCCTGCAGTCAGAGCGTTAAATCTTCTGCATCGGAGAAACATAAACGCCGAACTTCATTTGACCGGTGAAGCAGACGACATTTACGGCACTTTGCCTGGTGTTGTGTTTCGAGGCTGGTTTTCGCGAAACAATCTGAAGGATTTTTATCAAAGTATTGATATTTGCCTTGTTCCGTCTTTATGGCAGGAACCGTTTGGTCTGGTATCTATTGAAGCGATGAGTGCAGGTCGGCCAGTCATTGCTTCCGATGTGGCCGGCCAACGTGAAATCATCAATCATCTTGAAAACGGATATCTGGCGCCACCCGGTTCATCAGAAGCAATTGCGGATGCTGTTGTCTGGTGTCTTGACCATCCTGAGACCGTAAACCGGATGGTGGAAAAGGCGGAGTTGCATGTTCGCAGTCATTTTAACTGGGATACGCTTGTCGAAACAAGGTATCTGCCTCTTGTCGACTCGTTGTTCTATGATGGAAATAAATGATGCCGTCTTCAATACTTCATACTCGCCAGGAAAACAGCGCCGGTGTTATCAGACATGTTTTTTTAGTAGTATTACACCCAGGTGAAGGACCAGTTTATCGTTAAAGAGCATTTTGATACGATTGAGAAATGGATAAGGATTTCAGAAGAAATGAAAAAAAGTGAATCTATCTGGACAGATTTGAAAGGTATTTTTCAAAAACGTGATCTGGTATACAGCCTGGCTGTAAAAGATTTCAAGGTCCGTTACAGAAATGCAACTCTGGGATTTTTGTGGATGTTACTGAATCCGGTTTTGCAAATGCTTGTTTTGTCACTGGTGTTTTCATTTATAGTCAGAATACCGGTTGATGTTCCGTTTCCGATTTTCCTTTTATGCGGATTGTTACCCTGGAATTTTATGTCCATGACTCTTGGGGTTGGCGCTTCATCGTTGGTGAACGAAAGGAATCTTGTAAAGAAAGTATATTTCCCGAGAGAAATTATCCCGATGGCTGTGACATTGGGACATTTTATCAACTTTCTGATTGCTCTGATTCTTTTCATGCCGGTGCCACTTTTCCTTCTGAAATCCTGGTCATGGAATTTGTTTTTGCTGCCATATCCTATTCTGTTATTGGTAGTCTTTACGGTATCAATCACATCATTGGCAACCATCGGAGACTCTTTTTTCAGAGATACGCGTTTTATTGTTGAAGCTCTGATTATGATCTGGTTTTATGCCACTCCCATTTTTTATCCGCTGAGTTTTCTTTTCACACTGGAAGGTGTTGTTCCATTTTGGGCAATGCCTTTCATTCAGTTGATTCGTTTCAACCCGATGGCAGTCATTATTACAATGTTTCGCGACATTCTTTTATATGGACAATCGCCTAATCTATTTGAAAGTGTATATGTGACAGTCTTTACCTTAATTCTGGCAATTGTATCGTTCCTGCTTTACAGGCGTTATGGCCCGGTTATTGCTGATCACATGTAAACGGTTATGAATACAGTTATAAGGGTTCAGAACCTGACAAAAACATATTCAGTCTTTGCTAAAAGACGTTTGCTGGCAGCACAGCCATTGTTATTACTGACACGCAATGTCAAGGGACATCTTTTATATGCTCTTCAGGATGTTTCTTTTGAGGTTGGCAAAGGCGAGATATTCGGTATCATTGGCCATAATGGTTCCGGAAAATCTACTCTGCTGAAAATCATGTCCGGAATAACACGCGCTGATAAAGGCTGTGTTCAAATCACCGGTCGGGTCACAAGCCTGCTGGAACTGGGTGTGGGTTTTGAGCCGGAATTGACCGGCCGTGAAAATATTTATCTGTATGGCGCCCTTGTGGGGTTATCAAAGCACCAGATTCGTGAAAAAGAACAATCGATTATCCGTTTTTCGGGTATCGGTGATTTTATTGATACTCAAGTTAAAACCTATTCATCAGGGATGCTTATTCGGCTTGCATACGCCGCTGCAATACATACGGACCCGGATGTTTTATTGCTGGACGAAGTGCTGGGTGTAGGGGACCATGAATTTCAGCATAAAAGTTTTCAGTCGATCCAGAAACTGGTTGAACGTGGATCAACGGTTGTAATCGTTTCCCACGGCTTGTCATTGATCGGGAACTTTTGCAGTCGTGTCATGTGTTTGAATCAGGGCAGAGTGGCGGGTATTGGTAGCGCTGAACAGGCTGTTCAAACCTATATGGATATTATTAGCTCACGAGAAAAACTTTGCGAAATCAGACAGGGAAGTCTGGTTATCAAGTTTCTTCCAACTGGTTTTCACCTGGAACAGTCTGGAACAGTTTATACTATAGCGCGAGGATTAAGTGTTAATCTGCGAAAATGGGAAGCTGATTTTTTGTCTTCGGAAGCCGTCTGGACAGTTAAGGATCTTAAAGATGACGAAGTGACGCTTCATTTATGCTGGGGTCACTGGAATCTGGAACAGACCTGGCATATCCGAATTATTGATGAAAATACAGTGGAATGGATTATCAGAAATGGCGCGAATTTACATCAGAATGTTGATAATCTGGAAATCGAAGCAATGGTTTCCGGGGTTTATGAATCGTTTATGCTTCCTGAGGAAGTCCGTGAGTTTCCGAAAACGGTGAATCGGGGTTTTAACATGGAGTATCTGTTGGCTCAGCAGCAGCCAAGACGATTTCTGGGGGTAACAAATGCCCGGGATGAACGTCGTTCAGTGGTTCTTGATTTTTCCAGAAACTCGTCAACTGGCTCATGTATGGTGATTACTGGCGGCAATTTGATGCCTGGCCATATTATTCAGCGCCGTTTTCCGGCTGTTCCCGAGCAGGAAGATCTTTGCGCTGAAATTCGTTTGATGAATCAAAAAGAGCTGAACCGATATTACAAGGAAAATAAAAAAATACTTGGTGTTCAATCCGGAAATCTGACTCTGAAGATAGACAATGATTGTCTTCAACTATTTCTTGACGACCAAGTTATCACCCGCTATCCGGGATTGCATGTTGCCAACCGATCGTACTCCAAAGCTGCAGAATATGATTGGGAGGATATTGAATGCGACAATGGCAGCCATTTAAGAGCAACTGCTTGTCATGTTCCGTTTGTTGCGGTATGGAAGCTTCAACCTTGTGATAAAGGCATTGAATGGAGTGTTGAGCTGGAAATTCTTGAAACCATGAACATGGCGAATTTCTATATATGTTTGTCTCTGGATACCGAATCGCACAAATCCATTGATTTTGGCGTATTGAAGACACGGGATGAAAAAACAAGGTCGCTGATATATGTTCCGGAAACGTCAGCGCTGAATGAACTTAAAGAATATTCCGGGCGAATACATCTGGGATCGGGTTGTATACGGGGAGCAGATCCCGATGAATAAACCAATTATCACAATACGCGATCTGGGAAAGAGTTACAGGAATAGAAACCATCCGGAAGGTGAACTATGGGCATTGCGCAATGTTTCAATGGATATCTATAAAGGTGAAGTTTGGGGAGTTATTGGGCGGAACGGCGCTGGAAAAAGCACATTGTTAAAGCTTCTTTCAAAAGTAACGCGGCAGACCGAAGGTGAGTTTCAGATTCATGGAAAGGTACATTCCATTCTGGAACTGGGGATGGGTTTTCATGTTGAGTTGACAGGTCTAGATAACCTGCTGGTGGCAGGTTCATTGCAGGGAATGAGCAGACAGGAGATTCGGGACAGGTTGCAGGACATTATCGAGTTTTCAGGTTTGGGTGAGGCGGTATATCAGCCGTTGCGCACGTATTCCTCCGGTATGCGGGTTCGGCTGGCATTCGCACTGGCAGCATTTACGTCCCCGGATATTTTAATATTGGATGAAATACTGGCGGTGGGCGATGAAGCGTTTCAAAGAAAATGTTTTGAGGTCATTCGCACATTTTTAAAACAAGGGGTTACTGTATTGTTTGTTTCCCATGACATGAAACTGATTTCATTGATATGTAATAAATGCATGCTACTTCACAATGGACAGATTCTGGATACAGGCACCACGGAAGTGGTGATTGAATCCTATGCAAAAATAATGGGACCAGGTATAGAAAAGAATGATATTGCACTCACATTTGCCGGTCGATATGTGCAATTGTTTCATAAAAACTTCAGAATAACCAGACGGTACGGATTGTATACGGCAGTTAGAGCCAATCGGGTATGGTATGATCCAGCTTATATTCTCTGGGATGACGATTTTGTCAGCGACAATCTTATGGTTTTGAACGGCCATTATATTACCTTGCCGCTGTCAACAAAATGGATTTTCAAGTTTACTGATGATGATGAGGTGGTCTGGCAAGTGTATTTCAAAGCCTCTCCAGGGACCTTTATTGAACGGTTTCAGGTCAATGTTATGTTAAACTACCATTTCAGGGAATGGTGTGCTGAAGATGTCAACGCAATGTTCCCGGAACAATTCGTCTGGCAGACGGGTGAGGACTGGACCCGCCACTGGATTGGAAATGCCCGTTCTGTTATCTCTGCATCGGCTGCCAATGACAGGTTTACCGGACAAGTTCAACTGACATCTTTAAACACTAGTGGTGTTTTAGCCGTCATAAGCTCAAGTCCCGAATACAGGGTGCGTATGCTACAATATTTGAAGACATGGGCAGTGAATGAATCTGTCCAGGCGGGAGAATATTTGTTTTTTGATGGCAGAATACGGATTTTATCCGGGAGATAAGCGCTTATGATAAAAGGGGTTCCATATATTAAGGCTGCGCAGAAGGACGGTGTAGAACTGTTTTGCAAACGGAATGAAAAATGGATGGTGTTTTTTTTAGTTCTGGTTTGTCTGCTGATTCGCTTGTTTCGTCTTGGAACGTATTCGTTTTGGGGTGATGAAGTGGATTCAATTTATATGGCAACCAACCAAGTCTATTTTCATCCACATTTGTATCCTTTGATGTTGCAGTTGTGGAGTCAATGGGCGTCAAGTGAGTTTACATACCGATTACTGTCCGTCTTAATGGGTGCTGGCGCGACAGTGGCGACCTGGTTTTTAGCGCGCAGAGTTTTGAAAAGTTCGTGTGCAGCGTTTCTGGCCAGTTTATTTTTGACACTATCACCATCACAGGTCTATTACAGCAGAGAACTTAGAATGTATACGCTGTTCACACTGACAGCGGCATTGTCATGGTTGGCATTTTTCAGATGGATGAAGCGTGAAAATACAACCAACACACTATTGGTTATTACCGCAGGAAGCGCTATTCTTTATACCCATAAATACGGCGTTGTATTTTTAGCAGCTCAATGTCTGGCTGTTTTTTTCATGGTTCCTTTCAAGCAAGCTTTGAAAAAACTTGTCATATATGTTGTTCCGGTCATTATTATTTTCATTCCTTATTTGCGACTAATGCTATATTATTTCAGGCAATATCTGGGTGCGCAGTATTGGGCTCAGTCGGTGTCGCTTCAAACACCCAGATACCTTCTGCGTTTTCTTTTTGCCGGATATAATGCTTCAGAAAGAGTCACCACGGTTCTTATTGTTGCAGGTCTTATTCTGACTCTGAAAGGATGGGTAACACGAAAAAGTTCTGAATTTCGACTGCTTGTAGTATTTGGTTTTTTTGTACCTGTTCTTATGGCAGTATTCATGTCCATGCTTTTACCCAGCTCGTTGCTGGTTGCAAGGTACTTAATTTTCGTTATGGTACCTTCAGCTATAATGTTGGCTGCCGGAACTTACTCTATAAAAACACCGGTTGCTTTATTGGTTCCTTTGACACTGATTGCTGGTCAGCTTCAATCAATTACACTGCAATACCGAAATGTTTTTCGGGCGCACGCAATTGAGGTACGGGAACGCGGTGAATTTCGTGAGGCCTGTCAGATAATACTGGATAACTATTCTGATGGTGATGTTATAGGAACTACCGCTATGAGTGGAACACATCCGGTCTGGTATTATATTACCTATAAAAATGGGTATCCCCCCACACGAATGGTTGATATAAACGATTATCATCGTGAACATCTTGGAAAAAAATACAATCACAACGAGTTTCTGGAAGAAGTGTATGTTATAGCCAATCCGATAAACATAGATGAGTTTTTAGCTGCAGGTAAATATAAACGCTTCTGGTTTTATGGAACCCAATGGAATGAGGGTGAAAACCCGGATGATTTTTATTTCAATCAGCGCACCCGTATTCGACAATGGCTTCAGACACGGTATCCCGAGATTGGTGTATGGGAGTTTAAAGGGGTTGATGTCAGGTTATTTGATCTTGAAAACCCTTTACAAGACAGCCTGGATGAGATCAGTTTAGCATCCGATGTCATGGACAGTTATTCTCGGTAACCAAAATTCAAAAAATGTCATTGTGTTTTGTCAGGAAGACTTCAGTTGATCCGTTTGGATAATTGGTATGTCTGATGTTGAATCGAAGTCCTGATTTGCAAGTTTAAACCGTTCATTTAAAGCAACGATAAGACTTAAAATCCACATTATCATAACAGCCCCGAAGTTGAACTTTAGCAACTCATAAACAGCGATAACAATGGTTGAACCAAGACTTGCAGTATAAAATATCAGACACGGCAGAGGCGGCAAATTTGCACGAATGGTTAAAATCATCAGAATTGACGGCAGTAGAAGAACAAGGTGATGTTCCCATGAAAGGGGGGCGATAAGATACATTGCTGGCATGGCTATGATCATCGTTCGATCCAGGCTTTCATTATGTGAGCGAGAAGATTTCCAGGTGGCATATAGACTGATAACAACGACAAGACTGGCGGACAGCCAGGTTAACAGTCTGGCCAGAGCATGATTAACAAACAGCGGGTCAGTCCATTCGTTATCTGTTAATGCTCTGGAAAAAAAACCGTTCAAATTTTGATTCCAAATTGCTGCCGGCGAAAACAAACCGGGTGGAGCATTTGTATAACCTCCTGTTGGCATAACTTTAAACAACCATTCATGCCAAAAAACGGCAGGTAGAAAAACAAGAGAGGCAGTGATTCCTATTAGAAGAAAAATCAGAGTGTAGAAGAGTTCGCGTTTTTTCCGCGAAACTATCAGCATTGGAAGAATAATCAACGGATAGGTTTTAAGAATAATCGCTGATGCCAGAAACAAAGATGCCAATACCGGAAAACCTGTTTTTGAAAGAATCCAGAATGCTATGATACAAGTTAAAAGCAACAGGTTAATCTGTCCGTGACGGAGTGTAGACACAACTGGATCAAACATCAGCAAACAGACGGATGACAGAATGATCAGGCGTAATGATATACGTTTTGAAGCTGTTCGAAGAAACTTTAGCGGGAACATGATCAGCATCAACAGGATGGTTAAGTGATTCAGCAAAAGAAGCCCCCGACGGGCAGTGTCATACTCAAAAAGTGACATCGGGTAAAAGAAAATCAGGTTTGGCGGAGTATACAAATACGGATATATTTTCTCCACATCATCCAGCACTGTATGTAAATGTTCTGGTTCATAGGGTGATTCATTATAGTGAAATGCAAGAATGCTGGCAGAATAAAAAGATGGGAAATCATCGTTTGGAATATTGCGGTATCCCCAACCATGTTTTACCAGAAAAGGAACATACAGAATAGCAATTGTGAAAAAAACAATTATGTGTTTTCGGCGGATTGACAGAAAAGCTGATTGTAACAACATGCTCCAGCGCTGAAACATTGAATCGGCCGATTTCATATATTCCCCTTCAGTCGCATCGCCTTCTTCAAGCAATTCTTTTTGAAAATATCAGTTAACACGTTCATCAGCAAGTCGAAACAGTTCTAAAAGAGTTTGATCTGATCATGCGGTGCCGCAAGGTGACAGTCAGTTGTCAAAAACTATGTGTTTGAGTTGGTTAAGACGCTTTTTAAACCGTTTGAACCGTGTTCGTTTCAAAACATGCTGATCCCATGTTTTCTGAGCGTTATTCCTAATATCTTCAAGCTCTTCATACGATAATGTCTCTGTACGTATCGCTGCAGAATTGAATCCTGTGTACAAGTTCCAGTCGCCGTCTTTCAGATAGCCTTTTTGTCGAGCGATATCGTAGTATTTGCTTCCTGGCATTGGGGTGCAGATCGAAAACTGAGCTGTTGCCGGATTGAGTTCCAAGGCCAGTTCCAGGGTTTTTTGACATGTTTCACGGGTTTCCCCGGGTAATCCAAACGTAAACGTCAAATGAAATTGAATACCCAGTTCGCGGGTGATTTTTATGTTTTCCAACGCTTCGGACAGATCCAGTTTTTTGCCTGACACATCAACAATTGCCTGATCAGCGCTCTCAATACCGTACTTGATGCTGTACAGGCCCGCTGATTTCATGCTTTCCAATACTTCACGATCCATTCCATCTGCTCGGGCCATAATTGCCCAGGGAATATTGATGTTCCGTTCACGAATACAGGAACAGAGTTTCAACATTCGTTCTTTGCCGATATTGAATGTGTCGTCATCAAAATAGATGAATTTGAAATCATATGTTTTAACCATCCATGCCATCTCATCAGCTACGTCCGAAGGATCACGAACACGGTAATTTGAACCTCCGTAAACCAGTTGCGGCCAGACACAAAAAATACACATGTAAGGACATCCCCGACTGGCCCACATTTGTCCCACAGGTTCAATTTCACCACAGATTTCATCATAGTATTCAGCCATTGGAAAGTGATGTCGGCTGGGCCAGGGTATCACATCAATATCGTTCACCAGATCTCTGTTTCTGTTAATGATTACATCACCGTTGTCATTACGGTAATTCAGCCCGTCAATCCTGCTCAGCTCATGTCCGTTTTCCAGAGCCTGTATCAGTTCAAGCGTGATAAACTCATATTCGCCTCTGAACACAAAATCAATGTTTGAATTGTTTTTTAAAAAATCAGAAGAAATCATCAGATGATTCGGTCCGCATAGTGCAATTTTCAGATCGTACCCGAATTTTTGTCTAATCAAATCAACGATCTTCAGGTCGTTTGCAAAAGATGGAGTAGATACTTCCATAATAAGCAAATGGGGCTGAATTTTTTCAAGTTTGTATAAAAATGTTTGAATATTGATTTTTTCTGCGACTGCATCAAGAGCGTAAGGAAAATAACCGTTTTTTTCCAGCAATGCTGTTGTATAAGCAAGAAAAAAAGGAAAAGGCACATAGCGGCTCCCGGGATCTTCCAGATGTGGCCAGCGTGACCCGGCTCTGACACCATATAATCCAGACTCATACCATGGGGGATTTGCTAAAACACAACGCATTCAAAATCCTTTCCGTTGCTTGCATACGAGGTCTATATTATCTGTTGGCAGCCAACGAATCAACGATATCTTTCAACGTTGACAGCTTGACCAGAAGTGAATACTGTCAGTACTGAAAGGAGTTGACCTTGTGAAAATCCTTTGCCTGAATCCACCATTTTTGAAATTGTTTTCACGTGAACAGCGAAGTCCGGCCGTGACCAAAAGTGGCACGATTTATTATCCCATGTGGCTTGCTTATGGCGCTGGATCGCTTGAAAAAGCAGGATATGATGTTGATCTGATTGACGGAGTCACCCGAAACTGGACTCAACGTGATGTGATCCAATACATCAAAAATCATCAGCCTGATATGATCGTCTGCTCAACATCAACACCAAGTATAAAAAGCGATCTGAAGATTGCTGAACTGGCAAAATCAATCAGTCCTCAAATCACAACGGTATTTGTCGGTGTTCATGTTTCAGCAGAACCGGAAAAAACACTTGAATCCTGCAAGGATGCCGATGCGGTTGCCGTTGGTGAATTCGATCATACTCTGACAGAACTGGCTGGGGCAATTTCGAAAAAACAATCGGACTGGAGCGCTGTCAAGGGGCTAGCCTGGCGGAACGGTGACTCGATTATTGTCAATGAAAAAAGACCATATATTCAGGACCTGGACTCGCTGCCAATGGTGGCTGAGATTTATCATAAACATTTGAACTTCAAAGATTATTTTTATTCTATAGCTCGTTGGCCGGAGGTTACACTGATCACTGGACGGGGCTGTGAGCACCATTGTGTATATTGCGTATATCCGCAAAATATGACCGGTCATCATGTGCGGTACCGAAGTGTTGATAATGTGCTGGATGAGTGGGAGTTTGTGGAACAGAACTTTACCGGTGTCAAAGAACTATTTATTGAAGACGATGCCATGACACTGGATCGTGAACGATTACGGCTTTTGATGGCCCGAAAGATAGAGCGTGGCATTAAAATCGGCTTCACCGCTAATTCCCGTGCAGATGTTGACTATGAAACGCTGAAATGGATGAAAAGGGGTGGATGTCGTTTGTTATGTGTCGGTTTTGAATCCGGCAATCAGGGTATTTTGAATAATATGGGTAAAAAACTCACCCTGGAACAGAGTTACCGGTTTGTCAGGGATGCCAAACGAGCCGGTATTATGATTCATGGGTGTTTTCTGGTTGGATTGCCGGGCGAAACGCGTGAAACTCTTCAGGAAACACTTCAGTTTGCAAAGAAATTGAACACGGACACAGCGCAATTTTTTCCCTTGATGGTCTATCCCGGAACAGCGGCATACCAGTGGGCTCGTAAGGAGGGGTATCTACTTACAGATGACTACTCCAGATTGCTGACCGAAGATGGCATGCATAATTGTGTCGTTGAGCGCGATGATCTGACAAACAGGGAGCTGGTGGAGTTTTGTGATCAGGCCAGACGGGAATTCTATTTAAGGCCCCGGTATATTATGTTCAAGCTTTACCAGCTTTTTCGACATCCTTCCGAAATGACCAGAACCGTTAAATCAATGAAACGGTTCTGGAAACATCTTTTATACGGAAGTTTTCGAAAAACGCAATAATACGATTTACTCGTACCAACCAAATTCCATCATGTCGAATTCACCGATCAATGCGTTCATTTCAGGGTTTGTCAAACCGGCATACCACAGAATTCCGGTTGCTGATCCAGCGTCTGCCGGCCATGCAAACTGTTCCAGAACCGGCCGGGTCTGAACACCGGGGCCGACACTGACCAGATAGTTATCAAAACTGCTGAATGACGGTGCAAAAAACAATTCGCCATACACATCCAGAATGACAAAAAGCGGTATTACACCCAGACTGGAGCCGGGATTGCATATTATGACATTCAGATAGCAGGGATCATTAGGACCGAACATATCGGACGGCATATCAATGGTAACGCCCAGTACATCGCAATCATTCGGATCAGGTGTTGGGGTTGTGGATGGTTCAGTGGGTGTGGGAGTGGGGGTGCCCGGTCCGGGTGTAGGAGTAGGGTCTTGTCCGAAACACGGATCGTAACTAACGTAGTCACACAGAAATGGCGCCTGCAAAAA
>PWNJ01000061.1 GCA_003558985.1 candidate division CSSED10-310 bacterium
ATTATTCAGAATATCAACAAATCGATTGTTGAATCCGCATGATTTCCAGTCCGGCTGAAAGCTTTCCAACGTTGGAGCGCCACAATATGTAATTGAATCAATCACTTGCAGACCTGCCTTTTCAAAAAGCTGTATCAGATTCTTTCGTCCGAAAAACAGGACATGTTCACCAAATACAAGCCATTTGGGTCCACACCAGTAATATGGCAGTGAATCGGCACAAGGGGTTGATACAACCAATAATCCTCCCGGTTTCAGGATTCGTTTTGCTTTTATCATAACATCCAGAGGATTCGGTACATGCTCAATCGTATGCGTCATGATCACAAGATCATAGCTGTTTTCAGGCAAATCAACCGTTTCTATTGTACCCTGTCGAAGAGATATTCCTTTGCTTTTTCCATATTCCACATCGGTTTTGGATATTTCCAGCCCCTCTGCCTGCCAGCCACGTACCTGAAAACTGTACACCTGCCAACCCACCGCAGCGCCCAGATCAATCATTTTACGCGGTTCCGGACAGGATGCCTCAAAATCTGCAAAATCGACCCTGTCGCTAAACCCTGTCAACCCATCCTCAACCAGCCAGCGCGCTGCAAATACTTTCGGCGCCTGCTGTATTCGACTCAACAACTTCCTGAAAAAAATTCGCATTTCGGTGTATTGATTTTCCCTTGTATTGTACCACTTGTACAGAAACTCATCGGACGGTTGAGGATTCACATAGATCAATCCGCAATCAGAACATTTCACAATTGGCCAGCCATTGTTCCAGATATCCTTATAGTCATTGGAGTCACATACCGGACAACAAATCCGAACAAAACTGTCTGTTTGCTCAGCAGACTCAGGAATAGTTTTCGAATAGATACCGTATTCCCAGTTATGTGTTTGTTTGAGTGTTTCAAAAATATCCCTGCATGTTTCTTTACCGGGAATACCAAACTCCAGGGTGTATTTCAGCATTTTTTCAAAATACAGCAGAAACATATTGTGTTTATTATGTTTTAACGCTTTCCTGCAACTCTCTGAAGCATCACTGTATTGTTGCAGTTCCAATTCAATAGATATCAGATTCAGCCAGCAAGCGCTGTCATCCGGGGTCATCTCAAGACATTTACGGTACAAATCAGTCGCTTCAGCGCTTCGATCCAGCGCCACAAGTGAATTTGCCTTATACATGCGGGATTTATGAGTAAACCGCTCATCGGGTATGGCTTTTTCAAACCAGATGCAGGCGGCTTCATAACATCCCTGGTCATACAACTGTTTTCCCAATAGCCAATATGTTGAAGCATCATTCGGGGTAGCTTCAAGGGAGCGATAACACAGGCGTACAATATCATTATGCCGTGAAAAATGAAGTGATTCACGCTGAGCCATTTTTTCACCAGCCAAAAAACAGAACCGTGCTGTATCCTGTCCGGCTTGCATCAATAGCCGATAACATGCTTCTTCAACATAAATACGGTTTTTTCGCTCCGCCAAACGTGCAATCTGTTTCAGAAAACAGCGTTTGATGGCCGGCAACAATAGGCAATCCGAAATACGCGACAATCTGACAATGTGTCGTGTTAAATGTGTCATTAAATCAACATCAAAATGCTCCTTGCCGGAATGTTTAACCCGATCAAAGCTATCAAGCGCTCTGTTCCATTGACCGTTTTCCAGAGCCGTCAAACCTCTCCAGTATAATCCATCAGTATCATCCGGATTGGCTGCGCAATAGTTTTCTATATCTTCTTGCGCAGCGTTCAGTTTTGTCTGTTGCAGTTTTGTTTTGGCACGTAAAAATAACATCGGCTGGTTATCACCGTTTTCGTTCAGAATTTCATCACATATTTTTTCTGCTTTTCGAAATAAACCGCTCTGAAAACAGGCGTCAGCCAGGAACTCCAGCAACTGAATATTTCCCGGCTGGTTTTTCAGCGTGTTTTCAGCCAGGTGTATGCTTTCTGAAAACTTTCTCTGTGCCAGCAATAATTGTAATCGGTCCATCATGTCCAAATCAGCAACTTGAGTTTGGGGTAGTGCATTCATGGTACAGGCTCCTTCCGGATTCAAGATTTCCACAGAATACAAATAAATTCAATATTCATCAGTATAAAAACAAATCTGCGTTTTTTGCATAGAGCTTTCCGTCAGTGAATCAGCAGAAAACGTGAACAGCTTGATTGTGCAGTTCACAGACAAGTGTTATCAAAGTAGCAGTGTCATGGAGTTCGGTCGCCTGTCTGAAAATATACTTGTTATCGTGAAGTATATGCAGAATATCTGACACGTTTTTTGGAGGCGTCCGCGCAAGGTGATGCCGGCCTCGAATCAATCTGAATTTGCTGGAACGAGTTGTCAGTTGATCAATGCCGGACAGTTCAAAATAGTGATTCGTATGAAAATAATAACCGTCTATTGATTTGATGTGATGTTGAGTGTCTGTAACTTCTACATTGATCACGCGGGATGTCTTTGAATCGGCAATCGTGTAATTGAAACCCGAAGCGCGGCCCGGCAGAGTGACTCTTTTGATCGCATCATCCAGACTGGTTGCCTGCAGCAATGATCGCGCGGCAAAATATCGTCCGGGACCGACACGGATATGGCGAGGCGCTGTTATGTTAATGGTAAAAAAAATCCCGCATTCATTCCAGCCGGCTGCATTGCCGCTTAAAACACCCGGATAACACAACGCTGTCCATGAAACGCCTGTTTCGGGTTTGACCGATAAAAAAAACAGTTTATCACGATAATCAGCCGCCGCATCTTCATTATGTCCAATGATCTGTCTGTCCCGGTTTACGATTGTTACCGTTGAACATCCGCCACCGGCATCCTGCTGATCAAACGGAAGGTATTCACCCCGAAGATTTATCAGAAACAAGTCCTCAAAACGGGTTCCCGAGCCATCAGCCATACCTTTAAGCTCCTTCAGGTAATCCGGATACATTCGTTCATGGACGTCAATGAACTCCTGAAACCGTGAATATCCGTCCGGCTGACGCAAAAACGGCCGCATTTTCAAATGCAGATTTTGATGGTTTTGAACGGTTTCCCGTACTTGAGCCGCGTGTTTAGCTCCAACCAAATACCCGATTTCATAATGTGTGCCGGTTATGATGTCAGGTGAATATTTCGCTGACGAATGAATTTTGAAAACTGTCGCGTTCGTCATGTAAGAATGGTCAGTTTCAGTTCTTGAACAGGCATGCGCAGTTACGGATTATCACGATGCCGACACAGCAGTATCCGGTTTTGTGGCAAGAGTAACCACCACAAACACAACAGCCGAAAACGCCATGCCATAAACGACCGGCCACAACTCGGCGCCAAAGAAAAACGTTTGCAGAGCCGCGGGAAGTTTGCCATCAAGCCACGGCAATATATTGGTGATGATACCTCCGGTCAGCATACCGGCCAGAGCGCCTGGAACATTGGCTCGCGGCCAGAAAAAAGCGCCCAGGGTTGGAAAGAAGAGGCCAGCCACCAGAAATCCGTACGCATCGAATACTCCTTCAATAACAGTTCCAAATCGCCGGGCATAATAAACGGCTATCAGTCCCAGGATCAGTGTCACAATCTGTGACACTCGCATCATTTGTTTGTGCGACAACTTTTTCAGGAAAATTCTCTGCAAAAAATCACCGACAACATTTCCGGACGAGGCGACAAGTGTGCTGTCAGCCGTTGACATAATCGCGGAGAAATACGCGGCGGCAACAATACCGGTAACACCAATCGGAAGCACTTCGTTTATCAGGCGAGGCAAACCCAGTTCCTGTCCGCCTTCAATACCGATCAGTTCTGGATAGAGCGCTCTGGCGCACATACCCAGAAAAACACCCATAAATGCCATGATCGGATATTCGAAAAAGCCGGCTATAAACCATGCTTTTCGTCCTTCTTTTGGGCCTTTGCAGGCATACATGCGTTGATACAATGTCATGCCGACCAGCCATATTGGTATAATGGCAACCATCCAGTTGATGAAGGTTGACAGGTCAATATTGGTCAGTGAAAAGAATTCGTTGGGCAAAGTGGCTCGTAGCGCGCGCCAGCCGCCGACTTCACGCAGCGCGAGGGGTATTGCCAGAAAGATCAGCCCGAAAAGCAGTATGAGCCATTGCACAAAATCCGTGTAAATAACCGCTTTTATGCCACCCATAACGGTATAGACGATAATGATAAAAGCCATTGCATATAATGAAAATGAAAATGAATCCCATCCGAATGGAACCTGTCGCAATACGGTTTCGGAGGCAAGTGTCGCGCCGGCCCGTATCTGGCTGCCGGTAAACATCAGGTAACCGATACCTGAAATTACTGCGGCCAGCATTGCCACGCGTCCATCATAACGATGGCGAAGGAAGTCGGGATAGGTGAGCATTTTTTCGGCCAGGTCCACTTTTTTAATACGAGGAATGATAAATACCGCCGTCAGCCATGCGCCGACAAGGCCGGTGAACAGCATCCATGACCCTGCAAGCCCCATCATGAAACCGACTCCGCCCAAACCGATGGAAAAACCGCCGCCAACATCGGTTGCCACAATAGACAGCCCCAGCGCTGTTGGCGGTATTTTTCTGCCGCCGACATAGTAATCCTCTTCGGATCGGTTTCGACGATAATAAAAATAGCCGATACCCAATATACAGCACATATAAAGAAAAAATATAATGTAATCCAGCCAACTCATCCTTCATCTCCCTTAAAATTCAATACCACAAGCAACACTACTCATGAACAGTTCAGTAAAAACACGTCCACCGGATCGCTTCAGCGCTCAATATATTTCGGCACGAAGCGTTTTCCGCGCCATTCGGGCGCATACAACCCGCAGATACATACAAACTTGCAGATTGAACACGAATTGTCAAATCGGCAGTCAGAGACAACTTTCACGGAAAGAAATGGAATTTATTGTTTGGCAATCATTTCAATGCGTTGTTTGAACCAGGCGAAACCCTAATACTTCTGCACGCTCGAAAGGAAACGCGCGGGCTCTTTGAGCTGATCGGCATGCTGCCGCCACAGTTCCAAGACTGCCTCCGCGGGCAATCCTTTCAGCGCCCGAATCCGGACCTGTCGGATTGACAACTGGGTGTGACGGATAATCTCCGTCATACCAGTCCCAGCACCATTCCCACACATGGCCGTGCATGTCGTACAATCCCCAGGGATTAGGCATTTTGCTGCCTACTGCAGCAGGCGACCATCCATAGTTTGCACAAAACACAGCATGTTGCTCCATATTCGGCAGAGTGTTTTTGATGCAGGATTCAGCGGCACATGTCCATGAGTCGTAAAAAGGCTCATTAAACGAAAACGGCCCTGTTGTACCCGCTCGCGCGGCATATTCCCATTCAGCTTCAGTTGGCAGACGATACCCGTTAGCGCCAAAATAACAATGTATATCTGAAGTTAGATAATTTCCCGCATCAATGGGTATCGTAAAGGCGGCATCTGCGTAGTAGCATCTGTCCAGACCATCGGCCAGAGACTTCAAATTGGCAAACAGAACCGCTTCAAACCATGTGATATTCTGAACTGGGTGATCCATCGAAGGACTGGCATCCGGCTTGGAGGGATCATCGGGCAAATCCGGCTGAACAGTTTTCAAATCGGCCCACATGTGCCGCGTTACCGTTGTTGTCATCATCAGGAAATTTCGTGTCAACGTCACGTGATGCTGTGTTTCGCCGTGAGTTCCAATATCCCGGCAGGGTTCGTTTTCA
Organism: candidate division CSSED10-310 bacterium; assembly: GCA_003558985.1. GTDB lineage: Bacteria > CSSED10-310 > CSSED10-310 > CSSED10-310 > CSSED10-310 > CSSED10-310. The sequence continues at coordinate 5,730 of PWNJ01000061.1, forward strand.
GGTGAACCGCGAGTGTATTCACCGGAGGATATCGCTGCAAATTGCATCATTAAAGGCGTTGGAGTTGGCGTCGGATTCGGTATGTCATGTACCGTGCGAACCAGTCTGATTCCCCATATCGGAAGCGATCTGTCAGGAAACCAGTGTCCACGGGTAGCAGACCGGCATCCTTTGGCAGATTCGTTCCAGGCGCCACCGCGCATCACACGCATGGTGCCTGATTCCGGCCCGATTGGATCCGTGACACTACCCGATGGATAGTCACCATACCAGTCCCAACACCATTCCCATACATTGCCATATATATCATACAACCGGTTGCGATTGGGTCTTAGACTTCCAACCGGAGCTGTCAGAGAGCCCGAAGCTATTGGCACATTTCCGCAATAGATGGCGTATTGTGCCAGTTTGGGAAGTATTCCTTCATCACATGAATCACAGGTCGTTTCATCATAGTCCGGTTCATCAAACGAAAATGGTCCAATTGTACCGGCTCTGGCGGCCAGTTCCCACTCCGCTTCGGTCGGTAAACGATAACCCTCCGCATCAAAATCCCAATAGATGTCATCCGTTTGATAATTCATCCCATTCACAGGTGTCTGATAGGACGAATCAATAAAATAGCACGGCTCATAACCATTCTGAAGCGACATCAAATTGGCAAACAATATCGCCTCATGCCATGTGACCGATTGGACCGGGTGATCCATTCCCGGGCCAACACTTACATCACTCGGGTCTGCCGGAAGATCGGGCTGGAGCTGTCTGAGATCCGCCCACAACTGACGCGAAACTTCGGTTGTCATCATATAAAAACCACGAGTCAGTGTCACAGTGTGCATGGTCTCATCATCCATCATACACGGTATCCAGTTCCAGGAACCTCGCGCATATACTTCCGGACGAATAAACTCTTCATCAAGCGGAACAGGTCCGGAAGTCGGTGTCGGTGTGGGAACAATTGAGTCAGTCCAGCCAAATGTTATCTCCGCCAGATTGCTGACAAGACCGCCGCTATCCGTCACGGCTGACAAAAACATCGCTCCATCAAATGCGCCTGCGTTCGAAGGCCAGCTAAACTCCGGTATAATCTGCATTGAACCCGAAAAACCCAACGCGATATCCATGCTGCTCCAGTCAATATCCGGCGGATACTGTACCCATCCCGGATAGAACCAGAAATCACCCGTGCCGACTGTTAGCGCTACGAATAACTGTGCATTCGAGATATATGGACCCGTATTCATTATCACAAGGTCAAGATAGAAATTGCTCCCTGGTCCAAAAAGAGTTTCGGGCATGACCAGTTCCAGATCAATGTCCTGAGATTTTGTAACTGAAAACGACAGAAACAATAGAAAAATAACAAAGACGATACACTTTTGTGTCCTCATTTTGAATCCTCCTGAAATAAGCAAATGTGCCTGCACTATTTTCAATCACAAATCACTTTATTCTAATAGTAATCAATTTTCGGACATTTCGTCAAGCAAGGTTCAAGACATAGGGCCTAAGGCAGAAGGCGTAAGGCGGGAGAGGGGTTTTGCCGACCGGCGAGGGCGCGGAAACCGCGCCCCTACCCTTTGACCTTGAACCGGCCCGTAGGGGCGTGGTTTCCACGCCCTTAAAAGGCCGCGTAATTATCTTTTTCTCTCATGCTCTCATGCTCACATGCTCTCAAGCGAAGCGTTCTCGTGACCGAAGGTCACGCCGGCAGAGACGGATTACAACGCGAGAGAGGTCTTCGTGCGTAATGAGAGACAATGTTTCTTTCATGGCGTTCTGACGAATACCCTCATAAGGCCGCATGAATTGTGGTTTAAATCGTTTATATAAAAACGTTTTTGCCGACCAAAAAGGGCGCCGGCAAGCGACGCCCCTCCATTGATTTTCAAACCATGTCTGACCGTGCATTCTCCCCTCTTCTAAACGAAGATGAACACGCCCCTTTTCTCCTATTCACCCTTTCTCCTATTCGCCCCGTCGGCTGCGAAGCAGCCCCGCAGCCGAAGGCCGCGTCACTCCGACCAGCCGAATTCAAACATGTTGATAACGCCCATCAGGGCGCTGAGGTCCGGTTTGGTAAACAGACTGATGAAATGGATGCCGGAGGCGGCTCCAACATTGGAGGGCCAGTGAAACGGATCAATAATCGTGATATCTCGGCTGCCGGGAGCGACGGCCATGTTTTGCCAGGTTATATCCGGTGTCCATGACGGATAGAACCAGAATTGGCCTCCTGCTTCCAGAACAACAAACATCGGAAGATGCCCGTAATAGTCCGGATGATGGCTGTAGATGGATGCGGTCAGACCGCATGGATCACCGGGCCTGAAATGATGTGATGGCATAGACAATTCGATGCCGATATGCGGCTGACTTTCCCACCATGCAAGCCCGCCTAATGCGTTTCCGGCGACTAAATCCGGACTGCCATTACCCGTAATATCCAATGCGTAATAGCGACTGGTTTGATCAGGCCCGAATTCAATCTGGTGCATGGTAAAATCCTGATCACCATTATTTTCATACCAGATGAATTTAAACTCATACCCGCGATTAACGAAACACACCAGGTCCAGGAAGCCATTTTCATTGAGATCAACCGGAAATGGACGCCGGTAATAACTTTCTGTATCGCACACGATATGGCGGGTGAAGGTTGTACCGCCGTCTTCATTGACCAGCAGGATCAACCCTGACGTATTGCCAACAGACAGCAATATATCCGCATATCCGTTCTGATTCATATCCTGTAATGTACCCCAATCAGTAAAACCATGCGGCACATCGATCAAATGCCGGGTAAACTGCCCGGCGCCGTCATTCTCATACCATGACATGTTAAAACTGTTTTTTCCGACAAACAGTATATCCATGAAACCGTTGCCGTTGATATCCCCGACATCAATATCGTTGGCTCCATTCATAACTACATCAATGCTGTGCATGGTAAAGTGTCCTGTGCCGTCATTCTCATACCATGC
>PWNJ01000114.1 GCA_003558985.1 candidate division CSSED10-310 bacterium
AAAAGCTGTCGCGTGGGTTCGAATCCCACCCTCTCCGCCATTTTTTTGAAACAAAAATAACGCTCAGGCATCAAACAGAAATGAAAACGATGAATATTCACCGTTTTTTCCCGGGAGGTACCTTATGAAACAATTTCTATTTTTAACTTTGGCCGTGTTAATGCTGTTTACACCGGCCATGGCAGAAGAGGCGACCGAAGCACATCGGTGTCCGCATCTGGCCGCTCTTGCTGCCGGAGAAACCGCAGAAGCACAGGCCGGCTGCTGCAGCCATGCCAAAACGAAAACTGCTGAAGCGCATGAATGTTGTAAACGCGCCGCTGGCACAGCCGGTGAGGATCATGTGTGTTGCAGGGAAGGCAAGGCAAAATCCGAAGAGAGCAAAGGTTGTCAGCGCGCCGAAGGTAAAGGATGTGGCGGATGTACACGTCATGCAAACGCTGAAAAAACAACCGCAGCAGGTTGCTGTTCAGCTCACGCCGCAACGCGAACCGTAGCTCAGGCAGAAACAATCAAGCCGCAGACCATGTGTCCCGTTATGAATCGTGCAATCAACAAAGATCACTATGTTGACCATGACGGCAAACGCATCTATGTATGCTGTCCGGGTTGTTTGCGGTCTGTTCGGGAAAACCCCGCAAAATACATCGAAGAACTCGAAGAAAAAGGGATCACACTGGACACAGTACCCGCCTGACAACCGCGTGATCGCCTCGCTTGAGAACATGCGATGCATGAGATCAATAGAAAAAAACAATGAAATCACGTAATTTTTTGAGACGCCCAACCGGGCGTCTCTACATTTGATTTGGGATTCCATCCTAAAATACCATAAAACATGTGGCCTTATGTGGGCGGGGGACCGCGCCCCTACATTTTTGTAATACCATGTTTGACACCCCACCGCCGTCTAGCCCCAGCGGCCAAAGGCCACGCGCTATTTGCGCCAGATATCGGGCCTCAGGGTTATCAGAACAGCAAATACTTCCAGTCGGCCCATAAGCATACAGAGTAACAACACCCATTTGCCGGGAATTGGTATCCAGGCATAGTTTTCAATAGCTCCAACCCCGGCCAGTCCCGGGCCGATGTTGAACAGGGCTGCCACAACCGATGACATGGCAGTGACCAGGTCCTCAACATAAAAACACATGATAACAGTAGCAATCACAAATATGATCACAACAAGATTAAACAGCGCAAGAATGTTTATAATCCGATTGTCAGAAATTGTCTCATCGCCTATTTTGAAGGGTATTACAAGACGCGGGCGAGCCAGTTTTGCAAGCTCCCGCCACGACACCTTGAAAACGGTCATGACGCGAATGATTTTCATACCGCCGCCGGTTGATCCTGCACACGCTCCCCAGAACATCAGAACAAGCAAACCAAACCGGCATACGGTTGGCCAGACATCAAAATCTGCCGTCACATATCCGGTGGTTGTCAAAATCGATACGACCTGAAACGACGCCTCAGAAAAAGCGCCGTAGAGTGTGTTAACTTTCGCTGATTCGCTGTTCACATGTGTCTGAAACTGGGAAAACACCGGGCGATCATACCGGTAATGTGAAAATGAATGATTGGCCTGAGGTAATCCGCTGAAATATAGCAAGGATGTCACAAATACAACAGCGATAACAATGGTTGAAACGTAAAACAACAATTCCCTGTCTTTAAAAATAATGCCTGTTTTTCTTTTTATGAATACCTGGTAATGAATGACGTAGTTTATACCGCTTAAAAACATAAAAATAATGATGACCCAATGAAAGTATGCGTTGTTATATTGACCAATTGAGCCGTCCTGTGTTGAGAAGCCGCCGGTTGCCAGTGTGCCGAAGGTGTGACAGAGCGAATCGAACAACGGCATTCCGCCGGCCATCAGCAATAGTGTTTGGGCAATAGTAAACCCCAGATAAACGCCCCACAACACTTTGGCTGTTTCGGACAAGCGGGGCATCAGACGTTTTTTGTCCGGGCCCGGCACTTCGCCTTTGAACATGCCATAACCGGATACGCCCATCGCAGGAAACAATGCCAGAGCGAGTGTGATAATCCCCATGCCACCCAGCCAGTGTGTCATACTGCGCCAGAACAGCAGTCCTTTCGGCATCGTCTCTATCGATGTCAAAATGGTCGCTCCAGTTGTTGTAAAACCGCTTACTGTTTCAAAAAACGCATTGGTAAAATGCTCAAATATAACGGTAAACCCGGTTTGGTCGCAGTTGCTGCTGAAAAAAACGAATAATGGCAGACATCCCGCCAGTGACAGTGTAATCCAGCCGAATGTTACGATAGCATATCCTTCCCGGACTCTGATTTCGTCCCGATGCCGTCGCGACAGCAAAACAGCCACTGTTCCAATTAAAAGAGAAATGGCCATGCTAACCAGAAACCCTTTGACAGCCGGTTCACCCAATGCTGACATGGTCTTTGATGAGGTATCGCTGAAAAACGCTATCAGGGCAGGTATAACCATTATCAGCCCCATGATCTGCAGCAGTTTGCCGACCGAATAAATAATGGCTCTTTTATTCACTATCGTTCCCGAAACAGTTTCATGACCGCATCAAGTGATCGTGTGCGGGTTATAACCAACGCCAGATCCTCGGGCTCCAATACCGTTTCACCGCCCGGAATAAACAATTCTTCATTCCTGATAATCGCCCCGACGATCGCTTTCTCGGCAAGCGGTTTCCAGGATTTGCTCAATGTGGTTCTACTGACCGAACTGCCGCTGTTGACCATAATTCTGACGGCTTCCAGATCAAGCTCTTTCAGTTTTAATTCATGCAGTTTTCTTCCGTGATGAATCAGATCCATAATAGATGCTGCTGTTGTTATGCGGGGATTGATGATGTGATCAATTCCTATTGATCGAAACAGGACGTTGTTATGAGATGGCTGGTCGGAAATGGTGACTGTTTCACGAGCGCCTTTTGCGCGAGCCAGAAGCGATGACAGGATATTGTGTTCGGTATTGTTGCCGGCCGCCACAAAAAAATCTGCTGTTTCAATATGGATATCCTTCAAAAGTTCTTCGTCTGTGGTGTCCCCATGCATTACAAGAACATTTTCCAGTTGGTCTGCCACTTTGTTGCAATAATCGTAATTCGAGGATACCCAGATCACTTTTGTCTCGTCAGCAAGTTTTTGAGCCAGCCGAAAACAGGTCAGTGTGCTGCCGCTGATCACAACTTTTTGCGTTTTTCGAACTGTCAAATCAAGCATTTCTATAAAAGCGCCACGAGATTTTTCCGGGAATACCGCCAGAATATCGTCGCCAGCCTGTACAACAAGATCACCTGTCGGAATAATCGCCTTGTCATCCCTGATAACCGTCATCACAAGCACATTGTCCTGCTGATTCTTTTCACGGATTTCTTTCAGTGTTTTTCCGACAATTGGCATTTTATCTGTAATCCGATATTCCCGAAGACACACTTTGCCATTCTCAAATGATACCGCTTCAACCGATCCGGGAGTATTTACAAACTGCCAGATTGCTTCAACCACGGCGCTCTCCGGATCAATCATCTGGGTCACGCCTATCCAGTCAAGGTCAAACACCGGATTGTCCAAATAGGCCGTGTTTCTTATCCGGGCAATCCGTTTGGGTGTGCCGAACTGTTTCGCTGTTGCACACGCAAGTATATTCACTTCATCATTCGGAGTGACCGCCAGAAACAAATCCGCTTTCTCCGGTTCAGCCTGTGCCATTATGTTCGGGTCGGATGCAGAACCGCAAATAACCATCAGGTCATGCTTGTCTTCCAGTTGAGTGCAAAGCTCCGGTTGAACCTCTATCAAAGTAATATCATGATCTTCAATTAACAGTTGTTGCGCCAGGCTGGTACCTACCAAACCGGCGCCGGCAATGATCACTCTCATACGATTACCTCCCCCGGTTGGAAGTAATAATAATCAATCAAAAACAAAACTCAATCCGATTATGATTTTACTTTTGCTGTCAGGTCAAAAATCACGCGGTCTGATGAGGGCGCGGAAACCGCGCCCCTACGGTTGGTTCAATGTTCAACCTAAATCATCAACACAGGCGTCTGATCCCAACGCTGCCAAAAAAATCAACTGGGCATCCGCTGCCGTTACTATACCGTCTCCATTGCAATCTGCCGCACATTCTTCTTCATATGTCGGCGAATACTGGCCAAGAGCTATCAGAAACGCCAGTTGCGCATCCGCCGCTGTGATCTGACCATCAAAATTGACATCTCCATGATTCAGGCAATCAGGCACAGGTGTCGGGGTGGGGGTGGGGCCCGGTTCAAGGTAATAATTCTCTAAAATTCGTGTAAACGAGTTGATCTGAACCCCGCCCGATGAACCAAAATCTTCCATTTGTTCGTAAACCAGCGTTTTGGGTTCTGAAGAGTAAAAAGCGAGTATTGTTCCGGATGAACCGGTTTCATCGCCTTCAATTCGATAGGATAAATATCCATTGTATACTTCCAGGATGGGAACAATATAATCGACTGTCAAGGTTTCTGATTCGTCAAATGTATCCGCTTCATAAATGGGTTCACCAAAAATTTCTGCATCAATGACATACTCACCGAACGTGTAAAGTGTGACGGTTGACTGCCATTCATTACCCACATCAATGGGAAAATTCACGAAATCACGCGCTGGCTCATATTCTTCATGAATCGTAATGTCCACTGTTCCAACTTCTTGCCAGCCGAATATCGGTATCTGAGCCCATAATGGGCCATCTATGTGCCGGACATAATATACCGTTCCCAGCGTTTCGGTATCCACCCACCATTCACCTTCCAGATTGGCATTTCTGATTTCTATTGGTATCAGGCCATAGTCCGGGTCGTAATAAACCCCTTCTCCATCCGCCGTGCCGCTGAAAGGCAGAATATATGCCAGATACGTGGCAGGTGTTCCATGCGTCAGTGTTTTCATTTCAATAGAAGCAAGGTCGTGTCGTGTGTTCTGATCGGTTATCACCAAATCTGCATATTCCGGGCTTCCGTCTTCCTGTATACGCACGTCTGTAATACTTGAATAATCCCACCAGGATCCAACGTACCACTCCGGCAATGCGTCAGCCCCATTGATTACTCCTGTCAAAAGGCAAATTAATATAATTACCCCAAATGCTGTAATTGACTTTTGTTGCATAGTGTTTTCTCCCGATTGTAAACCTCTGATTATTATAGAATACTGATTCCTCAACAAGAATCAATGCAAGCACATTCCGCACATTCCTGGGGGAATCTGACTTTCCTATTATAGCCATCAGGATATCCGGGTTCAAATTTCTGTTTGAACAGGACTTAACACCGAAACAAGGACATGATATTATGCACGTTGCCTGATTTGGATCGGGTTTCAACCGGGAACTCCTTGTTCGGAAGTGTATATGTCGAAAAACAATTGTCTTCAAACATCAGTCAAATATCCTGTTTGTTTTCTGTTGATGCTTTTTGTTTTGTATGTATGGTCGTCCCGAATGGGTATTGATGGATATGAGTTGGAATATCTTTTATCAACTGACAACCTGATTCGGAGCGGATCATTTTTTATGTCTGTTGAACCTTCTGGCGTTCCCGGAGTTCTGGAACGACACCCGGAAACGTCTGTGCTACCGCGCCATAATCTGTTTCAGGTATTTCTGACTGTTCCATTTTACCTGGCAGGCGCGCCATTCAACCATCTGTTCAAACCGGCCGAAACCGGTCTTCTGGCTCTTCCCATGGGATCGCTCATAGTTGTAAGTCTTTTGAATCCACTTCTGACTGTTTTATCTGTGATACTGCTGTATCTGATCGTCCGAACATTAAACTACAAGGAATCGACGTGCCGTTTAATCGCGGTGTTGTATAGTGTGGCAACAATGGCCTGGCCGTATGCGGTAATTGGAATGGAACCCCTGCAGACAGCGCTTATGCTAATGAGTTTTTTATGTTTTCTATATCTTGCCCGCAATATTAACCTTACAAACAGTTGCATTCTTGCAGTCTCTTTGACAGCGCTGATGCATACCAAAGTGTCAGCGCCAATGGTGGCTTTGCCGACAGCGGTAGCTGGTTTTATTTTGCTTCTTCGACGTTGGAAACAACATAAAACCGAACTTTTCGTATATACAGTCATTCTTTGCTTGTCAGGAGCAGTCTGGTTTATTTTGTATCAGATCCGTAAACAGGGAATATACAGTCCGGGATTTTTTGCCAATTTTAACCTTGCTCTGATACCGCGAAACATAATCGGAATGCTGTTCAGTCCCGGAAAAAGCCTGTTTATCTATAATCCGGTTTTGGTGTTTGCTTTGGCTGGTATTCCAGTTTTTTTTCGAAAACACCGGTATTTTTCAATAATCCTGTGGATGACCGCTATCGCCACACTGGTATTGACAGCATGCTGGGACTGGGCTCTGGTAGAAGAAAGCTGGGGCCCGCGTTATCTGATGCCCCTGGTACCAATTCTTATGATCTCTGGTATCAGCAGCTTTGACCTGACTAATCGTAAACGGGGATTCATTATCTTGTTCGCTGTTATTACACTAATATCTGTACTGATTCAGTTTCCCGGAGTTATCTATTCGAATGCTTCCCTGATGAGAAGTGTCCAGAATCAGGATATTGCCATTGTAGATCTGACTGTATGGACACCCGATCTGAGTCCGATTCCGGTGGGCTGGCACCTGATATCAAACGGCATTCGTTCCGGTTTTGGATATTCATCGAAATCCTGGCAATGGCTTTACTACAAGGGCCTGGTTGGTCAGGGAGCGAAACCTGTCATGGTCGCGTTTGAAACAAACCACTGGAACCGTCCCTTTCCTGCAATCTTCATAATTGCGCGGTATATGCAAAGAACAGATTCGTCAGCGCATCTGGAATATCCGGACCCGCCCGTCATTTTTCCGATCTGGATACTTGTAACCCTTTGTCTTCTGGCATTCATAGCATTGACAGGAAAACGCTGGATTCAGAACTGATTTATATTTTTTGCATGCAGACCAATATTGTTTTACAATCTATCGTATCAAAGGTGTATGAAAACGTTTTTTTTATGTGAGGAATATTATGAAAGTTGTTGCAGTTAATGGAAGCCCCCATGAAAACGGTAACACCCGTTATTTACTTGATATTGTTTGCGGTGAGTTGGAAGAATCGGGTATATCTGCGGAATTGGTACATATTGGCGGCACTCAAATCAGCGGATGCATAGCATGTGGAAAATGTTTTGAGTTAAAAAACCGGCAATGTGTTATCACCCGGGACATGGTAAATGATGTTATCGACAAGATGATTCAGGCCAATGGTATTTTGCTGGGTTCGCCGACATATTTTGCTGATCTGACACCAGAACTAAAAGCGCTGATTGACAGATCCGGTATGGTGGCCAAAGCAAACAAAAACATGTTTCAGCGCAAGGCCGGCGCGGGAGTTGTTGCTGTTCGTCGCGCCGGAGCTGTTCACACGCTGGATTCCATCAATCATTTTTTCACTATTGGCCAGATGTTTGTCGTAGGTTCAACCTACTGGAATGTAGGCACGGGATCAGTTCAGGATGATACTGAAGGCATTCAGACAATGAAACATCTTGGTCAAAACATGGCCTGGCTGCTCAAACGCATAAGTTGAAACTTGCCTGTGTCAGTTCAAGCAGTTTCTTCGAGCGTATCACGTCAATACTTTTTTCCATATCCAGTCTAAGATACTGGTCTTCATTTACTGGCGGCATCAGTTTGTTCATATAGCAAAAAACCTTGTCAGTTTCATGCCCAAGTCTGTTCAGATGATCAGGCAGTATATCCGATGTTATCTGAAGCGCTCTGACAGCTATTAAAAGCTCGACACCAAGTATAACTGACAGATTGTATATGATTTTCTCCAGATGGAGCACACCAATGCTGCCCATGGAAACGAAATCTTCCTGATTTGCGGCAGTTGATACTGAGGACACCGATGCCGGAGTTGCCAGAATACGGCATTCTGCGGCGCGTGCAGAGGCCGCATATTGAGTAATCATCAGACCGGTATCTCCACCTTCCGGATCAACCGCCAAATCCTGAGGCAACCCATAGCTCTGTGCTCTGTCAAGAATGGAAAAAACGCGTTTGTTGGTCATCAGCGCTACGGCAGCCAGCGCTGTTTTGACAGTATCTATAAACGTGGCCAGCGGCTGACCATGAAAATTGGCTCCGCTTCGGGCAGAATAGATTCCGGATGTATCCCGTATGAAAAGCGGGTTATCGGTTGCTGAGTTGATTTCAGTAGTTAACGTATTCCGCAAAATTTGCAACGCTTCCCATGCGGAACCATGAACCTGCGGGATAGCTCGGAAACTGTATCGATCCTGGACTCTTTCAACAACCGTATGAGGATATTGGTCCGGAAATGCAGTTTGCTGGGCCTCCCGTGTTGTCCGGGCAGAACCTTCGACAAGATTGCGCATCTGTTGTCCGACAACAACTTGCCCGGGATGTGGCCTGCTGTCGGTGATCAGTTCTGAAAACGCATCTTTTTCACCACGTATGGCTTCCAATGACAGAGCACCGGTAACAGATGCCTGTTTCAAAAGGTTTTCAGCGTCAATCAAACAAAACAAAGCGATCGCGGCAATGAAGCTGGAACCATTCGTGATCCCCATTGCTTCCTTGGCTCCCAGTCGGGCGGGTTTCAGGCCAGCCGACGACAACGCTTCAGGAGCTGGCATCAGTTGACCTTTGTAATACGCTTTTGCATCCGGCAATCCCAATAAAACAGCGCCAATCATAGCCAGAGGTACAAGATCCCCGCTAGCTCCAACCGAACCTTCTTCCAGCACCCAGGGCGTTACCCCCCGGTTTAACATCTCTATCATTAAACGACAGGTTTCCGGACGCATGGCAGATAAACCAAGCGCAAACGAATTCAGGCGAATCACCATAATCGCCCGCACAATTTTTTCAGGCAGCGGCTTGCCCGTTCCGCAGTTATGGGCCTTGATGAACCGTTTTTGATAATCCTCAAACCGCTCAATAGATATACCGACATCCTTCAAATCGCCACAGCCAACATTAGTACCGTATATCTTGATTTCAGGATGCTCAACCAATTGTTTTTCAAGACCGTCCCGAAAATCTTTAAGCATTGTCCACAACGTTTCTGAATAATCTACCGGTATGTTTTTTTCAGCCACTGCTGCAATTTTCTCTGGTGTCAGATGCTTTCCAGTCAGTATTAATCTATCTGTTCTGTCCATATATCCCCCTGTAAACCTTGATTTCGCTATATTCTTAAGCCTGTCAACCAACTTCGGATAATACTGTATTGAGTTTGGGTGTCAAACCTGTTGGCAATATTTTGTATACGATTATTTATCTGATATCTCAGAGACATTTGCGTTTTCTTTGGTCATGTTTTTCAGCATATCCCGAAGCACCAGTCTGGAGGACACTCTTCGGGAAAACTCATCAAATGTAATCAGATTTTGAGCATAAAGCTCCTGCAAACTCCTGTCCAGTGTCTGCATCCCCTCCTGCCTGCTTGTTTCCAGTATAGATCGGGTTTGATGCGTTTTGCCGTCCCGTATATGAGCCCCAACAGCGCTGTTTTTCACCAATATTTCTGTTGCCAGAATTCGTCCGTTGCCATCAGCACGAGGTATCAGTTGTTGTGCGATTACTGCTATCAGGGTAAACGCCAATTGGGTTCGTATCTGTGCCTGTTGATGAGGCGGAAAAACATCAATAATCCGGTCAATTGATTGAACCGAATCGTTGGTGTGCAGCGTTGCTATAACCAGATGGCCAGTTTCAGCCGCCGTTAATGCAGCCGCAACAGTTTCCTGATCACGCATCTCGCCTATCAAAATGACATCGGGGTCTTCACGAAGAACATATTTTAATGCATTTTTGAACGAATGAGTGTCGGAATACAGTTCCCTCTGATCAATAATCGATCGTTTGTTATCATGAATAAACTCTATGGGATCCTCAACCGTTACAATATGGCACCGTCTGTTGCTGTTAATGATGTCAATCATTGCCGCCATTGTAGTGGATTTACCTGACCCCGTGGGGCCGGTAAGCAAAATCAGACCATTTTGGCGCAGTGCAAAATCCTTTACAATTGGAGGTAATCCAAGATCATCAAGTTTCGGTATATACCTCGGTATCAGACGAAATGCACCTGCCAGAGCGCCTCGTTGATAGTAAATATTCACTCGAAACCGCAAATCATCACTGGTGCTCAATGAAAAATCGAGTTCACGATTGCGTTCCAGCATTTCCTGCTGAGTTTCATTCAGAATGCTCCACAACAGTTTTTTTGTATGAGTTGCATCCAGACGAAAATTTACCGCCGGATACAGATCGCCGTTGACTCGAACCATCGGCGGAGCATCCGTTGTTATCAGAAGATCGCTTGCGTTGACATCTGAAGCATAGTCAAAAAGCGTTTTCATGTTCAATTTGAATCCGGTACTGTCCACGTCAAGTGTTTTCATAATTATAAAATGCTCTCCTCACCAAATCCGGTTTCATCGTCTTCGTCCCTGTCAGCACGCGTTCTAATATCAATTGAATCAATTCCAGTAAACATGCCTTCCATGTTCAAGCGCAATTCATCAGGATTGGGAGATATGCGAATAGCGTTCTCTGGTGCGATTTTTTCTTCACGGGTTAATTTCAGAAGTGATTGATTGAACGTACACATTCCGCGATCGGTATTGCGTTTCATCACATCATAAATATCCGCAAACCGTCCTTCGGAAATCAGTTTTCGGACGGTTGGTGACGCCCTTAGAATTTCCAGCGCCGGTATTCTGTTGTTACAGTTTTTCATTGGTAATAGCCGCATGGAAACAATACCCACCAGAGTGCCGGCCAAATCCTGTCTTGCCTGAATACGGTTATCGGCGGAGAAATAGTTCAGAATTCTGTCCAGCGATTGTACTGCGCTGGTAGTGTGCAGGGTGGTCAGTATCAGATGGCCGGTCAGCGCGGCTGTCAAGGCGGTTTTGACCGTATCGGTATCACGCATTTCACCGATCATGATCACGTCCGGATTTTGCCGGACAACATGTCTTAATGCGATGGCAAAGGATTTCGTATCAAATCCGACATGTCTGTGATGAATCAGACATTGTTTTTCTTCATGTACAAACTCGATTGGATCTTCAATAGTGACAATATGACCATTGCGCGTCAGGTTAATATGATTGATCATCGCCGCCATGGTTGTACTTTTACCACATCCGGTCGGTCCGACAACAATAATCAATCCACTTGGCGCTTCTGCCATTTCCAGAATAGACGAAGGCAGATTCAGGTCGTTAATATTCAAATTTCCCTGTGGAATCGCTCGCGCAACAAGCGCCGTCTGACCTTCATGCCGAAACAGATTTATTCGGAAACGGGACAAATCCGGTATGTTAAATGACACATCAATATCGCCGGACGCGTCAAACCGTTCCTTTGCTACCGGTGTGGTGACCTGATCCACTATATGCTGCATGGTCTGAATTGTCGGCGCCGGCAAATCCGTTCGCGTTATCACACCCTGAATACGAAACGCCGGAGCGCTTTCTGTTCTAAGAAACAAATCCGATGCACCGGCATCTATCATTTTACGAAGGTACGAATGTATCGACTCAAACATCCTGTCAGACATTCAGGCACCGTTCTTTTTACAGAATGGTTTCACAGTTTATTTTTGTTCCAGAAGATCGTTTACCCAGTAATTCAGATACTGCTTCATATCCGGAGTATATCCGGCCAACTCATACCTGATTTTCCCTTCTTTATCGATAACACAAATATAAGGAACACCTCGCAGGCCATAGGCGCTTGAAACCTGGTCACCATTCATCAACAATTTCATGACATAATTGTTGTCGGAAAACAGTTTTTTGGCTCTGTCCGGCTGTCTTTCCCATGTATTGACACAAAACACGACGACATCGTCCGGCTTATAGTTTTTTGTCCAGTCGTTCAGGTCCGGCAAAACCATCATACAGGGGGAGCACCACGTAGCCCAAAAATCCAGAATGACCACTTTTTTACCTTTATAATCAGACAACTTATACGTATTGCCTTCGACATCTTGCAGTTCCCAGTCCGGGGCTTCTTTATCAATCTTTTGTGCAAGGGCCTGAGCTTTTCGATCTGATTCACCCTTATCCCATGCTTCCTGAACTTTACTGATCATTTCTGTCCAGCGTGAATCTGAATGCAGTGATTTCAGATCTTCATCCATTGTGAGCGCTTCCAAATCATTGAACCCTTTTTCAATCGCTTTATCCAGTGTTGCAAACACCGCGTCGGTATTTCCCTTGCGATTATATAATCCGGCCAGTTTAAACAGAGTATCAGGTTGTTTCATTGATTCTTCACGGGCTGTTATGTATTCAACAGCCTCTTTATAGGCTCCACCGTTAACCAGCGCATACATGGTAATACTTTCCGTTAACCTGTCCCGCTGGGCTTCAGTGATAATTCCGCGCTGAATCCACTGATTAACACTTTTAGCTATGTATTCATGTGTTTTATCCAATTTATTCAGTCTGGTTGCAATAACTGCTATATGCGGGTAGCTGACCCATGCAGCGCTCATTTTTTCCGCTTCGGTAAAATGCTTGAATGCATCATCATACCGACTTTTATATACAGCGTAGTAACCCATATACTTCAAAGCGGGTTCCACATATTTTCCGGCATTTTTCCAGTCTCGTATTTTTACCATTTTGGCATTGTCCGGTTGAAAACCGCTGTCAAGTTGCTCGATTTCTTCCGGACGAAAACCGGCCTGTGACGGATCCACTGTGTCACCAAAAGACTGACTGAAAAGCCAGGTCGTGTAGGTATCAAACATTAAGGCATACGCTTCAAACAATTCGGGCTGTTCATCTATAATTTTTCGACTGTATGCGATGCGTTCAACAAGACTGTCTTTTTCAGCGCCCCGGAAATAGACAATTCTGCCAGCCATGTTTTCATCTTCCTGCATGCGCTCCAAACAAGCCTCTGCCGCTTCCGGTTCGTTCGCCCGCCACATACCATATAACTGATGAGCAAATTCCATGTCCGGCGCATTCATCACGAAATCGCAAAATATTTCTGCGGCTTCTTCCGGGCTCTCCATCGTTTGCATTCGGTTCATCAAAGTTTCCTGAGTGTAATCTGAAGCAGAACACAGCAGAACACAAATAAACAAAACACAGGTTAATAATAGCAGTTTTTTCATTATACCTCCTTGTCAAATCATCCAAAACCATTTACACTATATCTGTTTGCATGTGATTTTTCCAAACTTCTTTCAACCAAAATTTTGAAGGGAAATTTCAATGAAAAACCTGTCATCCTTCATATTGTTTCTGATATGTCTTGCTATTTTGTTATCGGGCTGTGGTGTTGAACCCCAAAAAGATGATGCTGACTACCGCGCAAGTAAAAAAGATGATTACGGTCTTCCTCCAACTGAGGTTCCGATACCGGATATTCGAATAGATTCGCTCGATGATGCTTTTGCGGCAGTCAATCACAGTGATATACGAATTCGCTGGCGAGCGGTCAACTATATTCGTGAACGGTCTGAGAATCCTTTTGAGAATCTGAAACGTCTGTTGCAGAATCCTCATGATGATGTTGTTTGTGCAGCCATTAATGGTCTTCGAGTAACGGGTTCAAAAGAGGATGTTCTTGCCATTTTGCTTGAGACAATTGAACGTCCCGTTCTGACGATAAAAACCGAATCAATCATCAATCTTGGCAAGCTGGGTCCCTATGCAGAACCCGCGGTACCAGCAATCAGAGAAGCCATGCTGACTGAAGATCCCAGACTTATGGAAAAAGCGGAGGTTGCTTTGCAACAAATAACCGGTGAGTGATTTGTCTGTTGGGAGAAATGGCAATCACACGCTTGTTATTCTGAAACATTTTCCGGCTTTTTTGATAAGATAACGCCACCCCATAATGCTATAGCGTTTAAAATCATCAAAGCTTTTTATTGATTTTAGAACTTTGGGTATTTTTCGAATTATTGAATAGTTTTGCGCCTCAGCCCATTCCAAAAGAATATCCGATATTTGTGCCCATGTCAGTTTATCCAGAAATATTGGAACATTTCCCTGTGCTGACGCCAGAGTTTTCACATCTGATCTGTCTGCCTGATGCCATTTGAAATCAGCCGGCAAAGTACCATTTTCACGAGCTGTTTTTTCCAGGTCAGTACCCGGATACACATGCAGAAATGCCATAGACACATGTGCATTTTCCTTGAAATCGCGAATCATTGCGAGTGTTTGTTGCGCTTCTTCCCAGGTTTCTGTTGGATGACTGATGATGAAAAACGGGTTGGCAGTAACATTCAGGTCTTTGCACCACTCATACAGTTGATACACCTTTTCAAGCTTCAAGTTTTTTCTTATTACATCGTTCAGAATTCTTTGACTTCCTGACTCAACACCGAAACCGATTGTATAGCATCCAGCCGACTTCATTTTTTCCAGCAGTTCCCGGGTCATGACATCAACCCTTACCTCACAAAACCAGGGCATTCGGTTGAGTTCGCGTTCAATCATCTGATCACACAGTTTTTCAACGCGACGCGGACTGGAATTAAAAGTATCATCAAAAAACCAGAATGCTTCAGCGCCATGTTCCCGAACCATTAACTCCATTTCTGCAACAATATTTTCGGGGGAACGCATTCGCACTTTTCGTCCCCACATATAGGGTGTTGCACAAAAATTGCAGTTTGCGGGACATCCGCGGCTTGTCATCAGATTTGAGAATTGTTTTAAACCATAACCCGGCACATCAAATTTGAAATTATATACATGTGCTGGCGGATACAGATGCCGGGGCGGAAATGGTATCGAATCCAGATCCCTGATTTTATCCGGCATTCCAGAAAATTCCGGCTGATTATCGTCATTTCTGAATACCAAACCCGCGATTTTTCTCAAGTCACGTGCGGTTCCGCCAGCATGAAGGCAATCAGCCAAAGCGACTATCGTATACTCACCCTCGCCCACAATAACAGAATCGAATGCCTGAATTCCTTCCAGGGTATCAATTCCTGCCAGAGACACATGCGGCCCACCGGCTGTCAGATGGGTTTCAGGAAGCGTCTGCCGAATCAATTCTGCCGTCCGAAACGCCTCAAACCGGTTTTCAGTGGTAAACGTCAGTCCGGTAAGGTCCGGTTTCCTGGCTTTCAGTTCCCGTATAATATCCTGGTCTGATAATTTCAGCACATGACAATCCAGTATGTCCACCTGATGCGCCGACTGTTCCAGGGTAGCGGCCACGTAACCAACCCCCAGAGGTGGCATTAATACACCGCCGGACCAGCGTTCCGCATAATAACCGCCCGGTGGAATAACTAAAAGTACACGCAAACCTCTCATCCTGCCGGACAGTAACTCCGGCAACATTTTTTTTCAAGCTGTTTTTGACCGGAATTTTTATTTTGATTAATCCATATGCTATAATATTCAAAGTTGGGGGGAGGAAACGCACCTGTTTCCTGGAGGACATAATGTTTAACACCAGACGAGTTTTTTGCCTGTTGATGGTTTTTGTGTGGTCTGTATTTTCTGTAATATCTTCTGATAAAACAGTAATTGTTCACCATAACCCTACCGATAGTATCAGCCCGTTATCAATCAACTGGAATGCCCGAATTCAGCAGGCAGTTGACACCATTTCATCAATTCAACTAATGAGTGATGTTGAAACACTGACCGAATTTCAAACCCGTTTTTCCTATTCGCCGCAAAGCCGAATAGCGGCCACATGGCTTAAAGAGATGTTGTCCGCCGCTGGATATCAAACATCATTTCATGAACACGACCGTTCAATGGCGCCCAATGTTATCGCAGAAAAAACCGGTATTAAAACGCCCGATGAAATCGTGCTGATATGCGCTCATTTCGATACTGTCACGTCTCAACCTATGGATAATGCTCCCGGCGCAAACAAAAACGGTAGTGGCACAGCAGCGCTGCTAAGTGTTGCACGTGCTTTGAGCGACATGCATTTCGACCGAACCATTCGTTTTGCAGCTTTTTCAGGTAATGAACAGGGGTTGCGGGGCAGTCAGGCGTATTCGCAAAGATCTGCTGTGCAGAACGAGAGTATTGTTGCTGTTATTAATCTGGACATGATCGGTTATACCGGGAATGATTCAGACAAAATAGATGTTGTTGCCAATTTGTTCTCTGAACCCCTGGCTGATATTTATGTGTCTTGCGCCGAGTTATATTCATCTTTAAACACCGAAATAATCGTAAACAGCAGTATCACCTGGTCTGATCATGCATCATTCTGGGAACGGGAGTATCCGGCGATACTTGTTACTCAAGATTATCTGCATCAATATCCATATTTTCATTCTATTGACGATACGCCGGATAAAATTGAGCCGGAGTATTTGGAACAGGTCACAAAAGCTGCCGCTGCGACAATAGCTCATACTGCGTTTCCCCGCACAGACATGGTGTATATTTTTGAAGCGCATCTGGATGATTCTGCGGGCAATGACAACGGGTTTATGAATCCCGGTGAAACAGTGGAAATATGGGTAGATATCATGAATGCGTCTGATGAACCTTCAGGTCCCCTTCAGCTTAACCTGATCTGTCTTGCCGGAAGCCGACATGTCAGAGTTGTCAATGGTTCAGCGCAGTTATCTGAAATACAGTCAGGTGAACAAACAAACAACCGTGACAATCCTTTTGTTATAGAAGTGAACTCTGATGCGCCGGATTTTACATGGCTCACATGTATTGCCATGTTAACCTGTGATGCGCCGCATTCATCCGGTTTTATTTTTCATAAAATTATTACCTCATATGAATGGAACGATACAATTGTTCTGTATGACATGAATGAAAATCCGGGATGGTTGAAAGATGATGGCTGGGTTTGGGCCGAGCCAACCGGTCAGGGAGGTGACAATCACGGCTGGCCGAACCCTCCTTCGGGTTACAGTGGCAATAAAGTGCTTGGCACATGGCCGGATGGAAATTATCAACCGAACGTCAGCATTGCCGTCACAAGTCCACAACTGGATTTTTCTGAAATACGACTTGCAGAGTTGCATTTTCAACGCTGGTTGAATATTGAAAAGCCGTCATTCGATCAAGCACGTATCTGGATTATCAATGATGAAGGTGAACATCTGGTCTGGAAAAATCCTCACGAGATAACAGATAATCAATGGCATTCCATCGCAATAGATATCAGTCAATATGCCGACGGACGTGAAAATGTTCAAATCAGGTTTTCGCTGGATTCCGATGATAAATGGGAATACTCGGGTTGGAATCTGGATGACATTCGTATAGCCGGCTTGACAATACCTCAAGCGGATACCGTTCCCGACATTCCGGATAATGACATCGGTGTTCATCTGTCCATGTATAAAACTGCTCTGGATTCTGGTGATCCTTTCGTTTTAACATTGTGGTACTGGAACACGACACCGGGCAATTTGATGGATATCCCATTGTTTGTTGTCCTTGATATTGACGGAATGTTCTGGTTCTGGCCGGAGTGGACATCTGCGCCCACCTTTGATTTAAAACAGCTTGAAGCCGAATACATTAGCATTCCAGAAACACTTCTTCAGTTTATCTGGCCGGAAATTGATGGCAGTAAATCCGGTTTGCGGTTTTGGGCAGCATTTACCAATCCCGAAATTACTGATTTGCTGAGCGAACCCGCAATGATTGAATGGGAATACAATTAGCAGTATCTGTATCACAAAATTTTATCTTCCATGCACAAAAAGCACGTTTAGCACACTCCTTTTATACGGTATTGAGGCCAGGGTAAACATTGGGAGCAATCTTATGGTGCAGACAAAATACAACTTAACGCTGATGTTTTTATTATTTGCTATACTATTCATTTCACCGGCTGTAATCGGCAGCAATGTTTATTTTGTTGATGCAACATTCGGTGATGATACCGCTGACGGGCGTGGCTGGGAAACTGCCAATCGGACCATAGGCGCTGCGCTTGAGAAAGCAACAAATCCCGGTGATCAGATTCGGGTCGCTGCAGGACTGTATGTTGAATCAATCGTAATGAATCCGGGAATTCAATTAACCGGTGGTTATGAATACGGTGGGGACACATCTGATCCTTTGAACTTTGAAACTATTATTGATGGCGACAACACACATCGCTGTATTGAAGGCGCTGATGGAGCTGTGCTGTCAGGCTTCATTATCCAGAATGGTTGGAGTTCACACGGAAGCGGAATACTTCACAATGGCATTACCATGACAGTATCAAACTGCATCTTTCGTTATTGCATTGCATACGGAGGAAACCCTCATGGTGGAGGCGCCATGTTCTTTTTTAGTTCTCAGTCCAGAATAATTGATTGTGAGTTTTACGATAACCATGTGATTACCAGTCCGGATTCGCCATCTCTTGAGAGTATGGGGGGCGCCGTGAAGGGGTGGTCTTCAGCGCCGGAGTTTTATCGCTGTTCATTTACTAACAACTCCGTAAAGGAAACACCCGATAACAGATTACGGATGGGCGGGGCAATATGGTTTATTTCAAGCCGGCCTGTCATTCGGAAATGTGTTTTTGAGGGTAACTCTGCCATTACTGGTGGAGCTATCGGCTGGTGGAACCGATCACGGCCGACTGTTGAAGACAGTGTTTTTCGTAACAACCATGCCGAATCTTTTGGTGGTGCAATTGCTCATATTTTTAATGAACGGGACATTCCCGAATATTTCGTATATGTCCGAAACTGCCGTTTTGAAAACAACACTGCCGATAGAGGAGCCGGCATGGCAGTTCTTAGAAATAATCGGCTTATCATTGACAATTGCCTGTTTGCAAACAATCGGGCTGACAGTAAAGGCGCCGGACTTTATATTGGTCATCATTCGATATTGATGATCAATCATGCCACATTTGCAGATAACTATCAAAACTCCGGCAGCACTGGTGTTGCCTGCATTGATATAGATGCAACATCTTATTTGTCTTTGAATCATTCAATTATTGCGGATAATGAACTGTCATACGGCATTCACCTTGAAAACGGCGGTGACCCTCTTAAACAGGAAATTCGTTACACCAATGTTTATGGACACTATGAAAACTACAGCGACAATCTGGTTGACAGGACCGGCTGGGCAGGAAACATTAGTAAAAATCCTCGTTTCACACATTTTTACGATGATCCATACTGTTTGTCAGAACCACAAACCGGTGATCCACGGCAAATCCAACTGGGCAGATCCCCGTGCATAGACGCTGGTGAATATGATACCGAAGGTTATCCGGCTGGCTATTCATCCACTCGCACAGACAAGGCGCCGGATACCGGAAAGGCAGATCTGGGATTTCACCGATATAAACCCGGCCCCCGCTATATTCCCGATTACCCCGTTGCCGGAGAACACTCAGTTCCTGAGGACGCAATAATAACCGGACGATTGCACTATCTGCCAGCGTCAGTTACTGTCAATGATATTAACGTCAGGCTTAACAACGTCACATATCATGTTGAATTTGAGCAAATATCGGATGGTTATCGTTTGATATTGGAAAAGCCGGGCGGGTTATATCCTGACACTGACTATCTTATGGAAACGACTGTGTTTTCAAATACAGACATCTGGTATTTTCCAATTGTGTTTTCGACAGCGGAACAGCCTGGTAAAAAGGAGGTTCCCATTGGCGCCTCATTGCAACTGGATTTTCCCATAACACAAGAGGTCTTTTCCCCTGGAGACCTGTTTGATTTGGATTTGGATATCTATAATCCCTGGTTGAATCCGGTTTCTGCCGATATCCATATTCTTTTTGAATATGGTGGAGTTGTTTTCATATATCCTCTCTGGACAAATGACTTGAATCCCGTATCAACCACTATATCGGCCGGAGCGACAAAAAATATAAGCATTCTGACTTTTACCGTGCCTGATGGCATCGGAGTTTTGGGACCGGTCAATTTTTATGCTGCTGCAATGGCGCCTGATACATTTGTTTTCATTAGCAAGATAGCGGAATTCAGTTTATATTTTATTGAGTAATTCAAAAATTTGAGCATAATTCTATTCACAACTTGAATATTTATTCAAAGCACACCATAATTGAGTGATTGGTTTGGATTTTTATCTCAAGGAGAATATTATGTCTGAAATATCAAACAGAATGGGTTCTTTGGGAACCGAGAATGCGTTTATTGTTTTGCAGGAAGTCAAGCGGCTGGAAGCGAATGGTCACAAGGTGTTAAATTTTTGCATTGGACAACCCGATTTCAGTACGCCTGAACATATTTGTATTGCGGCAAAAACAGCGATTGACGCTGGCAAACATGGTTATACTCCATCCAATGGTATTTTACCATTACGTCAGGCGGTTGCAAAACAGTTTTCTCAAACCCGCGGCATATCGGTTGATGCCGATGATGTCGTTATTGCTTGTGGTGGCAAACCATTTATATGGTACTCAATTTTTGCATTGACTGATGCCGGCAAAGGCCATGAAGTGCTATATCCCAATCCCGGATTTCCTATTTATCAATCAATGATCCGGGCTTTAGGGGCAGTGCCGGTGCCATTATGTTTACGCGAACGAAACAATTTGAATTTTTCTATCGACGAACTTAAGGAAAAAATTACTCCCAATACCCGGTTATTGATTTTAAACTCACCACATAATCCAACGGGGGGTGTTTTAACTCGTGATGAAATGGAGCAGATTGCAGAATTATGTATAAACAATGACATTTGGGTGTATTCTGATGAAGTGTATAGCGCTCTGACCTATGAATGTCCATTTGCATCTATTGCCTCTGTACCGGGAATGATTGATCGTACAATTATTGTTGATTGTGCATCCAAAACGTATGCAATGACCGGATGGCGGCTGGGATACATGGCGAATAAAACGTTAGCGCCCCATATCACGCGTCTGGTAACCAACTCCTATTCCTGTGCTCCATACATATCCCAGGAGGCGGTTCTGCATGCTTTAACAGCAAATCAAACGTCAGTTCATGCTATGGCGTCCACTTACAAACAGCGTCGGGATTTGTTTCTGGAAGGTTTTTCCTCAATACCAGGTGTATCGTGCCATAAACCCGGTGGCGCATTTTACTTATGGCCGAATGTAACTGAAGCATGTAAAATAACCGGGTGCGCAGATTCGGAAGAATTCAGAAAACGGCTTCTTAATGAGCATTATGTCGCGTGTCTTGCAGACATTCACTTTGGTTCGCGGGTTCCTGGCGAAGGCCAGCATGTCCGATTTTCGTGTGCTTCATCAACTGCGGATATTCAAAGCGGACTGGAACAATTAAACATATTTATCAAAAAACATATGTAACAGGACAATAATATAGCGTTTTACTGTTTTTTCAATAACATGAAAATGTTTTGACAAGGGTTTCACATTCTATAGTCTTGACAAAATAAGCTTTTTATATAATATATTTATACGAAATCATGATTATGATTTCTTTGTTCTTTATCGAAAGGAGACCAAAAATGTCTTTGGATAAAAATGAAATTAGACAGAAATACACCAGTGTCACAACCTTTTTAAGAAAGGAAAGGGGAAAACATTTGTGTCAATGCGGTTGTAATCAGGTTATCGACTTGAAGCAAAGTCATTTTTGGAATGGAATTCCCCGTTTTATATTCGGTCATGCCGCTCGATTGAGGCAGGGAGCCAAGGTATTCGACAAAGACTTGTATTATTGTGTTGAGGATATAGCCAGAATTGCAGGAGTCAGTGATCAGACCGTTCGATTGTGGAATCGTAATGGACTCATTATTGCTTCAGAGACGATCGGCCGAAAAAATCTGTACAAAAAAACCGATATTGATGCATTTCTTACCAGCCGTCCGGAAAGATGCTCATTTAATCCGGATTTATACTATTCGGTTCAGGAACTAAAGCAGATGGGCGTTTCAAGAGGCAAGCTTCGGGCATTTGCCCGCGCCGGAAAAATTCAAAATCCTCGCCACCATGCCCGAAAAACATTTTATTTAAAATCTGAAATAGACACTTATCTGGATGAAATTCTGGATGACAAACAGGACTCACACCCAAGGTCACGATTAACTGTGTCAGTCATAAACAATTTACAATGGCGAATATCGGAGCTTGAAGAACGCGTTAAGCTTTTGGAGGACTGTCTGTTACGAGTTTAGCCTTGTAACAGAATCCGGGGGTTTTTTGATTTTGTTGTTAATTCCGTTTATTCTTGAATATTGAGTGACATACTGACTGGGTCACTATTTCCGGAGATTAGGATGTCATTGTTTTTAATTCCTTTAGTGCCACTTATAAGCGCGATGCTTCTTCTGGACTACCAGAGCCGGGAGACTCGTCTGGTTACCGCACGCTATATATCAGTATTATCAGGCATGATATCGCTGTTTTTGGTGATACACCTTTCTTTATCCATAACTTCCGGAGGATATCGGGAGCATCTTTTCAGTCCGTTGTTTAATCTTCCGGGAATGCCCGAAACATTGACTTTGTCTTTGTACGCCGATGTTATCGGAGCACGATGGCTGATCTTGATGACCACAGCTTCATTCCTGCTGTATTTAATCGATTTTGTTTATCGTAAAAATCACGAGATGGTCCAGTTACCGGCTATGCATCTGGCTCAGGCAGGATTGTGCATTCTTTTCCTGTCCGGCTCGCTTCCGGCCACCGCCATTGGATGGGCTATCGCATTGATTGCTGTTTTGTTTGCAACAAATGACAATGAAAACAGCTCAGATTCAAGCTTGTCATCAAGCTTTACCGTTTTAATGGTTTCAGTTTTTGTTCTGGTTGCTGCCTCCTTGTTGCTATATGCTATAACCGGAAGACTTGCCTATTCAAATCATCCGGATTTATACAAAGCGCTAATTAGCAAAATGATAGAATTGGCTCCTGATAAAGCAACAATAAATGTTGTTACTCTTGCATCATCTTTTCTACTATTCGCAGCAATGCCGGGACTCGCCCTGGTTCCTTTTTCGTTCTGGCTTTCCAGAACGCGTGAAATGCATCCGTTAAATGCATTGTTTATCTATGTTAACATTCTGCCGGCTGCAATTATAATTCTGGAACGTCACTCCTGGTTGTTCGCATTTACACCTGTCACACGTTCCTTCGCCATTACTGCCGCCGCTATTTCAATAGCTATCGCATACATTGCTATTTTCACCCAGGCCGGCACACGGTTAACTATGCTTTGGCTGGCAATTACGTGTTCAGCCCTGTTGCTGATTGCCACAATGGTTCCTAACCTGTTGTCTGTTGCACTTGTTTTGGTTGCAATCTATCCGGGGCTATTTGTTTTTGGCTTTGGAAGAATTCTTGAATTTGTCTATAAAAAACACATCGGAAGACTAATACAAGGATTTGGAATCCTACTGCCTACAGTAACAGTTTTAGCAAGTATATTCCTCTTTTCAGAAATCAATATTGCTGGAGTCATTGTAATACTTTTCATGTATCTGTTGCCGGCAATTCGTATTTTTCGTTCCTCAAGCGCAACACTGACGGATGACGCGGCTTTTTCTTCATCGCTGGGCTGGTCGGCATATCGTTTTTTTGGTATTCAAACAATGACATATTACTTGATAATCCGACCTTTTGAATATCTCTCAGAAGGTTTTCTTGTGCTTGAATCATCCAAAAACTTCTTTTTAAATCATACTATATCCAGAGCGGTATGTTTTTGTGGACAGTTGCTCAATTATTTTGATAACGGGATTATTGATGGCAGTGTTCGCTGGTTAAAAAAGAAGCATCTGCCTGACTACTCAGATATCAATAGAACAAACCATGGTTTTTGGTTTTTATTTTTGGGAGTATCAATACTGAAAGCCCTTTTTGAAGGGAGACTTTTATGAGCCTGACTTTTCCGGATTTAATTTTTTGGCTTCCTGTGATACCTGTCATCTGCGCCGGGGTTGTCCTTTTGTTGCCCAAAAAACATCTCTTCCTTTCCTTTATGCTTGCCTTGGCCACCTTGTTGTTTGTGCTGTTTGCCGTCATTTTGTCAAACACCATGGTTTTACCCTGGAAAACAGACATGCTGAGTCCGCTTTCAACGACTGCGAGCTGGATACCGGATTTCCATTTTAATATTATTATGATTTTAGACAGTTATAGTGGCTGGATGATTATTATGACACTTCTGGCTGCCATTACATGTCTGTTTTTCTCTACCTTTGTGGAAGTCAATCCCGGCTGGAACAAAATTTTTATACTACTGGTGTTAACCGGCAGTACAACAGGCGTTTTTCTTGCCAGAGATATTTTAACATTTTTGTTTAGCTGGGGCGCCTGGCTTATTGTTCCGTTTTTTGTCAATCCGATTGAAAATAATCGGCAACGAACACCGGGTTATCTGAAATTTTTTGTGTTTCACCTATTCTCACTGATCTGTGTAGCCACTGCATTTTCTTTAGTGCATTTCAATTATCTTATTCGTGCGGGAGTTCGGGGACTGGATTTTTCGACTATTTCCAGAGTGTCCATTCCCGATAGCTCCCAGCAGTTGTTGTTTATCCTTTTTATCGTTGGTTTTGGAATCAGAATGCCTTTGTTTCCTTTTCACAGTTGGTTATCTGACACGTTATCAGAAATGCCCTCCGGAATTTCAGCTTTTATTACATCAACAGGCCTGGCAACAGGAGTTTATTCAATGCTTCGCTTCGCAATACCAATCTGCCCGGATGCGAGTCTTGATTATAAAAAATACGTTATATTTGCAGCATTATTGTCCATGGTTTACAGCGCAATGGTTGCATTAATGAATCCGCATGTTTTACAAAGACTCGGGTTTATTACAATGAACTATGCCGGGTTGGCATTACTGGGTCTGTTCACATTTAATGAGTCCGGAACTGTTGGCGCTGTTCTTACATCGGCCAATTTTATTGCTCCGATTACTGTCATCATTCTTTTTTCGGGATGGCTCACAGTGAAAGCAAAAACCGTTTTAATGCAGGATTTCACAGGGCTTCAAAGAAAATTTCCGCTCACCTGCGTTGTATTTCTTTTGGTGTCAATGACGTTAGCGGGCATTCCTGGCCTGAATCTGTTCTCTGGTCTTTTTTTGACTATTGCAGGTCTGTTATTGATTCAACCTGTATGGGCAGGTATTGCAATGGGAGCATTTCTGATACTTGCAACTGGAATGCTATGGATGTTTCAGAAACTGTTTACCGGAAAAATGTCGCTTGTTGTAAACACATTTAATCAGGGAGACGATTTGAAGACGGGGCGTTTGTTGATACCAATGACAGTGTTAATTATCTGGCTTGGCTTTTTTCCACAGTACATGATTCACAGCTTTACAGATCAGGCAAATACAATCAGTCGATATATTCAGTCTCATCGCGTTCTGAAACAAACAGAACCGGGCATGACACCTATGGAGCTGTTCTTTCAGCAGCACCGTCAAAGATAACCGATCAGATAATGAATCGTCATTCGGGCATTAATTTTTCTTCCAGGAATGCTGATGTTTTATGGCAACTGCAAGTAAACGGAAACACGTATAAAATATTAGCTAAACCAACTGATACATTGTTGGATGTTTTACGAAACAAACTGCTGCTGACTGGCGCTAAACAGGGGTGTAACTCAGGAAATTGCGGCGCCTGTACGGTTGTAATCGGAAAACAGTCGGTGAAAGCCTGTCAAGTTCTGATGCGGGAACTTCCAGATAAAAATATTACAACTATTGAGGGTTTACAGAATCCGGATGGAACACTTCACCCGATTCAAATCGCGTTTTTGAAAACAGGCGCTGTCCAGTGTGGATTTTGCACCCCCGGAATGATTATGGCAGTATATGCCTTGTTGCAAAAAAATCAACACCCCGACAAACAATCTATCAGACGCGCTCTTCAAAGCAATCTGTGCCGATGTACAGGATATCAACCAATTGAACAGGCAGTTATAACAGCTTCTCAGAAAATGCGCCAAAACAGCTCATTGGTTATGCCAGCTCTGGTTGATGGTGTTGAAAAAGTTACCGGAAACGCAGTTTTTACGGACGATTTGACACCCGAAAATACACTTTTTGGCGCTATTGTCTGGCCACCGGTGGCTACAGGTATTTTATGCCATATCGATCTGGACAATTTAAACCATTTTTCAGGGATCATTAAAGTTATTACTGCCGATAATATACCTGGCCAAAATGGACTGGGCCGTTTAAAAGCAGACAGACCTCTTCTGGTAAAGGAACAAATTCGGTTTGCCGGTGATCCCATAGCGCTTGTATTAGCTGAAAATCCTTTAACAGCACGATTGGCCGCTGAAAGTATCGTTGTTAAAGTCAAAACAACGGAGGGAATATTTGACTCAAAACACGCGCTGGATTCCGGAAAACCCCAAATCCATCCATCAGGCAATCTTGCCGCCGGCATACAGATAACCAAACAAGCGTCCGACAATATTGCCAACTCTGTCATATCGGAATATCGCTCGGAATTTCAAACTCAATTTGTTGAACACGCAATTTTGGAACCAGAATCAGCTATCGCGTATTTTGAAAATAAAACACTTGTTGTTATTGGTCCTTCACAGAATGTTTATTTTGATCGAATGGAAATAATGCGTTTACTGGGACTGTCCCCCCGCGATATTTCAAAAATTCGAATAAAGGAATTGTTTACCGGCGGTGCATTTGGAAAGCGCGAAGATATTTTGGCAACCCCTTTGGCCGCTTTGGGGGCCTGGCTTACCAGCAGACCTGTAAAAATCACGCTGAATAGGCATGAATCATTTCGGGCAACTACAAAACGTCATCCGATGACAATATCACACATGACCAGTATTGATTCTCAGGACCGGATACAGCATCAGTCCGTAAGAATCATTGCAGATACCGGCGCCTATTCTTCCTGGGCTCCAAATATTCTGCGTAAAGCAGCGGTACACGCTTCGGGACCCTATTATATTCCGACAGCCACCGTGAAAGGACAGTCAGTATATACCAACAATGCCTTTTCTGGAGCAATGCGGGGGTTTGGAGCTGTTCAGGCTCATATTGCAGCGGAAAGACACATGGATATGATTGCCCGAAAACGAGATATTGATCCGGTTGAATTCAGAAAACTCAATGCTATTCAATCCGGATTGACAACCATTACAGGACAAACCATTCATGACATGACCGATGTTTCCAGACTCATTGAAACAGCAGCCGAGATGCTTCCATGGAATGGGCCGGCAAAAGGGCGCCAAACCGAATTCGACTGGTCTGTCGGGTATGGCATCGCGGCATCTTTCTACGGTATCGGATACGGTAACGGTATTCCCGACAAAGGTCAGGCAGAGCTGGTATATGATAATAATGGGAATCTTCATATTTACACCTCTGCCATTGATTATGGGCAGGGTGCAAAAACAGTTTTTGCCCAACTGGCCTCTGAAATACTTGAAATTCCATTGCATCAGATAACGGTTTGTACGGGAGATACTGCCTTAACGCCTGATAGTGGTTCCACTGTGGCATCACGACAAACTTTCGTCACCGGCAATGCTGTTGTTTCAGCAGCGCGAAAACTGCTGAAAATTGTACAGCACACATCCAAACTCGATGAACCAATTCGCGTCAAATCACGCTACATGATGGAATCATCAGAAATATCTTCCGCTAACGGGCAGGGCAATGTTTATAAAACGTTTTCTGCCTCTGCGGCCGCTACCCGGGTAAAAGTCAATCGTCGAACCGGTAAAGTGCGTGTAGAAAAAGTTGTTTCGGTTCATGATTCCGGTACCATCATTAACCCGGTTCTTGCTGAAAGCCAGGTTACAGGAGGTGTCATGATGGGTATCGGCATGGCGCTATATGAAAACTATACCGTTAAACAGGGAATGCCTGAAACAACCGATTTTTCAAACTATAAAATACCACGTATCCAGCACACTCCGGATATCCGCGTAGTTTTCATGCCTACTTCTGATGGCGCCGGACCCAAAGGTGCAAAAGGTTTGGGGGAACCCGCAACTCTTGCTGCAGCGCCCGCTGTAATAAATGCAGTCTGTGATGCTATTGATACAGATTTAACCTCTACACCACTGAACCCGGAAACAATCCTGAAA
>PWNJ01000150.1 GCA_003558985.1 candidate division CSSED10-310 bacterium
AACCGCTGTCTTGATGAGTGTCATTGTTGCCGGGTCAGTCGGTATCACCGCAGGATTTTTTCCTGCCCGGCGCGCTGCAACGCTGAATCCGATTGAGGCATTACGATATGAGTAACACGATATCACCGGTAATCGAACTGAAGGCCGTAAACAAAGTATATCATCTGGGAACACTCTCCGTTTCAGTTTTACATAAAATAGATTTGACAATTGCACATAACGACATGACAGCAATTATGGGGCCGTCCGGAAGCGGAAAATCGACTTTGATGAACATACTGGGAGCTCTTGATCAACCAACCTCCGGTGACTATTATTTCGATGGACAAAATATTTCAGGAATGAATGATAACGAACTGAGCATGATACGTAACAACCGGATTGGCTTTGTGTTTCAAAACTTCAGCCTTCTGCCCCGAATGTCCGCTCGTGAAAATATAGAAGTACCTCTGGTATATGCAGGTGTAACCCCCAAAGAACGACGCGAACGCGCCGAGCAGTTACTGCAAAAAGTCGGCCTTTCAAATAGAGGACACGACCGACCTAATGAATTGAGTGGTGGTGAAAAACAGAGGGTTGCCATCGCGCGTGCTCTGATCAACCGTCCATCCGTCATCCTGGCTGATGAACCAACCGGTAATCTGGATTCCCGAACAAGCTATGAAATTATGGAGTTGTTCACTGCATTGCATGAAGAACAGCACACGATCATACTTGTAACACATGAAGATGATATCTCGGCTTATGCTCAACGAAAAATCATGCTTCGGGACGGCCGAATTTCAGATGATGTCAGATTCAACCATAGCTAGTCTTTCAGCTATTCTCATAACAACTGACTATGACAATAAACTGATTTACAATCTATAAAAAAACACGGTCGAAACCGTGTTTTTCATGTCTCAACTAAAGTTTTGAAGTATCAGAATCTGTATGATCCTGTGAGGCCGATAGCATCAGTATCAGCAAACAGCGCTTCCAAACCAATTGCAAATTGATTGAACTCGAAATTGACACCGACGGAAAATTCAACATCAGTGTCATCAAAATCATCCGTTCGCCAGTGGTGAAGAATCAGGCAGGCGTACGGTGTCCAGTGAACTGCATGATGGAACTCCTTGGAAAGGATCGCGCGAGCATCCAGACTGAAAACGCTTTCGAGCCAGTCATCACCTTCAAACTGATAAAATAGAGCCCCACCCAGTGTCAGATTCATTGGGAAATCGGGTCCGTCCTTCAGAAGATTGTAAAAACCACCGGCGCCAACGCTGAACGTTGACTCAAAATCGTAATCATTGAGCTGAAATTCACCGAAGAGGCTCATTCTGTCTGACATAGGCATTTCAAGTCTGAAAGTCAGAAAGTATGGGTCATAAAAATCCGTATCCCAGTTAATGTATCCAACACTAAATTCCATGCCTTCCGGTATAACGCCGTCTGTGAACAGGTGAGTTGCACCAAAACTGATACCGGTGCAAACAAAAAACATTGTCATAACTGCCATAAGTTTAATTTTCATCATCTCCTCCTTGGTTAAGCGGTTATATGACTTGAACAGATAATGACTCATAAAAATTAAAAATCAAGTGAAAATTAACAGATTTCTAATTTTTCTCACAATAAACCTCGCTCGAATTTGAATAACAGTCGTTCGGCTTGACTATCAAACAGTATTTTATAAGAATGTGTGCATCGTTGCCGGCTTTTGTCGGCAAGGTTTTTCAGGTAGCTTTTATAATGATTTAGACGTATTTTTTTTCTTTCTCCAGGAGGTAGTTTATGTCTGAAATCCGTATTCAGAACATGCTTCGAAAGCATCAGGTTCTGGCAGAAATGGCCTATGAACCAACACCGCTTCGGCATGGCTATACAGATAAGGTTTTACGAATTGATATCGGTTCCAAAACGTTTGATATCCGTCCGATATCCAGTCAAATGAAAGAACTGTGGGTCGGCGGTAAAGGATATGATCTTTGGCTGATGTTTCAGGAAATTAGCAAAAATACAAAGTGGGATGATCCGGACAATGTGATCTGCATGTCATCAGGCCCTCTGGGCGGAGTCGCATCATTTCCGGGTTCCGGAAAAACTATCTGCACAACCATCTCACCCGCAACCGAATCCATCATGGACTCCAATGTCGGCGGCTATTTTGGACCGTATATGAAGTTCGCAGGATTTGATGCCATGGTTCTTACCGGCAAAGCTGATGATGATGTTATTGTTCTAATTGATGTGCCAAAGAAAAAGATTACGATTGAAAAAGCGCCGGAAGAATCCCCGGATGCTCATGTTATGTGCGAAGAGTTAACAGAAATGTATGCAGAAAACGAAGATGACAAGCGAAACATTGCTGTTGTTGCTGCGGGAAGCGCAGCAGATCATGTCTGGATGGGAGTATTAAACTTTTCGTTTTATGACTGGCGACGCAAAGTGACACGCATCAAACAGGCTGGTCGTGGCGGTCTTGGCACTGTTTTTCGCAACAAAAAAATCAAGGCTCTTGTGATAAAAAATAAAGATTTTACGCCTGCATGGAAAATTGTTGATCAGCCTTTCGCAGATGACTTTAAAATCGAACCCACTGAAACAATGGTTCCCCTGGATAAAAATACCATCCAAACTATCGCTTCAAAATGGAATAATGATCCGGAATATGTCATTGAAATGATGCAGGATATTCAGGATCAACAACGATACATATCCATGGAGTGTCTTGACGAACTGAACCGAATAACCGGCGTCCCGAAAGCTCAATTGTATCATATAGCCACGTTTTACGCTGCATTTACTTTAAAACCCACCGGGAAACATGTGATTCAGGTGTGTGTCGGAACAGCCTGCCATGTAAAAGGCGCTACAAAAATTCTTGATTCATTTGAACGTGAACTGGGAATAAAACGCGGCAACACGACCGACGATGCCGAGTTTACATTGGAAGCCGTTGCATGTCTTGGTTGTTGCAGTCTGGCGCCCGTTGTCAAGATCAATGAAGATATTCTTGGAAATGTCAAAGCCGGCGATGTTGCATCAATAATTGCAGAAAGACGGGGTGAGCAGTCATGAAAATTACAGTTAAAGACCTGAGCACTATAGCAGCAAAAAAGAATAATGAATTAAACACCTATAAAGCCATGCTGATGGTTTGCACCGGAACCGGGTGCGTCTCGGCAGGAGGCTTTGTTATTCGTGACGAACTGAATAAAATCCTTGAACAGAAAGGTCTGGATAAAGAATATCTGGTCGTAGGAACAGGATGCAACGGATTTTGCGCGGTTGGTCCTATCATTGTTGTTCAACCGGACGGTATTTTTTATCAAAAAGTCAGCAAAGATGATCTTGAAGCAATTGTTAATGATCACCTGATTCAAGGGAAGATTGTTGACAATTTATTGCATCATGGAAAAGCTGATGATTCTGCAAAAAAGACCATGAAGGAGATTGAGTTTTTCAGCAAACAGGAATTGATTGCTCTGCGAAACAAGGGAATCATAGATCCTGAAAACATCGAACATTATATTGCTCATGACGGATATGCAGCGATCGGAAAAGTTTTAACGGATATGCAGCCAAAAGATGTTGTGCAGGAAGTGATAGACTCAGGGATTCGAGGCCGGGGCGGCGGCGGTTTTCCTGCAGGTATCAAGTGGCAATCTGCAGTCAAAGCCGTTCAGAAACGTGGCATGCCGCCTTATGTGGTATGTAATGCTGATGAAGGCGATCCCGGAGCATTTATGGATCGAAGCATCATTGAAGCGGATCCGCATGCTGTTCTTGAAGGTATGATGATCGGCGCTTATGCGATTGGCGCTTCGGAAGGCTATATATATATACGAAAAGAGTATCCTCTGGCTATGATTCGGCTTGAAAAAGCCATCGGACAGGCACGTGAAAAAGGATTGCTGGGTAAAAATATTCTGGGAACAGATTTTTGTTTTGATATCCATATCCACCGTGGAGCTGGCGCTTTCGTATGCGGCGAATCATCAGCATTGATGAAGTCTATGGCTGGCAAAGTTGGTGAACCTCGTGCAAAATATGTCCGAAGCGTTGAATATGGTTTTCGGGATGCGCCAACAGTTCTTAATAACGTGGAAACATGGGCCAACATTCCGATGATACTGCGTAAAGGAGCAAATTGGTTTGCTTCTATAGGTTCCGGAGATGTGACAGGAAATCCATGGGGCGGTTCCAGCGGTACCAAAGTGTTTTCACTGGTAGGTGATATAAACAACACCGGTCTTGTTGAAGTCCCGATGGGTGTAACACTTCGGGAAATCGTTGAAGATATCGGCGGTGGTGTTCCCGGAAACAGATCGTTTAAAGCAGTTCAGACCGGTGGACCGTCAGGAGGTTGTTTACCTGCTGAAAAACTGGACATGCCGGTTGACTTTGATTCATTGACAGAAGCCGGTTCCATGATGGGTTCCGGTGGTATGATTGTAATGGATGACAAAACCTGCATGGTGGATGTTGCCAAGTATTTTACCGAGTTTCTGGCTAACGAAAGTTGCGGGAAATGCACCCCGTGCCGAGAAGGTTTGCAGACCTTGCGGGAAACGTTACAGAATATTTGTGACGGCAACGGATGTGAGAGCGATGTTAAATATCTGGAAGAACTGGCGACATTCATCAATGAAACAAGTCTGTGTCAACTGGGTGGAACTGCAGGTAATCCGGTATTGAGTACCATTCTGTATTTCCGTGATGAGTATCAGGCACATATTCAGGACAAGTGTTGTCCTGCCGGGTATTGCAAGTTATTGGTAACTTATTCTATCAGTGAAAATTGCATTGGGTGCACGGTATGTGCCAAAAAATGTCCTGTCAATGCAATCACCGGAGACAGGAAAGCAATGCATGTGATTGATTCTGAAACATGTATAAAATGCGGCATCTGCGTTGAGGTCTGTCCGGTAGATGCAGTGGAGGTTAAATAATCATGTCTGGTAAAATCGACGTAACGATTAATAATAAAAAAGTTTCAATTAAAGAAGACACATGGCTCCTGACAGCGCTGGAAGCAGAAAATATCAAGATTCCCGTCCTGTGTCATCACAAAGACCTGACACCCGATGGCTCCTGCAGACTCTGCATGGTCGAAATTGAAGAACGAGGCAAACGGAAAATGGTTACCAGTTGTAACTATCCGGTTCGAAGCGAAATAAAAGTCTTTACTGATTCTGATCCGGTCAAAAAACACCGAAAACAACTGGGCGAATTTTATCTGGGGCGATATCCGAATGTTCCGATTATTAAAAAAGTAGCCGGTATGTGCGGTGTAACCAAAATCGAACGCAAACCATATTTGGTTGACGAAAATTCCAGCGCCTGTGTTCTGTGCGGGCATTGCATTCGAGCTTGCCGTGAATTTGCTCAGGAAAAAATCCTGTCGTTTGCTGGCAGAGGCATCAAAAGACATGTAGCCATGCCGTTTGAAAAGGTCGATCCGCACTGTATCGGCTGTACCAGTTGCGCCTATGTGTGCCCAACCGGCGCAATTCAGATAGTGGATGATCTGAATAATCCGCTTGACCCGCAATTAATTCGGGACCACGGCATGAAAGTCAACGCTGAAATGGCAACACTGGATGATCAGCAATGCAGGATGCGTAAAGTTGGCACAGCCAATATTGTGGATGTTATGGATAACTACGATCTGTTACCCATTAATAATTATCAGTATGGAACACATGAAGAGGTCTGGAAAATTGATTCCTGGATGCTGCAGCGCAAATATTTTACGCAAGGTTTGCCGGATGGCTGCTGGAAAGGCTGTTCCATGGCCTGTGCCAAAACAATTGATAATTTCGAGCTTAAAACCGGCCCATA
The DNA here is from genome assembly GCA_003558985.1 of candidate division CSSED10-310 bacterium. Lineage (GTDB taxonomy): Bacteria > CSSED10-310 > CSSED10-310 > CSSED10-310 > CSSED10-310 > CSSED10-310. Next base: position 5,833 of record PWNJ01000150.1, read on the forward strand.
TAAAGGCCAGAAGGTGACTGTGGATGGACCCGAATATGAAACTGCAGCCGGCGGATCAAATATGGGGCTGTTTGATATGGATGCCATCGCTGAATTCAACTTTTACTGCGACACTTATGGCATTGATACGATTTCGGCAGCAACGACCATAGCGTTTGTTATGGAGGCTTTTGAAGCTGGAATTATTGATACCAGTGTCACGAATGGTCTGGAAATGTGTTTCGGACGATCGGATTCGGTGCTGGAATTGTTGCATCGCATGTCGCGTGGCGAAGGCTTTGCAGTTGATGTAGGGAAAGGTATTCGATGGCTGAAGAACCAGTGGAACAAAACACTGAACCTGACTGATGACCAGAAAGCGTTTTTGCAGGACATTGGTATGGAAGTCAAAGGGCTGGAAGTCTCTGAATACGTCAGCAAAGAATCCTTGGCTCAGCAACTTGGGTATGGCATGGCCGTCAAAGGACCACAACACGATGAGGCATGGCTGATTTTCATGGACATGGTCAATAATGAACTGCCGACATACGAAGACAAGGCAGAAGCATTGTATTATTTCCCGCTCTGGAGAACATGGTTTGGTCTGTACGGTTTGTGCAAGCTTTGCTGGAATGATGTAACTCCGGCCGATAATAAAATGTCCGCCGAACCTCAGAAAATTCCTGATCATGTTCACAATTACTTCAAGTTTGTTGAAGGGATGACTGGCCGAAAACTTGATGAGGCAGGAATGCTTGAGGAAAGCGCTCGTGTTCACAACTTTCAACGACTGATGTGTCTGATGCTTGGAAAAGGTCGCCGTAATGATGACTATATGCCCTTTCGTGGTATCGGACCGGTTACGGTTAAAGAATACGAAAGCCGAAGTGACAGATATGACAAACAGTTAAAAGAAATTGTCGGGTTTGATCCGGAAGGTAAACCTGTTGAGGAAAAACTGGCGCGTCTTCGGGAGTACAGGGAAGAACAGTATGACAAGACACTGGACGTTGTCTATCGTCGCAGAGGTTGGGATAACAACGGTGTGCCCACAATGGAACGGCTACGCGAACTCGAAATTGATCTGCCTGAAATCGTCGCAATTCTTGAAGAATATCAAAAATCCGGCTGAGTTGAATGATCCGCGAGCTTTTTCAAAGAAATGTTCCGGGCATTACCGAACGTTTGCAAAGTTCTTGTATCGGTATCGCCGGCTGTGGCGGTTTGGGTTCAAATGTAGCAGTTGCACTAGTTCGGGCCGGTATTGGTAAACTGATACTGGCGGATTTTGATGCCGTAGAGATGTCCAACCTTAACAGACAACACTTTTTTCTGGATGATATTGGAAAGTTCAAGGCGGAGGCTCTGGGAAATCATCTCAGAGCCATTAATCCGTATGTTAATCTGGATATACAGGTCGTTTCTTTATCACCGAATAATTTGAAACATATTTTTGAAAATGCCGATCTGTTGGTGGAAGCGTTTGATCTTGCAGAATCGAAATCATGGTTAATCAAAAACTGGTGTAAATTGTTTCCAGACAAGTTTATTGTTGCCGGGAACGGTGTGGCCGGATACGGTTCGTTCAAATCATTGCACATAGAGCAAGCGGGCAATATTGTGTTTTGCGGTGATATGGCGACCGACATGGCAATCGGTCTGGCTGCTCCACGAGTAATCATGGTGGCAGCCATGCAGGCCAACGCAGTCATAGAACTGATTATGGAAGGGAGCGTTTCATGATTACCATCAATAACCGGGACAAGCTGGAATGGAAACCCGGCATGACGATTAAAGATATTCTGGACACAATGGGATATACCTATTCGTTGATTATGGTTACTGTTGATGGAAAACTGGTAGATGATGATGAATACAAGACTTTCAAAGTTCATGACAACGCTTCCGTCAGAGTGATTCACATTCATCACGGTGGTTGAAGTCTGAGCGTCTGATTACCATTCATTTTTATATTAATAAAGAGTCTGTATCATTAATGTAAAAAATGAATGGCAAAAAATTCAAATAAAAAAACCCGGAGTCGTTTCAAACTCCGGGTATTTTTTTAATCATCAAGTCTAATTTGTTTTTCTAAAACCTTCCGGCGGAGAAAACAAAGCCTTGTCAAGACTTTTGGTTTCTACTTTAACAACTTCGGAAGTTATTTCCATCCCCATCATTTTGTTCACTATTTTCATAGGAAAGCCGTCCAATTTTTTTGACATGTCATAGCCGGATGCAAGACTATTTAAAACAGGATTTTTGCTAAATACTGCCCGATAATCATCCATGCGTTTGATCATTTCATCATACCCCTTGACGTCTTTTGTCAACCAATAGTCAGAGTTAGATCCCATAATGGTTACAATATACTTTTTACATTTGTACCCATTTATTGTTTTGGTCTCATCTGTTTCTTTGACAGTCATGGATGCGATCATTTGTTCCAGCATATTTCCCATCTGTCCAGCCATTTCTGAATCATCAGCATCTGTTAAAAAATCAGAAAATTTGGTTTCCTTGTAGGTTTTGTCTGCAAGATTCAGCTCAAAAAAGACTTCGTCCTTCATATTCACGATAATCGCCGTGTTGTCACCGGGCTCAATTCTGGTGCCATATTCGGACAAAAATGTCTTCATTATCCCTTCATCGCGAGGTCCCCCTGAAATCTTTGTTTCATAATACAGGTCTGCGAATACAGCGGGAACTGCAAAGAAAGCGATCAGGAATCCAATTAAAATTTTCGTTGTTGTTTTCATCGTATCCTCCTTAAGGAAATTGTCAATTTACAACAACCGATTTGGTTGCAACATTTTCATGATGATCAGTAATGCGTAAAAATATTTGGTGCGGCATCTGATCTTTAGGCCTTATATCCAATGTTATTTCAAAACGTTCCACCGACTGGTCCAATATACCATCGACGGAAGAAAAATCAAACCACTGTTTATTGTCCAGTGAATACTCAAGTCGACTGATTCGTCTACCTTTGTCAACTGCTTTCCCGGTCACTCTGATACTTTTTGAACCATCTGGCCGTTCTGGCAAAACCTGAAGTTCAATGTCCTCAAAAAATGGCGGCGTATTATCGATTTCAAAAGGCAAACTGACGCGTTCTGCTGTTAGTGTATCACCAAGGGGATTAGCCGATTTATCAGATGCAGTCACTCGAACACGATACCAGCCATCAGAATAAGCAGTCGAATCAAATGAGTATACAGGCTGTGACAAATTATCCGCCAGCAGCAGCCATTGTGGTTCAGGGGCCACCTGCGATATTTCGACCCGAAATATAAGCGGATCATTGTCGGGATCTCCCGCCTCCCATGATATCGTGCGCATTCCGCGCAACTGCATCCAGGTACCTTTTGGCAGACCGTTAAAAGCGCTGGCAGGTAAAACAAATTCTATTCTGAGTCCGTCCGGCATAGTTTGCTGAAACATCCGACCTCGTCCTGGCTGTTCAATAAGCTCACCTTTTACTACGGGATGAACTGTAACCTTTCTGATATAAGGCGGACGATTGGTTGTTTTATAAGATATCGATACAGTTTCAATGACGGGATGCCTATTCCTGTGTCGGGTCAAATGAGCTTTCCACTGAAAATATCGTCCCGGGGGACTCTTTATTTTACCTGCATCATCTGTCTGAACCCAATGCGACCATTCATCATCGGGTATTTTGGTATTTCCTGTACGCGAAAACAATTTAACTGTTCTATTCGACAGATGATGTCCCTGATATATCAATCTGCCCCAATCAGCAATTATACCCGCATCTATAACTTCAGATTCAATTGAGCCTTTTTCGGCAGGAGTACCATCAAATCTGAACAAACCCGCATCTGTCGCTCCGCCAGCCCAAAGAACACCTCCTGGATCAACCGCAAGACTTGTCAAGGGCCCGCTTTGACGCATTGCCAGCACAGTACTCCGATAGATGTCATCTATTCGCAACAAATATCCATTGCCTCCACAAACAACATATGGTTTATTATTAACCACAACCATGTCAAATATGGGTGTTGCAGTTGTTGACCAAACTTCATATATGGAACGATTGTTATCAATAAACCAGACCGAACTTCTTTCTGCAGCCTGCTGCGTTGAATGGGATATACCCGGGCGTAACCGTTCCGCTCGTTCCGACCAGGAATCACTGATGGTAGGTGATGCAACTGTTGAAAACCAAATTCCGTGGGCGCATGATGCCATAGCGCTTATTTCTGTTGCTGCCGCTTCATATACCAATTGCAGGTCATTGCCATCCAGGTGATATATTCTGGCAGGATCCGCCGTTCCAAGCCATATTCCTCCATTTGAATCCTGAACAGCCGTCCGAACATGCGCTGCTTTTATCGGAATTGTGTCCAGTCGTTCTCCGGACATTGTCACACGAATAATTGATGCCGGAAGACCTGTTGCCAATAGCATTGTGTTACGATCCTGAGAGATGATCTGCCATACATATGATGTGTCGGTTCTGAAAAACACCGATGCCATACCCGTATTATCAATCTTGTATACAATTCCGTCGGGAGCGCTGCCTGCAAACAATCCCTGTCCCTGTATTGAAAGCAGACTTAATATTGCTATCTGGGGTGAATCAAACAACAGTTCCATTTTTTCATTTTTATATCGATATACTTTGCCATCATCTGCGGTTGCCAGATATACCGAATCATTGTCTGTTTCTACAGTCCACCCCGCTGCGTCAGTTGTTGACTCCCAGACAGGTTCCAATAAACCGGACACAGATAACCTGCCGTCCGGATCTATAGAAATCCCCCTGGGAATACTGTCAGTATAATCTTCCTGCCGACCGATATCATATATCTGTATAGCAGCAGTATTTGCCACAAAAATAATACCTGTCAAAATCAAAACCCAAATAATAGCGCCCTTCTTCATCTTTGCCTCTCAGGTTGCCTGTTAACATAAACAGGAATATACTTCGCTCCCAGTACCTCAACATCAAAATTCAGCGTTTCAGAAGATACTACACGAGATGATCGCACAGCGCCATGTTCCACACCGGGCATTGTTAACAAACCCTGAATAACTGCGGGCGCCGATGGCAACACCGCACCGTGGGCATGGATATCGTTTCCTGATGCCGTAAGCGCAACAAATACCTGGTTTCCCGCAAGTCTGTTGTTCAGTGTTTCTAACCATTGCTCAAAAGATTTGTGGTGATGTGCCGGGAACTGACTTGCTGAAACATCGCGTTGATATGCAGCCGAATCCATTATTTTTAAAAGATAACGTCCCGGAGGCAATGATTGGGGAACAGGCAAGTTAACGGTACGTAAAAATGATTCAATTCGATCACCATGAAATTGAAGTTGGACCCGTATGGATTCGCCCGGCTTGTAGCTTCTTTGAGCTACAGACACAGCGTCCAGGGTTGCAATCCGGTTTGTTTGAGCCAATTTGCAATGTATTAAGACGTGTTTAAACTGTATGGGTTTGAGTGGATTTTGATGAATGCTTTCAAACACTCTCAAACTGTTATTAAGTACTCTTATTGCATGATTAACTGAGCCGTAAAAATCATTAGTATGTAATGATAGTCCATTGGTCAGTTCCATATGCATATTGACTTCCATACTCAGATCGCCCTGAATACCTCCCATGTGATCAATAAGACCATATACTGACTGAAGAATAAGTCCGGTTGTCAGGTGTTCATTATCAGCAACGTTAATTTGATATGATGCGGGTTCAGGAGTAAACCCTTCCAAAATAATTTCCACCGGTACAGTTGGGGCCGTTTTGCCAAGTTCTCCTTTAACACCGGCTTCTGAATCAAATGTCATAGCGCCGATGGCAGGACCGGTATTGGACAGTTTATATGAAATATACAAAGACGGTATTATGGATACCACCCTGGATGCATGCATTGGCAACAAACACTCACCCAATCCGAACATTCTGTGACCAAATGCATATATTTTATCATCTATCACATCAGTCACAGTCCCGTGTGCAACCATTGAAACATCTCCCGTTACCAGCCCTATACCCATGGGGCTTCCAGGTTGAATCTTCGGTATTTCATTAAATTGTTTGCCGGACTGCAACATTGTACCAGGTGTGTTCATCAGCCTGAACACAGGGGTATCAAAAAGCGGAGTCTGATTTACATACGCCATTCCGTTGGTTTGAACAGACAGGCCTATTGGATGCAAATCAAATCCGGACGATGATTTTGATTGCGAAACAAGATCACCCCGGGGGCGGTATTGAGTCGTTCTATTCGGTCCTGAAGCCAACTCATCCAGTTTTCTGATAGCTTCAACAGGCGTAATACCGCAAATTGCTTCTCTGGCAAACGGATACGCCAATGACATAGCTCCCACAAGCTTGTCTCCATAATAGACCGGAGAACCGCTCATGCCCGACATGATCCCCCCTCGTTGTACGGTCGGACTGTCCACATTCGCCAGAATAATACTGGCATCCGGTGTAATTCCTTCAACTATACCAATAATCGTGACGTCCATTCTTTCCAGATCATCACCAGAAAAACTGGTGTAACTATAGCATTGCATACCTGGGTAAACATCAACCAATGGGACAAAATCATCAGCAAAGCTGGTCACATTAATGGTGGTGAAGAAGCAGACAAATATTATTAGATAATTATACTTTGGCATCAGATGTCCAGCATATCGGTCAGAGCATACAATCCTGGGGATTTGTTCAACAACCAGCGCCCTGCTGAAATTGCTCCGAACGCAAACACATCACGGTCTAGGGCACGGTGTGTCAGAGTAATTTCTTCCATTGGTGAAACAAAGCGTATGACATGTTCACCATAAATCATACCTGCTCGATGAGAGGTTGTTTCCTGATATCGTTCGATTCCACTGTTTTTTATTCTTTGTTCAAAGGCCAGCGCTGTTCCGCTGGGTCTGTCTGATTTTGCTTTGTGATGAGTTTCGTGTATTACAGCATCAAAGTTATCTGGTAAAATTGCGCTGGTTTTTGACACGATATGAAGCAATGCCTGAATTCCGATACTGAAATTGGGAGCATAAATAGCCGGAATTTTTTCTGCTGCAGCGCTTAATGCCAATCTGTCCTGGTCGTTCAGGGCCGTTGTTCCGGACACCAACACCCAATTATGTTTTTGTGCCCATTGGGCGGCAGTAGCCAGTCCTCCGGCCAAAGAGAAATCCAGTACCATACCCTGTGTGTCAGTATCTTCCGGTTTACACGTCATGCTAATGTTTAATCCAGCTTCCGGAAGTCCATGAAAATAACCGGCATCCTGAAAAACGCCTTGATGTCCCTCAGCTTCAACAGCGCCAATCAGTTCCAGGTCTTTCTGCTGCAAGACCAGATTAACCAGGCGTTTACCCATACGACCGCCAGCGCCCCAGATTACAACCGGAATCATGACTGCACCTCCAAAAGCCCCGCCTCTCGTAATGCCCGTTCAATAATGGGTATACTTTCCTCTTTGACAGGAGTCAACGGGAGACGCAATTCATTTTCTACCATACCCATTAACGACAAAGCCGCCTTTGCCGGCATTGGATTTGTCTCAACAAACATTGCTTTGCAAACCGGAAACAATTCCATGTGCATCTGGCGTGCTTCATCAATCTTTCCAGCGTTCCAGAACTGACACATTTTCGCCATTCTGCCCGGATCAACATTGGATGTAGTTGAAATAACACCCTTGCCTCCCAATGCCATCATCGGCAATGTCAGCGTATCATCGCCTGAAAGAACCGTCACCTGACTGGTTTTGCTCAGTAAACGGCTGACAGCATCCAGGCTTCCGCCGGCTTCTTTCACCGCAACAATATTGTCCACTTCGCTCAGGCGAGCTATCGTATCAGGCTGCAGATTAACGCCAGTGCGCCCCGGCACGTTGTATAAAACAATGGGTATGTCCGTTTTTCGGGCAACCTCACGGTAATGCTGAAATAGTCCTTCCTGAGACGGTTTGTTGTAATAAGGTGTTATCAGAAGAACTCCGTCAACACCAAGAGCCTGGATTGCTTTTGTTTTCTCAATGGTATCTCTTGTATTGTTCGTTCCTGTACCAGCCAGAAGAAATGCATGATGTGAATGATGTCTGATTTCTTCGTCTGCCCATATTACAAGGCGTTTTAATTCATCAAGTGTCAATGAAGCTGCTTCACCTGTGCAACCGGCAACCAGAATTCCGTTTGTTCCATTGTTCAGTTGATAGCGAACAAGTTTCCGAAAAGCCGTTTCATCCAATTCGCCATAGCGAAAGGGTGTTATCATAGCGGTTGTTGATCCTTCAAACATATTTACCTCCAAATATTAACGAACTGTAACAGTCCAGGAATTACCCGGTGGTGACTCGTTACGGTTGACTGACCGATCAACAGCCGTCACCCGGTATGTGTAGGTTTGACCTGATTCTACTGTGTCATCCACATACATTCTGCCCGTGACCAAAACAGTTGGATTTAGCAAATCATATTCCGGCTGGTCTGAATGTTTTCGATAGATTCTGTATCCCGCAATATCTGCTTCACCTTCAAAACGCCAGTTCAAAAATACTCCACCAGGCCGGACAGCTCCGCTCAACTGAACTGGCGGTTCAGGCGGAAAAATATTGACTGTATCAACAGTGATTGCTTCTGAAAACTGCCCCGGTACAGACGGTTCAATGACTGCGCGAATTTGGTAATAATAAATCGTATCCATTGCTATATTTGTATCGTTTCCTGCCAAATTGTCAAAATTGGAAACCGTTAATACTTTTTTGAATTGCTCCGGTTCTGTTTCCTCCGAACGAAAAACCTCATACCGTTTAATGTCGGTTTCCATCGGATTTTCCTTGCAATCAACTGAAGGAGGGGTCCATGACAATTGAACCTGATTCAGCTCAACATTGCTTTCAAAATTTTCTGGCGGCCCAGGAATAATCACCCATGCAGCATTTTCAAGTGGAGATGGCAATGATGTTATGTAATTGCTGTCAATAGCAACGACTGAATACGAGTAAACATATCCTGGTATCAGTCCTTCGTCTGTGTTCGAGTCTGGCGGGAAACCCCTGGGACGCCTAAAACGTCTGGGAATGTCTCCCAAAACTGGTCCATTCGGCACACCCGTATCTTCCCACTCAACGGTCTTCTGTTCCAAATCTGGCGTTGTCAGGGATACAGGTTGCCCTGGCACAATAGCAACCAGACTGAATGCATATTCCGGTGGTATTGCCGGTATCTCTGATTCATCCGGTTCACCTGCCGAAACTGCTGTATCCGGCTCATAATCCTCAGAATTTATTTCCAATGCAAGATCATCATCAGACACAAAATCCATTGGCTGAGATTCGTCCGATTCAGTATCGTCGGATTCATGTTCGGCAAGCTGGTTTTTGTCAGAGTTTTCTGAAACTGTTGTATCCGTTTTAACAGGTTCTCCACGCTTTCTGAGCACAAGGTAACTGGCCGGTTCACTCAGCAGGTCGCCTCGTGTGTCAAAAAGTACAGGTGACCATTCAAGCTGTATGCCCGAACACTTTATTTCAGATCTCAGCCCGGCAACTCTCTCAATACGTCTGGGTTCCGGCGGATTCAAATCTGTTTTATATCCACAGCTTCCGAACAACAACGCAATCGAAACAATCAAAACACAGATCGTTCGGTTACCTTCCATAGTGCGCTTGATATCATTGGCCCGGTTCATTCAACAAATCCGACCTTTGCTTTCTTGCGAACATTTTCTGCCGTCTCTATTTCCTTCAAAGAAACCCTTTGTTTGACATATTCATCAGTAATGCGAATGGTTTTCCGTTTCATTTCCGTTGCACGAAACGAAAGGTCTTCCAGAAGAATCTCCATAATCGTATGCAATCGTCTGGCGCCAATATCCTCACAAAGCTCATTGGCCTGCTCAGCTAATTCTGCAATGGCATCAAGCGCTCGGGGTTTAAACTCTAATTTGAGTCCTTCGGTTCCCAGCAGATATTGATATTGTTTGATTAATGAGTTTTCCGGTTCAACCAGTATCTGCTTCATTTGATCTTTTGACAGACTGTGTACATCAACTTTAACCGGAAAACGTCCCTGCAACTCCGGAATCAGTTCAGATGGTTTTGTCACTGAAAATGCACCCGCGGCAATAAACAGTATGTGGTTGCTTTTAATCAGTCCGTATTTCGTTGCAATGGTTGAACCTTCAATTATGGGTAACAGATCGCGCTGCACTCCCTCTCGTGATACATCCGGTCCACTACCGCCTTCACGACCTGCTATCTTGTCGATCTCATCAAGAAAAACAATTCCATTCTGTTCAACTCGTACAATAGCATCATGAACAATCTTATCCATATCAATCATTTTTGTCTGTTCTTCATCAGTGATTACCTTCATTGCCTGCTCGACAGTCATTTTTCGTCTTTTTTTCTGCTGATTGAAAAAACCAGGCATCATGTCACGTATCTGCATGCCGATCTCTTCAACTCCAGAAGACGAAAATACTTCAATCAGCCCGCCATGTTTTTCCTGAACATCCATTTCCACATGCCGATTGTTCAGCTTACCTTCTTTCAACAATCGTCGAAATTTTTCACGCGTTCTAAGATAACTCTGCTGGCTGGCAATCTCATCTGCAGTTGTTGATGTAATTATTTGATCATTGCCCGCACTGTCAGTATCAGAATCAGTAGCAGAAAACGTCTCGGATGATACTGAGGAGTCCGATTTGGGTATCAAAAGATCCAGAATCTTTTCTTCGGCCATTTTTACAGCCTTGTCATGCACCAGTTTTTTATGCTCTGTTTTTACTATGTTTACTGATAATTCTGTCAAATCTCGAATCATGGATTCCACATCCCGTCCAACATAGCCAACTTCTGTAAATTTCGACGCTTCTACTTTTATAAACGGCGAACGGGTCAATCGTGCAATACGTCTTGCAATTTCAGTTTTCCCAACCCCTGTCGGACCAATTACCAGAATGTTTTTGGGCATGATTTCTTCCGCTATTTCCGGGTTCAGTTGCCTGCGTCGCCATCGATTTCTCAAAGCTACCGCGACAGCTCGTTTAGCCTTGTCCTGACCAACAATAAATCGATTCAAATATTCGACAATTTCTGATGGTGTCAGTTTATCAGTATCAAAAATATTACTTTGCTCTTGGATGCTTGTCATTATATATCCTCATCAGTTTTTCCAGGCTTACATGGGTGTATTTTTGTGTTGTTGCAAGATGTGCATGTCCCAACAGTTCCTGAATGGCACGCAAATCCGCGCCTGAATCCAGAAGATGGGTCGCAAAACTGTGTCTGAGTTCGTGAGGGTGTACCCTTTTATGCAACCCAGCATTTACTCCTGTCTGTTTCATAATTCTATGAACACTGCGGGCTGTTATACGTGTTCCTCTCAAGTTAACAAACAACGGGCCATTTGCTCCAAAAACTGCATTATCATTCAGGACTGAACGTCTTTTCGTCAGATATAGAAGCAATCGTTCGACTGCATTATTTGTAATAGGGAGTATACGTTCTTTTCGCCCTTTTCCCAAAACTCTCAGTTCCATTTCAGATGCATCTACATCATCCAGGTCCAGATTAACCAGTTCGCTTACCCGAATCCCCGTACCATAAAACAATTCAGCCATTGCCATGTTCCGAAGTGTTTTCAAGTCGTCGGGTTGTTGTTTAATATCAAGCAATTGATTTGCTTCCTTGACAGTCAGAAACCCCGGAAGTTTTCTATGTTTGCGTGGTAATGGAATACCTGCAGCCGGATTCGATGCTACCAGGTTTTCATGTTTGAGATACTTAAAAAATGATCGAATGGACGATATCTTCCGTTCAATGGTTGTTCTGGCTTTTCTGCGAGCGTACAGATAACTCAGATATGATTGTATGGCATTTCTGTCGATTTTATCCGGATGTTCGATTTTTGTTTGTTCGCCCGCCTGACCGGTTTTCATCAAAAATGCAATAAACTCACGAATATCTGATTCGTAGGCTCGTAATGTATTTTTAGAGACACTGCATTCAATTTCAAGATATTTTAGAAACTGAGTCAGTTCTTGTATCATCATTTGAAGATGTCTCCTTCGTATTGTTTTTGCTATCCAGCGAAATTGAGTTTTTGCATCGGGGACATATCAAAACAAACACGTGATTTTTTTCAACTGCTTTATGATATGAATTCCCGCATTCCTTGCACGGAATCAATACAGGTGTTCCATCAAAAACAAACGTACATTCGGGATACTCAGAACAACCATAAAAAGCTCGTCGGCCTTTTCGTTTTCGTAAAACCAGTTTTCCGGCGCAATCCTTTATTGCGCACGCCAACCCGTCTGCTTTTGCTCCTTTTCCCTTGCAGACAGGATAGGTTGAGCAGGAAACAAAAAGGCCATATCGGCCTTTTTTTAAGGCTAGCGATTCGCCACATTCCGGGCATGGGACTGATAATTTTACTGAGGGAGCTTTTCTGCTTCGGGCATCTTTCGTGTTTTCAAAGGGAAGAATACCTTTACAATCAGGGTACCGTTTACATGACAAGAAACGTCCTTTCTTTCCCCAACGGATCAACATTTCACCGTTACACTCTGGACAATTTACACCTTTTGCCGGTTCACTTGTCATGTTTAATGCCTTAAACGATTTTTCTACTGTTGTCAGCCGTTCTTTAAACGGAACATAAAAATCTGACAGAATGTGTTTCCAATCCGCCCGACCCCTTTCGATTTCGTCCAGTTGATTCTCCATTTCAGCAGTAAATTTTACACTTAAAAGATCCGGAAATCCCTTAACCAGAATATCACTCACCACGATACCCAATTCAGTTGGATGAAATCGTCTTTCGCGTATAACTGCATAATCATGCGAGCGAATTGTGGCCATAATTGCAGCATAGGTGCTCGGCCTTCCAATGCCTTTTGATTCCAGGTCTTTCACCAGGGTTGCCTCGGAATAACGCGCGGGAGGTTTTGTAAAATTTTGTGCCGGTTTTATAGCATGGCATGACAAATGCTGACCTTTTTCCAAAACCGGAAGAGGTTGGCTTTTCATTCGATCTTCCAGTTCATTATTGTCATCGGACTCCTTGTCTTTTTTTAATGATGGTTTAACATCCCGGGGTAAACCGGAAACACTGTAAAACCCGTCAAAAACTATTTCCGAACCCATTGACCTGAACTCATACTTGCCTTTTTCACCAGCAGATATTTTTACCGTTGTAACGTTAACTATAGCAGGAGTCATCTGACTGACAACAAACCGTTCCCAAATCAACCTGTATAATTTAGATTCATCATTGCCAAGAAAAGACATGGCCTTCTCTGGAGTCAAATTAACATCAGTCGGCCTGATGGCCTCATGAGCTTCCTGCGAACCTTTCCTTGCTTTGTAAACTGGCGGTTTTTCGGGAACATATTTTATACCATGATGCGACTCTATAAAGGATCGGGCATTGGCCTGTGCATCTTTGCTTATTCTGGGAGAGTCTGTTCTCATATAGGTAATCAAGCCATGGACCCCTGATTTCCCTATATTTTTTCCTTCGTATAAAGATTGCGCTATTCTCATCGTTTTCTGTGCCGGGAACCGGTAACGTCGGGCAGCTTCCTGCTGAAGTGTACTGGTGATAAACGGAGGTGATGGTTTTCTGGAAACCTTTTTTCTTTCTATATTTGAAACTGTTATCGAATTATCTGAAACATTTTTGATAATAGTGTCGGCCATTTCCTGGTCTGATATGCGTTGTTTTTTGCCATTTTCACCGTACCAAAAAGCTTCAAATACAGGCGGCTTGTTTCCTTCCAGATTCAGTGTAATAGTCCAGTATTCTTCTGGAGTGAATGCCTGTATTTCACGTTCACGGTCAACAATCAATCGCAAAGCGACTGATTGCACTCTTCCGGCAGATAAACCCCGACGCACTTTTTTCCATAAAAGAGGGCTTAACTTATAACCGACTATTCGATCCAGAACACGACGGGTTTGTTGTGCATTCACTTTGTTTTCATCAATGGAACCCGGATTTTGCAAACTGTCCTGAATCGCTTTTGGAGTAACTTCAAAATACAGAATACGTTTGACAAGCGCTTTTGTTTCTTTTTGAAGATAATAATTCAGGTGATGACAAATCGCCTCGCCCTCTCGATCCGGGTCTGCGGCCAGATAAATTTCATCAACTGTTTTGCCTGCTTTAATCAATCGGTTTACAATTTTCAGTTTGCCTGAAATAGTCACATATTCAGGTTCAAAATTTTGATCAATGCTTATTCCGAAACGTGATTTTGGCAAGTCTCTTATATGACCAACAGATGATTCGACAATATAGTCGTTGCCAAGAATACTTTTTAATGTTCGGGCTTTGGCTGGAGATTCAACAATAATCATTTTTTTAGTCATAGTTGAGTCATTGTTCTTTCTGCCTGTAAGGCTTGATATTGCGGACATATTGCTGTCCGGGCAACTGAGTAATCAATCCGAGCAATTCCATTTTCAGCAGAGCATTTTGAATTTCCGATGATTCCCACTGCAAAGCATTCATAAGATCATCAATGGTAACGGGAGTTGTATCCAGTAAATCCCAGACGGGTTTATGATCCGAATCAATTTCATACAGTTCTTCCGAACAGCTTTGATCGTCAAACGGTATCGATTTTTGCAGTGAATAGAACGACGTTATATCTTTTGGTTCTGCAACAGGATAAGCGCCATTTTGCAGGACCCGAAGAGGGCCTTTGCTTTCTGGACTAAAAATAGGTCCGGGAACTGCAAACACGTCCCGATTTTGATCAACCGCATGTCCAACCGTAATCAGCGCGCCGCTTTTTTCTGTAGATTCAACTATTAGAACACCAACTGACAGACCGCTTATTATTCTGTTTCTTCGTGGGAATTGCCCTGGATTAGGTGGTGTTCCCCAAGGGAACTCAGACACGACACAACCCTCTTTTTCAATTTTTTCACGAATCGTCCGATTGGTTTTCGGGTATGGATTATCCAAACCGCATCCCAGTACTGCTACCGTTTTTCCATTAGCTTTTAATGTTGCAATATGTGCGATACTGTCAATTCCCATTGCCAGACCACTCACAATTACATAACCTTCCTTGGCCAAAGATTCAGCAAAATACTCGGCAACATTTTTTCCATATCCTGTTGGTCGTCGTGTTCCGATCACAGCGATAGCCGGTTTATGCAAGATGCTTACGTCTCCAACATAGTATAATACAGGGGGTGGAGCTGGAATATTGGCAAGCAATTTCGGATATCTGGTATTTATCGTTGTAACAAAACTGAACAGTCCTTTTTCTGCAAGACTTATCAATTTATCAGCCTGGTTTCGCAAATGCTCTACCGGGGGATTTCCCGGTCTTTTTTTGTTTTGCAAAACACTGTTCATCAAATGCGCATCTGAAAGAGCATGCCATGGTTCAGGCAAAGCTGTCCGAAGACATTCCTGGTCTCTGGGACCCAAATTATCCCATAACGATAACGCCAACCAGTCTCTGATAGATTCTTTATTCATCATTCACACATATTCACGAAAAACATAAAAAAATGGGGCTGAAACCATTTTGCTTCTGCCCCATTTACAAAAACACAAACTGAGAATTACTTCAACTCAATTGCATCTCCAAGAAATATTGCCGTATTACTTTGAGTAATAACGACCGTGGATGTGGTATTGCCCACATTGACAACCATTATTTCCCCGGAAACAAATCTTGGAAGACGTGGATCATCTGCATCTCTGGTAAAAACTGTGAAGTAATCGCCGGGGGCTACACCATCATCACTTCCCAGATCAATATATGCAATATCGCCTCGGGCCATGATGACAGCATCGGCAAAATCCTGTCCGGCAACAAAAGCATCAATGATTGTACCTGGAAGTGTTCCCGTTGACGGGTCACAGCGATCAAAAGGTGGCGATCCCGTTGTAACAGGCATGGGAAGATCATACTTTGGCACAAGAAAATCACCCCGCAAAATGTTTGTATAGCTTTTTGATATTCTGGCGCTGGAAATCGTGTCACCAAGGCATAAAATCTCAGCCTGGCCAACAATATTATACATCGTGCCAAGATTTCTGTTTGAAACTGGATGCCTGACATGACGCCGTTCACGCATTACAAAATAGGATTCATCCAGACTGATGCCGTCTTCAGGACCCCCTTCAACAAATATCACATCATTGAAAGCCAAATTATATGCTGTTGTTTCCGCTGCGATAATCGGAGGACCCGTGATTTTCTCACTTGAAATCATCCCTGACGCAATCAGATCCCCGGGTGTTATGACCTCAAAAGGTTTTCTTTCACGAGCCTGGCGACGAGTCGGGTCAATTTCGGTTACAACAGTTTCCGTTTCATCCGGGTCTGTCAGAACTCTGGCCGGTTCTGGTACTTCGGTATCAGTGGCTATCAAAATGCCGGATGGCAGTTTGACAATATCACCGGGGTAAATCCGGTGAGGGTTACTGATAGTATCCATGTTTTCTTCCCAGACAAGCGGCCATAAGAACGGATCATTCAAATATTGGTTTGATATGCCCCACAGAGTGTTACCAGATACAACGGTATGAGATTCCGGGATATCTTCAGGTAGTTGAAGTTGATCTGCCGGTTTTGGAATTCGATACTCAACACCATCGTATGTCCATGAGGTTTTTTCAGCGGTTACCGTTATTGCTGAAAAAACAAACACCATGCAAAAAACTGTTAATGGGAATTTCCTAAAGGACCTCATAATTGATTCTCCCCCTGTCTTCAGTAATCCTAATCATCTGCACCACCGGATTCTTCATAACGCATCCGATTCAGCCGTTCATTTGCAAGCGGAACTGCTCGATGATCTGGGAAACGTCTCAAGAATTCATCCAGTGCCTGCCTGGCTCCATTATAATTCTTCATCTCATAATATGTAAACCCTATTTTTAAAAGCGCATCTGCTGCCTTTGATGAAGCGCCGTAATGTACAAACACCCGACCAAAATGATCAAGGGCCTGCTGATAGGCTGCCTGAGCATACATGCATTCACCCATCCAATAATAGCAACGCGCCTGAAACTCATCGTCCGTATCCAGAATTACGGCCTGACTAAACGCCTGATAAGCCTCACGAAACCTGCTCTGCGCATATAACGATTGAGCACTCGCATACACTTCCTCACCGGACAGCATCGTTGGCCGCGAAGGTGGTGAAACGTCAGGCTCCGGAAGATCCTCAATCGTTAGGTCCGCCAGAAAATCAGGTATGTCTTCAACAGAATCCTCCAAACTCATTTCAGGTGAATCATCTGTGTCCACTGCTAAAAGCCTTAACGTGTCCACCTCTTCTGACAACTCGTCCAAATCCTTGCGTAAAGAAGCATTGTCAGCTTTTAACCGATCGATATCCGTAAGCATCGTCTGTACAAGATTTGTTGAAACACAACCAGAAAACAAAAATAACAGTAGTGTTAAAAATAATCTGTTTTTTCTAATTAATTGTCTCTTCACTGCACTTTCCATCCTTGGAAAACATTACCCTTTCGTAAAAAAAAGTCAAGTTTCGGCTTTTGAAAGCATTACCTGACAATGGTATTTTGGGAATCTGGATTTTTTTTTCTGCGCTGCACTATTCTGATCTGGAACTGACTCCTGATATATTGGAACACGCTGGATGGACTGATAATGGACTATGATGAAATCGGAGAATTAATAGGAAAAATTAAATTTCACTACATTGAAACGGGTGAATGGAACACTACAGATTGTGAAAAACTTCTAAATTTGACACAACATGTGCCTATTTTAGCCGGACGAAGACGAGGTGTGCGCACAGATGATCTGTGCGATATTGTCCAGCAAACCTATCAGGCAGCATTTCAAAGTATCGCCATGCTTACCGATGATCGGGCCTTTCCCAAATACCTGTTTACCATTGCAGACAATCTGTGCAGAAAATACTGGCTTAAACGATATAAAACAAAACAAAACGCGTCGATTGAATACCTTGACAACAAACAAACAAAAAAAACAGACCTGCAAAACAGTTTAAGACTTCAAGATGATCGTGAAAATTTGCGAGATGCTATATCTCAACTACCGGAAGTTTATCGTCAAACAATAGAAATGCACTATTATGCAGGTATGAAAGCAATTGAAATAGCGGAAACGACACATACCAGCATTAATACAATTACATCCAGAATTCGACGGGCCAGGAAATTACTTAAAACTTTATTGGAGGAAGCGTAATGAAACGCGATGACATATTCTGCAGGAGCATATCTGAACTACTGATCAGCTATTCTCAAAACAGTTTATCAGTTGAGGAGGCCACCACGGTTGACAGACATCTGGAGAATTGTCGAATATGCCGGAACGAATTGGTTTTGTTGAAGGAGCTGCAACAGCTTGAGCAGTCAAAGGGCATTGAAATGATTGATCCTGCATCAATAATTGAGCAGCTTGATCCTGTAAAACTCGACAAGAACAAAACCGTTCCAACCGTCAATGCAGTTATCAACGATATCGTTTCACATGAATCGGACAATACGCTTTCACGATATGACAAAACAAAAAGGTCTGTTGAAATCATCTACCGTTTTTTACTCCAAATCAGATCGTTCCTTAAGGGACAGTACTCAGCGCTAAATGGAAATGATTGGATTAAGCTGGAAAAACGCCGGGCAGCGCTATTGCGAAAAGTTTTGAATCATAAATACGTCTCGCATCTGAAACCGGTCATGCAATTGCAAGCAGCCGCCTGTGTATCACGAGGAATCATATTCCAATTGCACGGCAATACTGTCGATGCCGAAACAAACCTTGGCTTATCTGTTGTTGTACACTGGGCGCTGAACTCGTTTAATGGCCTGGAAGCTCATCGGTTTCTGGGTGAGTTCAAATTTTATCAGGGGGATCTTGACAGCGCTGAATTCCTTTTCGCAAAAGCGCTCCAATCCACTGAGTCAAATTATCGCGAGCACAATCTGCTGTTACGTAATCTGGGCAATGTATTTTATGTACGAGGTAATTTGTCAGCCTCCCGACAATACCTTGAACAGGCAATAGCTGTCTCCAACCGGCTGGAGTTGCCGGATTATGCCGCACAAGACCTGCTAAATCTGTCTGTAATTGATTTTCATCAAGGTTATCCGGAACAAGCAGCCGCTCACTGTGAAAAAGCGCTTGCCATAATGACAAACAGCGCCAATGCACATCTGAAAGGCAGCCTGCATTCAAATTTGGCAACATTTATGACTGCGCAAGGCTTGTATAAAAATGCCCGAATACACTATCAAAATGCTCTGCAATTCTTTCAGAAAGGACATTTCAACCAGGAAGCTGTTCAGGTTATTCGAAACAATGCTTTGGCAGAGTATGAGTGTGGTTCGGTTTTAAAAGCGCTTGATATAATTAATGATGCTATCGACATGTATCCGGAACAGGATGCCCTCAAATGTCAGATGTTTATTCTTGCCGGCCGAATCGAGCGACAGAAAGGAAACTCTGAAAAAGCCCGACAACTGGTAAACCAGGCCATTTACACCGCAACCGAAATTAACGAACATCTGCTATTGGATGCAGCTCAACTGGAAAATGCTTTCATTGCTCTAAAGGAAAACAAATTAGAGGATGTAAAACAAATACTTGCCAAAACAAGCGCAATCAAGAAAAAAAGAGCCATCGCATCACAATCAATATTTGACCTCGAAAACGAATCTGCTCTGGTAGAAGCTTTTGCCGCAATAGGAAATCATGCAGCCGCAGCCAGATGTATCAGACGACTTAAACGCATGTTGCAACAATACAAAAAATTGCATCGTAACAGAGCTTGCTACAATCCAAATGCATTCAATCAAACATGGAATCTTGTTACCAAACGATTACAGCAACTGGTGCTATCCTGATAATTGATTACCCTATATACCCCATCAATAGCATTTCTATTTTGAGATACCTCAGCATATTGTATATCAGATCATAAATTTGATATATTATTCAAAGGATTATGATTGAACAGTTTCTGTTGGAGATCAACTTTGAACGCGGTGGCAAAAAACGAAATAATTAGTAACTCAAATGGATCTGAAAAGACATCGTTAATTCGTTTAAAAAAGATTGTTTTACAAGGATTTAAGTCTTTTCCGGAACAAACGGAATTACTTTTTAATGACAACATTTGCGCAATTGTTGGTCCGAACGGTTGTGGCAAATCCAATATTCTTGACGCTTTACGTTGGGTACTGGGTGAACAGGGTCCGTCTCAACTGCGAGCGCGGGCAATGTCAGATGTAATTTTTAACGGAACTGCTAACCGAAAACCGGTAGGAATGGCGGAAATTACTCTTGTGATTGAATGTTCACCCGGATCACTGCCAGTCTCTTATGAAGATGTTGCAATAACAAGACGTTTATACCGCAGCGGGGACAGTGAGTATCTGCTCAACAAAACACCATGTCGCCTGAAAGATATTACGGACCTGTTTCTTGATACGGGCATCGGGAAAGGAGCCTATTCTTTAATTGAACAAGGCCGTGTAGATGCCCTGGTAACTGCCCGTCCGGATGAACGAAGAGGATTTCTGGAACAGATTGCAGGTATTGAAAAATATAAAGTGCGAAAAAAAGAAGCGTTATCCCGACTGACAACAACCGAAACCAATCTTGCCCGGGTGCGAGATGTCATTTCAGAAGTAAAATCCCGGCGCATTTCGCTTGCAAGGCAAGCTCGCAAAGCTGCAAAATATCGTTCCGTAATATCAGAAATTGATGCCATTCAACGATTGCTGGCCGGAGGACGTTGTGCAAAAATTCAGGCACGACTGAAAATTTTGACCTCTAAAATCGCTGAAATTGAAAATGCATCCGCACATAACTCCGCCAAACAGGCTCTTCTGTCAGTTACATTAAATGAAAGTTCAAAACAAACTGATTCGGCACAATCAAAACTGAAACAAACTGTAGAAGAATTTGCTCGTATTGAAACCAGCATTGACACATTGGAAACCAGAGCTAATGATATTGACGCAAGACGTTCTGAACGCGAATCTGATATTCAGCGCGAAACTGAAGATGCAAAAAAACTGGAAGCTCAAAAAAAATCACTGGAAAACAGAAAAGAATGTCTTCACGAGGAATCATCCAATCTGAAACAACTGCACGATAATCTGGAAAGATCAATAGCTCACCTCAACCAAAAACACCAGAATGCGGACAACACTGTTCAGCAACTTCGATCAAAAATTACCACAGCGCAATCAAATAGACTGAAAGAAATAACTGAACGTTCTGATCTGGACCATCGAATAAAGTCAACCGAAGAACGTCTTGTAAGTTTGGATCAGCGAATTCATCACCTGAATAAAGAAGCTGAATCAATACTTGCTGACCAATGTGAATCTGAAAAAAAACACTCGGAACTGTTGTCCAGGACACTGTCCCTTCAGACAGAATCTAATACTTTAACGTCACAAATTGATACCATGAAAAAAGTCAGAGCCGAACTGACTCAACAACAGAACACCGCGGTAGCAAATCAGCGAGAAATTGAAAAGCATCGTCTTTCACTGGAATCACGAATGGAATCACTAAAAGAAATGGCGGTCGCTGGCGAAGGGCTTGATGACGGTGTTCGGCAAACATTGAATCAATTTGACAGGTACAGGAAAAATGATCTTCAAAGTAAGATATACGGAACAGTAGCCGACTTGTATGATACCGATGATGAGTATGAAGAAGCTGTGGTTGCAGGCCTGTATCCTCACCTTCAGGATATCGTTGTTTCCAGTCAATCGCTTTCCGATGAAATTTGCCTTTTTTTGATCGGTAAAAAACCGGGCAGAACAAGTATTCGACAACTTCCTGATATGTCCGAAGCCGTTTCAACCACGCAGACTGTTGTGCGCAACAAACCTTCAGAAATGACATCTTTAAAAGATCTGGTTACTACTCAATCTGAATTTGTGCCTCTCTTTGAAGAGTTGCTTGCAAATGTGTTTCTGGCTCCGGATGTTGCATCTGCATCAAAAATGGCTAAAAACAATCCGGATTCGGTTATTGTAACCCGATGTGGCCAACGTTGGGGTTCAGGCAAGGTTCGTATTATCGGCAGAACTGTTGATAATCGACCCGCATTCAGACGA
>PWNJ01000250.1 GCA_003558985.1 candidate division CSSED10-310 bacterium
CGTTGCTTCATGCTGCCAACATCATGATTCCTCAAGGTCTGGCTGGCACCACCATACTGGACGGAGCGCCGGACAACCGGTTTACAATCGTTGAAAATCAACGCACCATGCGACGCGCTTTGATCACCTCAGACTGGAAACTGATTACCGGACTGGAACCGGTTGAGTTATATCATCGCAGGCACGATCCTGCAGAATTGGTTAACAAAAGTCATATCGCTGTTGAAACACTGAATATACTGGAAACAAAGTTTCAGAATTGGGCTCAAAACAGGTTTTTACGTTTTGAACCGGAGGACACCCAAACAGATCCGGAACTAAGGCGTCACCTGCAATTGCTTGGTTACCTTCACGATCCGGATAACAACAGCTTACTTTAACATTACAATTGGAATATAATTCGGGTTCAAGACATACGATACAGCTATTTCTGACAGCATGAACACTGCGTTGAAACATTGACCGTTTTCGTCTGATTTTTCTTCAAATGATCCTTCAATAACCAATGATTGATTGATGATTTTTTGGACATTTTCATCCATTTTTTTAGTCATGGATAATTTGAGCGCCCAATATGTTACAAGCGATTGAATGCCTTCAAATGCCATGGATCGTATTGAACTGAGATCACTTTTTGAACATACCAGCAGAAAAATATCATACTCTGCATTGTCTGTCCTGAGCCCATTGATAATTAACCGTTCACCATTAAGTGAATACAAGGGATTAACAGGACAGATATCCGGTTTTCCAGTAAAATTCATCGTGTACAGGACATTGCGTGTCAAAGCGGTATGCGTTGAATTTCGAAAGAGAATCGGAAAGGCCGGCGTCAGAAAACCAGCGCTGGTTTCTTTTAATAATGTTTTCAGCTTGCTCCAAACGTTTTCATCAATCGGTTGCGACATCAGTCGTGCGCTGTTGTCACGTGTAAACTCTTTCAGCATGCATTCTTCCAGAAAAACCTGTCTGCATTCAGCACAATCAAACAAATGATCATGAAACTTTTCAGTATCTTTCCTGCTTAGTCGCCCATACAAAAACTGCTTTATCAAGCTTTTACACTCAGGGCTGCAACCACTCATGATCTGTCTCCTATCTTAACAACCGAGTCGCCAGGAAATACTCTTTCAGAAATTTTATCTGCTCTGGGCAAACATTTTCGAACCAGTTTTTTTGCATACGAAATCTGATTGCTAACCTCGTCAGTTGTGATACCCAGCACATGTGCAATTTCGGAATGGTCAAACTCCCTGAGATAGCGAAGAACCAACACATATCTGCACTTTTCAGGTAATCTGGACAACATGGAATCTACCGTCACGCTTCGAATCATTGTCTCAAGAATATCATAATCAGAGTAAGATGATACCACTCCTGATTCCAAATACGCTTTTTTCATTAATTTGTTTCGTTCTTTTTGACGATACCATGAGGCGATCTGGTTTTTTACCACAGCTCTGACCCAGGCTCCGACAGTATCCGGACTTCTGATACTTCTGTAATTTTGACATATCTTGCAGACAATCGTGTTTACAACATCTTCTGCATCGTCCGAATGTATTTTTTGAAACACAACATGACGGATCAGCCATAAATATTCATTCAAAATGTTTTCTGCTCTGTTCATACTCCGGTTCCTGCTGTGTCACCCAATGTACCTGAATATTTCCAATTTCTTGATCAGACAATTGCTACTGTATCAAATCTGAAACATCTTTATCAAGTGTTTTTTTTAATGTATAGGCATCAATTCCCTTATCACGAGCCATTATGGTTGCATCCCGGCTGACAGTGCCCTGAGGACATGCAAACAGGATAATTCCAGAGCGATTAAATGTTTTAAAAAAAGATGACAATTCAAGCATATTGATAATCTGATCTGTTTCTGATGGTGGATTAAAATCCATGTCGGGTCTTTTAATCCAAATCAGCCAGGCTCCCGGGGGTTTTTCCTGCATAACAGCATTTGGGGGTTCAGCGGGCACGGACATGCTTCGCAGATCAAACTCTTTCCAGTCACCGCACACTTTGTCAGCAATAGATGCATCGATCTGTGATTCCAGAATTTCAATATCATCCAAATGACTGCGTGTTTTGGGTTTTTTTACAGCAACATTACAAAACTCCGGCACTTGTTCGCTAATATCCAGAGTTCCAATTTTTCTGGCAACATTAATAATTTCAGTTTTATCCATTCCCGTCAGAGGTCTGAGAATAATTTTTTGGGCAACATCGTTAATCACATTCAAATTTGACAGGGTTTGAGATGAAACCTGTCCCAAAGACTCACCTGTCAGAATCGCATGCGCATTTATATGTTTTGCAAGCGCATCTGCGGCACGAATAAAGTATCTTTTCAGTAAAATATTCCTGTATCTGTGATCAACTTTTTGAAACTCCTGAAGCAGAAGGTTGAAATCTGCAACATACAGTTTTGGCTGGTAGCCATAGCTCCAGTTAACAGCCAGATGCCGTGCGGTTGATTGAGGCCCCCAAAGCTGCAATGGACCACCAAGACAGCAGAACAGATAGTGAAGTTCAAGCCCTCGTTTCAACCCATACCAGGCCGCTACCGGTGAATCGATACCTCCGGACATTAATGCTACAGCCCGTCCCTGACTTCCCACGGGAAGACCTCCAAATGCCGGAACTGTATCAGAATAAAATGTTACAATACGATCAGTAACATCCAAACGACAAATGATCTCGGGACTGGTCAAATCAACTCCGGATGAAAAAGGAAACAAAGCAGCGCCCAACTCCCTTCCCACATCCATTGAACTGAACACACTGGAACCAGTTCGATGGCATCGAACAGCAAATCGTTTTCCTTTTACCGAATCCTGAAAAAACTGTTTTCCTGCCCGAACAATATCAGTCAATGATGAATAAGTGGTTTCCGTTACTTTTGAAACAGATGTTATTCCGAATACGCGCCGAATGACAGCGTCAGCATCAGTGTTTGTTGTCTGAACAGAAAATATTCCCTGTTCACGCCGAATCATTGAATGTTCGGCGGGAAATTCACTGGATAAAGCATCTTTAAGATTATGAATGAAACGCCGGGCAAACGAATTTCGAACCGGTTTGCTTTTCAGAAGCATTTCTCCAGGTTTGCATATAAATTGTGTATCTTTTTGCATGTTTAAACCATGACTTATCTCAATAGTATTCTCTGTCATAGACCACTCCGCCACCGCCTGTCCTTCAGATTGGACGCGACCGACCCCAATTCCCTCATTTTTGCAAAATTTTTTATTGAAATCCAGTTTTGAGCGCTTATACTTCCACCACCCGGACATGGTGCTTGTCGAGAGGAACCATGTTAGTTCGGGGTTGGACAAGTAGGGCTTGAGCAATCAGGCTCTGTATTTAAACCGTTTGGGAGATAGCACATGGAACGGCTGACAGTGCTTGGGAAAAGATTGATTTGCGATGATTGCGGTACAAAATATTATGATATGAACCGCAATCCTGCCGTGTGTCCGAAATGCGGATGCGCTCGAATTCGCAAACGATCATTGCGAACAGCTATGAGCAATCCGGTAACCATCAATGTCGATGATGAAGACTTGACCAAGAATGATTTGGATCTGGATTCACTGGATGATCTTGATGTCGCCTCAGATGATGATCCGGATGACAGTTTTGATGACGAGTAAACCCGGATAACCTGGCCAGAGTCATCATTTCTGATTATTAAAACAAATTCGCTGACTGCTTCTATATAAACGTTTTGGGGTTCTCTTTGAGTTATTCAGAGTGGCCAGATAACAACTCATTCATTGTTTTTCGAACACCAACATCAATCATATGAATCCGGTATTCGCGCGTCGCCCGAAAATCTTCTGCCGGTTCAGCCGCTTCAATACAGGCTGATACGATATCGTCAATTCCCGGTGAATCAACGGATCGACCATCAAGAAATTGTTCTGCATTAATAACACGAAATGCTTTTTTTCCGACAGCTCCCAAAGCAATTCCCGGTGTTCGGATGATGTTATCATCAATTTTAAATGCTATAGCGACAGAAACTTTTGCCAAAGCCTGCGCACATCGCGGAACAGATTTGAAAAAACCCGATCTCATTTTTGATCCGATCGACATGGAGATCTCAGTAATGCATTCACCGGTATTCAGGCATGTTTTTCCCGGCCGAACAACCAGTTGGTCAACGGGTATTTCCCGATGATTTCCATCAGATGCACATGTTTTTACTTCAGCCCCCAAAGCAATTAGCGGCGGATACGCGTCACCTGCGGGAGAAGCATTGCCAAGATTGCCTCCCAGGGTACCACGAGCACGAATCTGGTTTGATCCGACTTGTTTTGCGGCGGATACCAAAGCCGGAGCATATTGTCGGACATGCGGATCCCGGACCAGTTCATTCCAGGTAGTTCCAGCTCCAATATACAATTTCGAATTCTCGACACGAATTCCATGGATTTCAGAACATTGAGATAAATCAATCCAGACATCACCGGTTTTATCGTAATCGCAACAGTTTTTGTATACCATCAGATCCGTTCCGCCGGAGATAAATCGCATATCCCAGGTTTCAAGAACTCCCAGATTGGCCAGCTCCTCAAGATTTTTCAATGGTATTATATCAACCGGATCTGTTTCTGCGATTTGACAAGAGTATTCACGAGGTTCCGGTTCCGGCATAAAAAACGTATTTTTAGCCGCCTGCACTGCACGAATTATGCTGCCATAACCCGTACATCTGCACAGATTTCCGGCCAAAGCTTCTTTTATTGCTTCTATCGTTGGAGACGGTTTGGTGTGCAACAGTCCTGCTGTTGTCATAACAACCCCCGGTGTGCAGAAACCGCATTGAACAGCGCCATGGACCATAAACTCGTTAAGCAATGGATGTGTGACCGTATCGGACCCATCATCAAAAGCTTCTATTGTATAAATCTGACGACCTTCCGCATGACACACAGGAAACAGACAGGCATTCACGGACTCCCCATCAACAAGCACTGTGCATGCTCCACATTCACCTTCTCCACATCCGTTCTTGGTACCGGTCAACTGAAATCCTTCCCTCAATACCCTGAGCAATGACATGGAAGGCGGCGCCGTAACCGTTGCTGAGCCTCCATTGAGTTTAAACGAGATGGTTGTCTCTTTGCTCATTAAAGTCTCCCCTGTTTTATCAATTCATTCAAAATTTGTTCCGGACATAAAGGCAGTTCTCTGATACGAATACCCAAAGCATTGCTAACCGCATTCGCCACCGCTGGCGCTACTCCGATTAATGGAGGTTCTCCAATACCTCGCGCACCATAAGGACCATGTTCATAAGGAGTCTCCAGAATAATCGGAAAAATTTCCGGAATATCCATAGCCGTGGGACAAATATATCCACTGAAACCCGGATTCAGCATAATACCGTCCGGAACAGATTGTATAGAAGGCGTCAGGCCACTGTAAGCGACTTTCTCTGTCAATGCAAACCCAAGTCCCTGCAATACACCTCCCTCAATCTGCCCGCATACCTCACGCGGATTGATTGCTCTGCCAATATCATGCGCTGATGCAATTTTCAGCGCTTTCACCTGAAGAGTTCCAGGATCTATTTCAATTTCAACAATGTTCGCTGACCAGACATACGTCGAATATGCATTTCCCTGACCTGCGCCAGCGCTGTCAAATGACGTATCAGGCGCAACATACCAACCGGATGAGGACATTTGCTGCCGTTGCGCCGTAGCAACTGACACTACTTCATGAAACGAAACCGCCGTGGATGGATTGGCAGCATCGTAATAACCCCGCTGATCAGTTTTAATGTTGTCAATTGCACAGTTCAAAACCATTGCCGCTGAAGTTTCCAGACTTTGTCTTATGGTTTGACAGGCATTCATAACCGCATTCCCGGACATGATGGTTGTCCGTGAAGCCACAGTGGGACCGGAATCCGGTACACGGGACGTGTCTGCCCGGTGAATATGAATGTATTCCAGCGGCGCCGCCAGTGTTTCAGATGCTATCTGAGCCATAACACCTCTGGCGCCCTGACCAATTTCAGTGTTACCAATAAATACCCGAACCGATGCATCGGATTCAACCTGTACAAAAGCGCCGGCCCGGTCCAGTTTTTTACCCTCAGCTCCCAAACCAACACCATAAAATGATACTGAACAACCCAAACCACGTATCGGTTCAATATCATGACGGACTACACCTGTATATGCTCCGGTAAACTTGTCTTTCCATTCGATTTTTTCCGCTACTTTTTCCAAAGCTTCCAAAATCGATGGATTAACGGTTGTCTGACCGGTTGCTGTTATGTCTGAGGATGAAGCGATTACGTTTTTCTCTCTGAAGGTCAGCGGATCAATATTCAACTGATCAGCCAGTTCATCAATTGCCGATTCCAGCGCAAAAACCGATTGAGGTTCACCAAAACCCCGAAATGCTCCATTTGGAGCGGTATTTGTCGCCACCACACGGCTTTTAATCCGCAGCGCTTGCCATCGGTATGGGCCTGCAGCATGTACCGTGCTTCGCCATAACACAACTGGTGACAATGTTGAATAAGCGCCTCCATCCAGAGTGATATAAATCTCGGCAGCCGTAAGCAAACCCTCCCGGTTTGCACCGATTTTTATCTTGATGACCGAAGGATGACGTTTGCTCATGGCAATAAAATCTTCTTCCCGGTCATAAATCAAACTGACGGGAGAATCCGTCAATGCCGCTGCAAGCGCCGCATGACCCGCCACAACAGAAGACACATCTTCCTTGCCGCCAAATCCTCCACCCGTAACCATCTGAATCACAGTAACCTTCGCTTTGGCCAATCCCAATATCGAAGCAACCGCATCCTGTACATAAAACGGACATTGCATACTCCCCATTACCTGAACTTCACCATTCTCATCCAACTCAGCAATCATACCCTGAGTTTCAAGATAGGCATGTTCCTGGTGTGGAGTCCGATATTCGCGTTCAATGACAACATGTGATTCAGGCCAAAACTCGTCCGGACTGCCCCGCTGTATGTGGTATTTCTTGAAAATGTTTTTTTCATAATCACCCTCATATATAACATAAGAATCGGGCCCTGCCGAATCTTCCACCGTCAGAACGGGATCAAACATCTCGCCGGTTACCTGAACTGCTCGTGCAGCCGATTTCGCTTCCTGACGTGTTCGGGCAACTACCAAAGCAACGGGTTCCCCATAAAAACGAATCTGCTCCGATGCCAGAAACGGCATATCCGATACAATCAACGGAACATATTTATTACCCGGAATATCTTTAGCGGTTATAACACGTTGGACGCCCGGCATGTTTTGTGCGGCAGAAATATCAATCTGTATGTTTTTCATGCCGGCCACAGAAGAACGGGCCGTTGCGACATGCAGCATACCCTGACGCATAGCATCCGCCGCATATATAGCCCGACCCAGCAACTTGTCCGGAACGTCCGGTCGAACTACCGAACGTCCAATGGATATCATCTCCCGTTCAGAATCGGATTCTTTCATGGCAACCTCCTGAATAAGTATTTTAACATGATTGCAATATTAACATCCACTTTCGTGTTCGGCAGCAGAAGGCTCAAGGCAGAAGAGGCAAAGGGTTAAAGGGCAACCGTCAGATTACTCATGGGAAACGGATACGGTTCTGATCTTGTCCACTCCAGATTCAGGGTTTCAAAAGCAACAGATGCATTCTGATGGATTTCAATTTCAAATATGATATCCGAGATATCATCCATCACGAAATGTAATCGATTGGACTGAAATGGTATAGCCTCATTTCGGACCAACTCTGTTTGCCAGATTTTTCTCGTCGAATATGCCCGCAAAATTCCTCCGCTGATGTCGCCATGCCAGTCCGCTTGAGGAGGAATGGTAACAAATACTTCATAGCTGCCGGGAGGTAAAACACCTGCGCTGAACCGTGTGATCACCCCGGTTGAATGTTCAGGATAGACCGCCCTGACAAACGGTCTGTTTTTTCCTTCAACAACAGTACCAGTAGAATGAAAACGACGATGCTTTGTTGCCAGACAAAATGTTTGACAGAACAATGCATCATCCTGGTCAGACACATGGAACAGTTTAACTTCGATCCATTCAGCCCGGGACATAGACGAAACAGTCACCGCAACCTCTTTGGTTTCTTCTGCAGAAATACGAGTCATTATTGACCCGGATTCAATGGTCTGTGTTTTATCAGCATCTTTCAGCTCATATGTCACCAGGTAATGATGATCACGATGGGGATCAGCAGACACAACCGGTACAGTTAAATGATACATATAAGAATCTGTCATATGTTGTTCGGAAACCGTCAGCTCCCCCAGTTCCGCAGACAATTGCGCTGAATGGACAGACACACGGTTTTCACGGTAAGGCGCCACAAGCATCTCAAACACTTTTTCTGTTCCGGGATACAA
>PWNJ01000070.1 GCA_003558985.1 candidate division CSSED10-310 bacterium
GAAATTTTCACGATGACAACGAACAGGTTCGAGCATCTTTTGACAGTATTCGCACAGGTGATATTGTTGCGTTCGAATATCAGTTGTCATGGACGCCGTTCTGCAGAAATATCGTGCTTCCCCTTGGATACCGCGTGGAAGTCGTTCATTCTGGAATTCAGATACCGGACAATGCCCGGGCAGTAGTTCTGAATGATCATAACAACCGGGTACAATCCGACGGCACATCATGGTTCATACAAAATCAGCTCGCCCTGCCCGATGAAAACAATGCGCCACCCATACGTGAATCTCTGCCGTATATCGGTATTGTATTCGATGCCGATGAACAAACCACCTGGGAATCGATTAGCCGAAGTTTTTATTTCAGAACCCACGAAACGGCCAGTTTGAATGAATCTACCAAACAAAGCTTGCAGGAACTGTTATCCCTGTCTGATCAACGGACGTTTATATTACAGACATTGAATCATGTATTTGAAATGATTCGGTATGTGGCGATTGAAGTGGGGGACGGCCGGTTTATTCCAACACCGGCTGATGAGGTGCATCAGCGAAAATTTGGTGATTGCAAGGATATGGCATGGTATGCCGTTGCCATTTTGAATCAGGGAGGTGTCACAGCACACCCGCTTCTGTCGCGGACCAAATCAGCGGGACCGGTATTTGAAACATTTCCTGCCCTGCAATTCAATCATGCAATTATCGCCATTGAGTTAAATTCGGACAGTATTGAATTGAAAAACCTTGAAATTGACGGCAAACCCTTTCTGGTTGTTGACCTGACTGACCGGTACACCGTTCCACCAATGATCGGGCCACATATTGAAAACACAATGGTGCTGCCGATCACTCTTGCAGGCTCAAATCCGGTTACTCTACCCAAATCATCTTCTGAAAACTCAATAGACACAAAAGAAATTCATTTCACATTCCATACAAACAGAAATGCAGATGTTTCTGTCACAGAAACTCTTACCGGACATTTTGCCAGGCGTGAAAAACAGGTTCTTGAACAACTGACAAGTGAACAGCAGGACAGACGATACAGAAATCGTATTCAGCGAATGCTTCCCGGAGCGAATGTTGACAGTTATTCAGTTGATGTAATCGATGACGCTGTGGTAATCCAAATGCAGTTTAATGCTCAAAACATGGGAATGATTATTGACAATGTTGTGCATATTATGCCCAATCTTCCTTACACAAATATCACCGGATACAGGCAGCGATCCAGGGAAGCCAATCTGGTCAAATCATATCTGTACAGCCGACATATCAGAATCACATTTGATATCAACCAGAATTTCACAATCGATTCACTTCCCCAAAATATGACAATGGAAAACGATTTCTTTTCTGCATCCGTCGAATCTGACAGCAATGATCAAACACCGGGGCTTGACATCCATTTCGTCAGACATAAAACGGTAATTCCTTTCGAACAGTATTCCGAATATCGGTCCTTGTATCGGGAGTTTTTAAGTTCCGCACGCTCAAACATTTCAATAAAAACAAATAGTCTTTAATTTTCAAATAATTACACCTGTTCTTTTTCAACCGCGCGACCGTTAAAAAAAGATTGTTTACAAATCGAAAAAATAAGCAGATATACAGGATGCGGCAACAGAGTCATTACCGGTTCCAGCCGGACTCTGTTGACTGCACGAGGGTATTTAACGGAAGTTTTCTCTTAGAGGAAATTTCGCATGCTGTATGAAAGCTGCTCAGAAAGGAGCGGAAAGAAAAAATGGACGATACACACAGCTTTATAAAACCCTCTTCTTCGGTCACCCCTGCTGAAGATGAGGTACCTCCGGACCAGGCTAAGGTTTCGGAGAATGATTCAGAGGAACCTCCCTCGCTATCCCCGACAGATACATTAACTTTAACGGACGATTTGTCGCCGGAGTATTTCGGCGGAGGCCTCAATATATCTGCGGAATACCGGACAAAACGACAATCAAGGAAAACGTCCTGTTTCAACAGTCGTTTTCGCAAACAGTTTTATCCTGACATTACTCGTGATCAATGGAATGACTGGCGTTGGCAGCTTCAGAATCGCTTAACGACTCAACAGGATGTAATGCGTATTCTGACATTATCAGAAACAGAAAAAGCCGCGTTTCGTTATTCGGCCAAAGCGCTTCCATTCGCTGTCACACCGTATTATGCAAGTCTTGTGAATCCGATGAATCCCGCTGATCCAATTCGCCGAACCGTAATACCGGATTATCGGGAAACTCTGACCGGAACAGGCGAATCATGCGATCCTTTGGGTGAAGACAATTCCAGTCCCGTTCCGGGCCTGGTACATCGATATCCGGACCGTGTGTTGTTTCTTGTCACAAACCATTGTGCGGCATATTGCCGCTATTGCACGCGTTCACGTATTATGGATCATGCTGAAACACATGCCGCATCACCCAGTCACTGGCAGGCGGCCCTGGATTACATCGCCCGGCATTCTGAAATCAGGGATGTCGTGTTATCCGGCGGTGACCCTCTGACGATGAGCGACGCTATGCTGGAACAGCTTTTAGGCGCTCTGCGAAAAATACCGCATATCGAAATCATTCGCATCGGTACCAAAGCGCCGGTTGTATTACCTCAGCGAATCACGCCACAACTTGTTCGGATGTTAAAGAAATATCATCCACTTTATATGAGTATACATTTTACTCACCCGGACGAGTTGACCCCGGACGTATTCAGATCATGCTCAATGCTTGCCGATGCCGGAATACCGCTGGGCAGCCAAACGGTTCTGCTGGCAGGTGTGAACGATGAACCTGATGTGATGAAACGGTTGATGCAGGGGCTTTTACGGTTTCGGGTGCGTCCTTATTACCTGTATCAGTGTGATCCCATCAATGGATCGGAACATTTTCGAACCAGTATCGACAAGGGATTGTCAATTATCCGATCGCTGCGTGGCCACACATCCGGTTATGCCGTGCCGACATACGTTATTGATGCTCCGGGTGGAGGCGGCAAAATTCCGTTGCTACCGCAATATGCACTGGGATATTCTGGCGACACACTTGTGTTGAGCAACTATGCCGGTAATACCTACTCATATTATGATCACGCCCGTTCAATATCCAACCGGCACGATACTCCCCCGCTTTTGTTTGAGTCACTTGCTGAGCTTGAAACGAGTGTAGAAACCGGTGAAAGGAGATTTCCATTATGAAAGTCGGAATAACCTATGATTTGCGCGAAGAATATTTGGCGATGGGATACAGCCGGGAAGCTGTTGCCGAATTTGATTGCATTGAAACAATTGATGCTATTGATGGAGCTTTGAAAAGTATGGGGATGCAAACAGTTCGCATCGGGCATATTCGGAATCTTGTTCACCGGCTTGCCGGTGGTGAGCGGTGGGATCTGGTATTCAATATCGCTGAAGGTGTATCAGGATTTGGAAGGGAAGCACAGGTGCCGGCTGTTCTTGAGGCCTGGAGTATTCCATATACATTTTCGGATCCGATGGTTATGTCATTGACACTGCACAAAGGTATGACCAAACGTATTGTGCAATCGCTGGGATATCCAACACCCGAGTTTGCGGTGATAACCACTCCAGCGGATATAGCCGCCATACAAATACCATGTCCGCTGTTTGTCAAACCGGTGGCTGAGGGTACCAGTCGTGGTATCAGCGATAATTCACGTGTTGAAAACCCGGCTGATCTGCGTCATGTGTGTCTTCAGTTACTTGAATCCTATCAGCAACCGGTGTTGGTGGAAACATTTCTTCCGGGCAGAGAGTTCACGGTTGGGATTCTTGGCACCGGGGATGCTGCTCGTGCTATCGGAGTCATGGAAGTAGCTCTAACGCAAAACGCCGAATCCGACAGCTATTCATATCTGAACAAGGCAGAATGGGAAACCCGTGTCAGATATATGCTTGCGGATGGCATACATGCCACACGGATGGAACAAATGGCGCTGGGTATCTGGCGCGGGTTGTCATGCCGTGACGGCGGTCGGGTTGATTTTCGCATGGATGCGAACGGAAACCCTTCATTTCTGGAAATCAATCCTCTGGCAGGATTGAATCCATCATACTCCGATCTGTGTATTCTGGCTCGCCTGAAAGGTATCAGTTATTTTCATCTGATTGAATCCATCGTCCATTCGGCGTTGTCACGTGTTTTGCCTGAACCTTGCCCAATACCGTTATACGAAGTCTTCCCTGCGAATATTTCGAAAGCATCCGCATGAATATCACCATTTTGCATAACCGGATAACCGATAAGCCGTCCCCGGATGAACTTGACGTTCTGGAACAGGTTCGAACCGTTTCAAATGCTTTGAACAGCCTGAATCATACAGTCAATACACTTCCTTTTGACCTGGATTGCAGCACGGCCAAACATGTTTTGCATAAACATAAACCCGATCTGGTCTTCAATCTGGTCGAATCTGTTGACGGATATGGCGCTCTGCTGCATTTTGCTCCCGCATTGCTTGAAACAATGCAAATCCCATATACCGGATGTCCGGCTGATGCCATCTATTTAACCTCCAACAAATTGCTGACAAAACAAATCCTCGCTGCATCCGGTTTGATGACTCGCGCATGGGTTTATCCAGCCAGGAACAACCACAACTATTCTGCTGTTGACGGCGCTGGCAAATGGATCATCAAGTCCGTCTGGGAACACGCATCGGTCGGTCTGGATGAATCATCTGTTGTTGTTGCGCGAAATACGGACGAATTATGTAAATGTATACAGAATAAAAAAATGACAGATGGCGGTGAATGGTTTGCGGAGCAGTTCATTGATGGACGGGAATTCAATATAGCGCTTCTGGGTGGGGAAAACGGCGTTGAGGTTTTACCTCCCGCTGAAATACTGTTTCATCAGTTTACTCCTGACAAACCCCGAATTGTGGATTATCGGGCAAAATGGATGCCTGATTCACCGGAATATCAGAACACACCCCGCAGTTTTGATTTTCCTGATTCGGATCAATCGCTGCTGTCAAATCTGAAACATATCGCCCGTCAATGCTGGTCACTGTTTCATTTACGCGGCTATGCACGGGTTGATTTCCGGGTCGACGAAAATTCAGTCCCATGTATTCTGGAAATCAATGCTAACCCATGCCTGTCTGAAGACGCCGGATATGCGGCTGCTGTGAACAGACACGGTTTATCATACAGGAACACCATTCAACGCATCCTTTCAGATTCTGTCACACCATATTGGTTTAGCTCCTCAATTCAAAGGAATGATCACAATGAATATTGCCTGGCGAATGAAACCCGTTGAAACAGATCCGGCAGCCGTTCGGGATATTCTGACGTCATCCGGCTATTTTAATCCGGAAGAAATCAATATGGCGGTTGATATGGTGGAACAGTCAATGATAGCAGACAACACATCAACAGATTACCGGTTTTTGTTCCTGGAACACGACACCCGGATAGCGGGATACACCAGCTACGGTCATATTGACGGCACGCAGGCCAGTTATGATCTGTACTGGATAGCAATACATAATGATTTCAGAGGACAGGGGTTCGGAACGCAAATACTGACAAAGACGGAACAACTCATAGCGAATGCCGGAGGGCGCCGGATTTATATCGAAACATCGTCACGAGACCAGTATAAACCCACTCAGGCTTTTTATGAAAAAATGCACTACAAACTGGAAGCGGTGTTAAAAGATTTTTATGCAGCCGGTGACGATAAACTGGTCTTTGTAAAAGTGATTGAGCCTATGGTCACAGTTTCAGACCGCCAATAAATTCGCGAAGATGGCAATCCGGGGGTATCAGATCATAGGTGATATCCTTGGCTGGCATCAGTGATTCAAGAATTCGACGCACACGTTCACCACGGATATATGCGTCAAAACGACCCTGATTCAAAAACCATTTCGGATCGGGAAAATCATCGCCCATAACGCTTTTCAGCACCGGCAATTCAAATGACAGGCCACCGTTCATGACATAGTCCACTGTTTTGATATACGGAATCATGTCACGCAGTTCACCTTTACGGACGAAATGCCAGTGTCCCAGTGTCATTTTTGGGGAGTGATTCCGGTGTTTTTTATCTCGTAACATTCGTCTTAAAAGCCGTATATCAGTACCTTTGGTAAGAATATCATTCGTGCCGTCCCCCAGTTTGATCATACTTAGAGCTTCGATAAACAATTTGAATTTCAATTCTTCCGGTATACTGGCGGTCATCGGCGGATACAGGCCGTGCAGACTGTCCAGCAGCAGGATTTCATCGGATTCAATGCGAACTTCTTCAGCTTCAAGTACGCTTCTGCCCTGTTTGAAATCATAGATCGGTTTACGAATTGTTTCACCGTCAAGCAGTCGGACAAGGTGTTCATTTATCAGATCAAGCATCAATGCCTGAGGCGTTTCAAAATCCCAGTCTCCAAAAGCATCCCGGGGATATTCCGATAATCCCTTGAAATAATCGTCCAGATTGAGTTCATGAAAGCGCAGACCGTCTTTGGCCAGTCGTTTTGCCAGTTTGGATGTGGTGGTGGTTTTTCCTGAAGATGAGGGTCCGGTCACGAAAAAGACTCGAGCGCTTCCTTTTTGACGGAAAAGATCAGCGACTTCATCCAGTTGACGTTCATATTCGGCAATGGAAGCATCAACCAGATCCTCGAGTTTACCACTTAAAACCCAAACATTCAGTTTCTGAATGGTTTCACAGTTATTGTCGCAATTCCAGCGATACAAAGCATCCATTTTTTCTCGCGGATAACCAACACCGGCAAACTGTTCATCGGTCAATTCTTTTTCGCGCACTCGCGCCTTGCCCCAGCGATACGTCTCATACACATCAGCGGTATCAACAAAACCGCGGCTTCGCAATACATGAACAACATAATTCTGGATTGTTTCAACATCTGGCGCCGACGCGGGATTTTGATGTGATTTTTCGGCGTTCAGACACATAATTATATCATCGGTCAACAGAGCAGCGATTTCTTCATCGGTTTTTTCCTTGAAGGCGCTGTAGATTGTATCCGGAATAATATCCTGTTTAAAACCACCGATATCTGCTGTTGCTTTCAGAATAGCTTTTTTAATTCGGCTGGAATCAAACGGAATTGGCGCTCCGGTACGTTTTTTAATTGTGACGATTTTGTTTTCAACTGCCATCGTTAATCTCCCGTCTTTTCGACCCTAAAACAACCTGTATCTGAAAGTAAGCAGAGTGCCTGTTTTGTACTGAACACCATCAAATACGGATTCATCATAAATCATGTCAGCGGTAAAGCTGATGCCGATGTATTGTCCTAAAGACACTTCCAGCGCATTATCCCAGCGTGAGCGCCACAGATTATCGTCCAGTCCAAGAAACAACACTCCAACTGACGTGAATTTTACATAGGAGTTGATGGTAATGGTTGCATCCAAAACCATTTCAACACCCATTTCAAAATCATCACTGACTTTTTCATATTCCAGTTCCGGTGTTGTGCTGTCGTCTTTTTTAACATAATACGACCGTGAGACCAATTGTCTGCTGCCAATACCAGCCATCAGTGTTATTTCTGAAGTTTCGTCCGGCGTTTCATAAAGCGTGTATCCGACACCTATTCCCTGCTCCAGACTGATCGGATCAAACCCTGTTGCGATGCGGAATTTATCGACATCCTGATACATGGTTTCACCATCTATAATAATGTCTTTCGGCGTATCAAAATGAACATATTTCGGTGCCAGACTGGTGTTCGCATGGCCTCGCAAATAGGCAAACGCTCTGGCATTCATTTTGTGTTCATAGCGTGAGTCGAGCTTTAGTGAATCGGCCGATGTCCGAAAATCTTCCCCGTTGATTTTACTGATACCGTAAACCGCCCGCATCCGGTTTTTCCATTCATATCGGTCATTGGATCGAACCGCCCAGAAATCGCTTCGACCGGTAATTGTCAATGTGTCATCACCGCCTGCCTGCCAATCCGAAAACTGAGTCAGATTCAAACTACCGGAAAATATTCCGGCCAGTTTCCAGTCCCGATACTCTGCTTCAAATTCCGGTTCATCATCAGCATATAGTATTCCTGTGTTCAGGCATAAACCAATCAGCATTACAAGAACACTGCATTTGTATAAT
This sequence comes from candidate division CSSED10-310 bacterium, assembly GCA_003558985.1. GTDB lineage: Bacteria > CSSED10-310 > CSSED10-310 > CSSED10-310 > CSSED10-310 > CSSED10-310. The sequence goes on from PWNJ01000070.1 coordinate 8,112, forward strand.
CTTCTGTGCATGACTACTCCTTTCCCGTCCAAATACATCCGGTTGTCACAACCCAGTTCTTATTACATTACCGGATGTGATCTTTATAAATAAAGCATTATCGTTTTTCAATCAATTATCGTGCTCGTTGAGCACGACAGGCAAGGGCAGGGGAAGGGGTAGGGGAAGGGGGCGATTTCAATAGTCAATAGTCGATTGCCAATAGTCAATTTTCAATGGTTTGCATGGTGCCACATCAGCATTTGTCTGCACATATTTATCCA
>PWNJ01000022.1 GCA_003558985.1 candidate division CSSED10-310 bacterium
CCTGGCTGGCTTCCGAACAATCAAATGATGTGGTGGTCATATAGGTCGGTGGCAGATTGTTCTGATAATTGCCAGTCAGGTTATAGCCGACAATATGAGTGCCGGTATGACCGGAAGGCGGGTTTTCGCCAATACCGGAGGCCGGACCCCATTCCCACAGATTTTCATATGTCCAGCCCGGATCGGTGTCCATGGTTTCTTCCATTAGTACCATTAACTGCAGAGTGACAAAGAAATAGTAGTTGCCGTTGTTATCATCGTACGATTCATTGCCTGCTTCGTCTGCGCTTTTGACATAAAAAATGTATTCTGTACACTGATCCAAATTGACCAAATGTACTGCATGTTCAGTCACGAGTTCGGAGACAGTTGTTTGCTGATCCGGCGGATCACTGACACCATATACAACTGTACTGTTACAAGGTTCATTGGTTTGCCAGCTTATAACCGCTTCAAAGGCTGAAACCCATTGCACCGTCACATTGCTGATAATTGGTGGTGTGCAATCGACCTGTGCGTAGTCGTAGCGCGGAATATTGGTTCCACCCTGGCCGTCGTCCTCATCGATGTACAAAACAGTTATTGTATCGCCTTCAGTAATAGATAATCTGCCATCACCCGGTGCTGGTGGATCCGTTGTTGTTGGAATTGTACCGGTAAAATTGCCGGAATCTGGCGGAGTTTCTGTTAACCAGACAATTTCGGGAGTTGTCTGTGTATCCGACCAAATTTCAACATCCTGTGTTCCAGCGCCAGGCAAGGACCCATCACTGACGGTGATTGTGATGACATCATCACAACCGTAGTTTTCACGGTCCAGGGTGACCGTACCGATTTCATTAAAAAATGCACAGGGTGGCAAGGGATTCGGACCAGCCTGGTTCAAAGCGATAACATCCTGAATCCGTATTCCGCGATTGGGGCAATAGGCACAGTGGTGGAGCGCTATTGCTTTCATCGTATCCAAAGAAAGGACAGGAGAGCCGGAACTGCCGCCTTCGGTATCACAATAATAGCCGATTTCGGGAGCTGTGGCGCCGGATCGACATGGTGCTGCATTCACTGTATGAACCTCACAGATTCCTGTTGGATCATTCGGGTCGGTTGAATACAAAGCAATTTCTTTGGGTCTTGCACCCGGATGACCGGCAATAAACATCAACTCGCCAACATCAGCAAGACGGTCATCCAGCGTAATCCAGCCATACGTCGCAGCCGGGTTTTCTCCGTCAGGCGCTTGTACAAGAGCATAGTCAACGTGGAAATCATTTTCCAGAAATGTTCCACCCATGAAGGAATACTCAACAGTTGCACTGCCACTGCCGCATTCCGGCCTTTCATACATGAACTGGAATTCAACGCGGTCAAGCTTGGCTTGAGAATCCATTTCGCCGGAAGCTGAGCAATGACTGTTTGTCATGATATGATTTTCACAGGAAACCAGCCATGCAGTACACAGACCGCTTCCATCCATCAGCATACGGGCTACTGCTTTTGAAAGTTCATAAACTTCCGGATGAGTTGTTTCAAAACATTTGGCATCCAGTTTGTCATCAGCGCCGCAGATAGCACGGTCGCCATACATGCGCCGAAGCTCCTCATCGCTGAATCCGCGCGAAACGCGTTCGATCCTGTATCCATAATATTTGTGATCAGGATTGACTGAGTAGAGTTCAATGACTGCTTCAGAACCAATCACAGCTTTAGTTATGAAATCACCACCCTTGTTCAGAAAACCCTTGCCTGTGTACACATGTATTTGCTCACCATACGGATGACGGACTTCTACCCAATCACCTGGAGCCAGATCAAATTTGGCAAACTCAAAAACAAGGTAATTGGCGTCCGGAAATTTATAATAGTCCGTCCAGACAATCTCAGGTTTTCCACTTGATGAACCGGGGTAAGGGTGCGGGGTTTCCAGAATCTGATCATACAGATGTTCACCAACAATCAGAACTTCTGAATGCACTGTGAATAAAGAAAGTAGCAATAAGAATAAAGCTGTACAGTTTAAAAATTTCATTGGATACTCCTCCCGTTGAAACACAGATCTGCCATCTGCTAGTAACCTCACTCAAGATTCTAACCTAAATGACAGTAAAAATGAAAATGAATAAAAAAAAACGCCGGTTCACTCACATGAACCGTGCGCTTTATTTCATAAGAAAATTGCTGAACGAGGCCGGTTAATCCCGGCTGTGTTTATATAGGATCAACACATGATTCCAGACCAAGAGCTGTTAGGAATATTAGCTGAGCATCTGCAGCAGTAACCATGCCGTCGCCATTGCAGTCAGCCGCACATTCTTCCTGCCAGGTTGGATTATAGGTTCCCAAAGCGATAACAAATGCCAATTGTGCATCAGCAGCCGTCACGGAACCATCGAAATTGACATCACCATGATTCAGGCAGTCAGGGTCTGGAGTCGGGGTTGGTTGCGGAGTTGGAGTTGCCTGTCCCGGAATGGAGCCGCTTACACGAAAAGCAAGATCGTGGTGAGTAACACTGGATACGTTATTCCAGTTCATCCAGTTGGTTCCATGGCCGAAATCACCGCCGGGATTAATAAACTTGGCGATTTCCTGAATTGTCGTATCGGAAGAGATTCTGCCGTATTGGCCGTGCGACGAAAAACTCATTGTTGGATAAAACATCAGCCACCATGTTCCGGCGGGCAATTCTATCGGTGTTTCAAGTGTAATGGCGGTATCACTGAGGTTGTTTTGAAGGCCGGTCATTAATGTAATCTGTGGATCGTTTGTTGAAAGGTCCAGACTCCAAACCGGTGCAGCGCCACTACCTGGATATCCGGCTGGAAGACCATCATCGTCGGCATAAATACGCCAGTGCAACGTTGTTGCATTTGCCAACGATGTTCCACCGTTATACATTTCACCCGGTACAAATACATGTTCAATACGCCAGGTCTCTGTGTTGACAAAATCATCGGCAAGATAACAGGTATAACCTGAATATTGTGAATCAGGAAAAACCTGATTGGCACGTCTGCTCGGGTTGGAAGCGCTGACAGGTTGATCCCATAAAATATATAGAGTAGTCCCCTGATAATATGCGCCATTGTTGTTATCTTGAGCAATATTACCGGCAATATCAGCACTTTCAACCATCAGATAGTATAGTGTCCCTGAGTTCAAGTCGCTGACAGTTACCTCATGATTGGTTGTTGTTGCGTCTATTGTTACGCTATTTACTGGCGGCATCAGGTTGCCGTAATAGAGTTTTGAGTTTGCGGGTTCATTTGTGTTCCAGGTCACTGTTAGTGACTGGTCACCGATATTGGTCACCGAAACATTCGTGATTACCGGTGGTGTACAGTCAACTTCTGCATAGTCATATCTTGGAATATTATACCCACCCTGACCGTCATCCTCATCGATATACAACACAGTTACAGTATCACCTTCTGAAACAGATAATGTACCGTCCCCCGGATTGGGCGGTTGAGTTGAGGTTGGGATTGTTCCGATAAATTCACCGCTGCCAGCAGGTGTTTCTGTCAGCCAGACAACTTCGGGTGAATTCTGGGTATCGGACCATATTTCAACATCCTGCGTTCCTGCTCCGATCAAAGATGCATCAACGACGGTTATACTGATAACATCATTGCATCCGTAAAACGGGCGGTCAAATTCGACAGTACCTTCTTCACTGAAGAAAGAACAGGGGGGAAGCGGATTCGGTCCGGACTGAATCAGATTGATGACATTTTGAATACGCGAACCCCGGTTAGGACATGACCCGCAATGATGCAATGCGATAGCTCGCATGGTTTCTCTTGACAGGACGGGTGAGCCGGAACTGCCGCCTTCGGTATCGCAATAATAGCCAACTTCAGGGGCTGAACCGCCTCTGCAGGGGCTGGCATTGACTGAGTTTACCTGACATTCGCCGGTCGGATCAGTAGGATGTGTTGAATACAGACTGATTTCTTTAGGACGAGCTCCAGGGTGGCCAGCAATAAACATCAGTTCACCCACATCGGCCAGACGATCATCCAGTGTGATCCACCCATAGACACTTGCAGGGTCTTCATTTGCAGGGGCTTTAACAAGAGCGTAGTCTATATAGTATTCGTTTTCCAGAAAGGTGCCTCCCATAAAGGAGTGTTCAAACGTTGCTGTTCCACCCCCGCATTGCGGTCGCTCATACATAAACTGAAACTCGATTCGGTTCAATTTGGCTTGTGAATTCAATTCTCCATCCCTAGAGCAATGACTGTTTGTCATGATATGGTTTTCGCAGGAGACCAGCCATGCCGTGCAAGTGCCGACGCCGTCCATTACAAGGCGTGCAACAGCTCGCGACAATTCATATACTTCAGGGTGACTTGTTTCAAAACACTTTGCGTCAAGTTTATCATCTGAACCGCATATAGCCCGGTCATCACCATACATTCTGGCCATTTCTTTTTCACTGAAACCACGTGAAACCCGTTCAATACGATACCCGTAATAATCGTGATTTGTGTTGACCGAATACAACTCGATAACCGCTTCTGAGCCCAGAACGGATTTGGTTATAAAATCACCGCCCTGATCCAGGAATCCTTTGCCGGTATATACATGGATCTGCTCACCATACGGATGTCGGACTTCAACCCAATCTCCCGGCGCAAGATCAAATTTGGCAAACTCAAACACCAGATAAGCGGCCCCTGGAAATTCGTAATAATCTGTCCATACGATTTCCGGTTCGCAGGTTTTGGATGCCGGGTATGGATGCGGTGTTTCCAGAACTTGATCATACAAATGTTCACCGATGATCAAACTTTGTGACAGTGCTGCCGGTATAACAAACAGTATGAATAAGCAGCAAAATAAACCATAATTTTTCATTTACAATCTCCATATAGAATATGTTTTTAACGATGTTAAGCTTTTAAATCGGATCAACACAACTGGCAGCTCCCAATGCTGCAAGGAAAATCTGTTGAGCGTCAGCAGCAGATACTACGCCGTCTCCGTTACAGTCTGCAGCGCATTCTTCTTCATATGTTGGTATATGCTGTCCTATAGAGATCATGAATGCGAGCTGTGCATCCTGTGCTGAAAGTACTCCATCGAAGTTTACATCGCCGTGATTCAGGCAGTCTGGCGTTGGTGTCGGCGTTGGTTCGGAAGGAGTCGGTGTTGGCTGAACACAATCCGTTGTGTAACTGACCATCACATCATCAATATTCCATCCGCAATATGCAATGATTGAATCTGATGGACCCATTACCCAGCGCAGACGAACATCGCTGTTGCCTGCCGCCCAACTGGATATGTCATACTCCTGAAAACTCCAGCTTGATTCCTGAATTGTACCACCGGTATGTTGCCAGACAGTGTGCCATGAAGATCCGCTATTATTGGATATTTCGATAGAGGCGTGGTCCCAGGTCGAACTTTCCACGCAGAGCCATCGCCAGAATGTTAAATATGTTTCATTTGCATCTGAGCAATCAAATGATGTTGTTGTCATGTACGTTGGCGGCAGATTATTCTGGTAATTCCCTGACAAATTGTATCCTACAATATGAGTACCCGTATATCCGGAGGGTGGATTACCGCCCTGTCCGGTTGCTTCACCCCATTCCCAGAGATTTTCGTAAGTCCATCCGGGATCGGTATCCATGTTTTCGTCCAGAAGAATATGAATTTCGTCAGTCAAAAACATGTAGTAAGTGCCGTTATTATTGTCTTCAGCGGTGTTGCCGGCTTCATCTGTCGAAATGACTTTGAAAAAATGCCAGGCACAACTGTCCAGATCTTCAAGAAGTATGGCATGTTCTGTTTCCAGGCTTGCATCGGTTGTCTGGTTGGTTGGCGGAATGGTCAGTCCATACACTACTGTTCCTGCAGCAGGTTCATTGGTATTCCAGGATATTTCGGCCTCAAGGGCTGATACCCAGGTTACAGTGACATTTGAGATTACCGGAGGAGTACAATCAACCTCTGCATAATCATATCTTGGAATATTGGATCCTCCCTGACCGTCATCCTCGTCAATATAAAGAACGGTTATGGAGTCACCTTCTGTGATTGAGAGTACTCCATTTCCTGGGTCCGGCGGATCAGTTGATGTTGGAATAGTGCCGATAAAAGTGCCTGAATCCGGAGGATCTTCAGTCAGCCAGACAATTTCCGGAGTTGACTGGGTATCAGACCAGATTTCGACTTCCTGTGTTTCAGCTCCGGGTAATGAGCCGTCTTTCACCGTAATTTCTATGACATCATCACATCCATATTTGCCCCGGTCGAGTGTCACTGTCCCGATTTCGTTGAAAAATGAGCATGGTGGAAGCGGATTCGGTCCATCCATAATCAAGTCAATAACATCCTGAATGCGTATGCCACGATTGGGGCAATAGGCACAATGGTGAAGGGCAATTGCTTTCATTGTATCACGTGACAGAACCGGTGAGCCTGAGCTTCCGCCTTCGGTGTCACAGAAATATCCAACTTCCGGAGCGGTTGCTCCTGACCTGCAAGGATCAGCTTCCACCGTATATACTTCGCATTCACCGGTGGGATCATTTTCGTGATTTGAATACAAAGAAATTTCTTTCGGTCTGGCACCCGGGTGCCCGGCAATAAACATCAACTCACCTACATCAACCAGGCGGTCATCCAGTGTGATCCATCCATAGACACTAGCAGGGTCTTCACCTTCCGGCGCCTGGACAAGCGCGTAATCTACATGAAAATCATTCTCAAGAAACGTACCGCCCATAAAGGAGTACTCAACTGTTGCGTCTCCGGAACCGCATTCCGGACGTTCATACATGAATTGAAACTCAATTCGATCCAGTTTGGCTTGTGAATCCAAATCACCTTCACGGGAGCAATGACTGTTGGTCATAACATGATTTTCGCAGGAAACCAGCCACGCGGTACAGGTGCCGACTCCGTCCATAACCAGACGCGCAACAGCTCTGGACAGCTCATAAACCTCCGGATGACTTGTCTCGAAACATTTCGCATCCAGTTTGTCATCAGTGCCGCATATTGCCCGCGTATCTCCATGCATCCTGCGCAATTCTTCTTCGCTGAATCCCCGAGACACACGTTCTATACGATATCCATAATAATCATGATCTGTATTGGTCGAATACAGTTCAATTATCGCTTCTGAACCAAGCACCATTTTAGTGATAAAATCGCCGCCCCGATCCAGAAATCCACGGCCGGTATACACATGAACCTGTTCACCATATGGGTGACGCACTTCAACCCAGTCACCGGGAGCCAGATCAAATTTTGCAAACTCAAACACCAGATATGCCGCCCCCGGATATTTGTAATAATCTGTCCAGACGATTTCTGGTTCACCACTTCTGGATCCCGGATACGGATGCGGTGTTTCCAGAACCTGATCATACAAATGCTCACCGATGATCAGTTCCTGCGCCATTGAGTTATGACAAAACATGGCTAAAACCATACACATTAAAATAAAAACTGTCTTTTTCACGGAGTCCTCCTTGGCAAATAAACAAAAAAACACGCTGGCTATAATAACCATCATTGCAAATCAGTGCAAAAAATATGCCTTTATATCTTTTTGAAAACGATAGCCAGACCCTGTCCGAAAAGGTGTTTGCACCGGACTCATCTTGCTCGAACGCGTAATAGTGCTCGTAATCGACTGATCTCAAGGTATAATTAAAACAATTTCACGACCTGAAAAACGTCAATTTTCGATAGTATTACAATCTGTTGCTTTCGATTGTTTTCGATTACGATTACGAGCACCGCAATCCGTTTTTTATCGGATGTCGATTAAGCGATTAACCAAACGGATCAGCGGCCGCCAAGGAAAGCCAGTGATCCAGTATCCATTGCGACATTGACCCGGGGATCGGCATCCATAGTCACCCGGAAAGTTGTGCCGACATTTTCTTCTGATTCAACCGTTATCTCACCTTGATAAAGAGCAATAATTTTGTTTACTACTGATAGACCCAAACCGCTTCCGAGAATATTTCGTGTATGAATGTTTTTTGCGCGGTAAAATTCTTCAAAAACTTTTTCAGTTTCATGTTGCGTCATTCCGATACCGGTATCGCTTACAGTGCAGATAATTCTACCTTGCGAAGTTTCCAGTCTGACAGTTACCGATCCATTATTTTTATTGTATTTTACAGCGTTGGACACAAGGTTGTTCATTACTATTTCCATTTCACCCCGGTCTGCTTTAATGACCACCGGTTCGCTGCAATCCAGTTTGAGTGAAATATTGCGTTCTTTGGCCTGAATATCACTGATTTCAAATGCAGCTTTGGCAAGGTCGCACAGGTTGACCTCAACTTTTTCACGTTGTTTTTGTCCGGATTCAAGCCGTGTCAGATCCAGAAGATCAATAATCAGTTTTCGC